>NZ_RXHX01000038.1:0-58783 GCF_005930655.1 Pseudomonas sp. FSL W5-0299
GGCGTAGAGCTTGAGCGCCGGCGTAAACGTCTCGGCGCCCTGATTGAAACGGGTCACCCGGTACGCCAGCGTGTGCGCCCCGGTCAGCCAATGCCTGGGCTCGACCCACAAGGTCACTCGCTGACCGACTTCGGCGTCGTCGGTGATGATGTGCTGATTGACCACCTGGCCGTTGAACTGCAGCTCGACCTTGTCGCCTTTGCCCATGCTTGACCAGGCCGGGACGTAGACCTTGAGCCCGCTGATGGGGAAGTTGTCCAGGGCGGCGGCACGGTTGATTGCCCAGACGTCAGTGGAAGAGTCCAGTAGACGGGCACCGGGGATTTCTGGTTCACGCAGCAGCCTGGAAACGGGGTGACGGACGGGTTGCACGAGCATGGGGAGACTCCTGTCGAGGGGGGCTGGGCGACGGAGTTATTTAAGGTGTGAGTCACGGCGATTGGCTACTGTCATAAATGACAGGTGGAGGTGCTTTCCCGACAAGTGGTACATCCCGTATGGGAGCGACGCGTCGCTTCGATCTCAAGCATGTGCTTGCGAATCAACAAAATATGACGGTAAAAGCGCCGGATCTTTAAAGGATTTTTACCCATGAGCTCGATTCTCGACCTGGAGATCTTCGTTCGCACCGCCGACTCCGGCAGCATCTCCGCCGCCGCCCGTACTTTGGAACTCACCCCTGCCGCTGCCAGCATCGCCCTCAAACGCCTGGAAACCCGCCTCGGCATCCGCCTGTTCGCGCGCTCCACGCGCAGCATGCGCCTGACCGAGGAAGGCCGGCGTTATCTGGAAAGCGTGCGTCTGGCCTTGGCCGCCCTGGCGGAAGGTGAACAGGCCCTCAAGCCTCAAACCCAAGGCTTGAGCGGCGTGTTGCAACTGGCCGCGCCGTCGGACTTCGGGCGTAATGTGTTGTTGCCGTGGCTGGATGACTTCAAGCGCCAGCACCCGAATATCCAGCTGCAACTGCTGCTCAATGACCGCCACTCAGACCTCTTTCGCGAAACCGTCGACGTCGCGTTGCGTTTCGGCGTGCCCAGCGATTCGACGCTGGTGGCGTTGCCGATTCTGCCGGGGCATCGTCGTGTGGCCTGCGCCAGTCCCGATTACCTCGCCCGCCACGGCACGCCGAAAACGCCGGCGGACCTCGGCGAGCACAGCGCCCTGCTCTACCTGCGTAACGGCCGGCCTTATAACTGTTGGCGTTTCAGTCGGCAGCATGAAGTGTTGGAGGTTGAGGTGCGCGGAGACTACCTCACCGACGACGGCGAAGTCGCCCGTCGCTGGGCGTTGGCCGGGCATGGCATTGCTTATAAAGCCTGGCTGGATGTCGCCGCCGATGTGCAGGCCGGGCGGCTGGTGACGCTGTTTGATGACTGGCAAGGCGAAAGCGTGCCGTTCAATTTGCTGTGCCCGCATCGGGTGCAGGTCTCGGAGCGGGTCAAGGTGTTGCAAGCGTTTCTGCAAGAACGTTGTCATGCACTTTGCGTATAAATTCACTTTTCGACGCGCAGGCGTTCTGGTATTTGATTGAAGCTTTCCCACGGTAAAAGGATTTCCTCATGAGTTATCGCACGCTGGGTCATTCGGGTTTACAGGTGTCGACCCTGACCTTGGGCACCATGATGTTCGGCGAACAGACCAGTACCGAAGATTCCCTGCGGATCATCGACAAGGCTTGGGACCAGGGCATCAATTTCATCGACACTGCGGACGTCTACACCGGCGGCCGTTCCGAAGAGATTGTCGGAGAAGCGATTGCCGGCAACCGTCACGAATGGGTGCTGGCGACCAAGGTCGGCTTTGGACCGGTGGACGGTGTGCCGAACCGCAGCGGGTTGAGCCGCAAGCATATTTTCAATGGCCTTGATGCCAGCCTGACGCGTTTGGGCACTGACTACCTCGACATCTATTACCTGCACCGCGAAGACCACAACACGCCGCTGGAAGTGACCGTGTCGGCGATTGGCGATCTGATTCGCCAGGGCAAGATCCGGTACTGGGGTCTGTCGAACTACCGTGGCTGGCGGATTGCCGAGGTGATCCGGGTGGCGGACCAGTTGGGTGTTGATCGGCCGGTGATCAGTCAGCCGCTGTACAACATCGTCAACCGTCAGGCCGAGACCGAGCAGATCACTGCCGCGCAAAACTATGGTTTGGGCGTGGTGCCTTACAGTCCGCTTGCGCGCGGAGTGCTCAGCGGCAAATATGCGCCGGACGTGAAACCGGACGCCAACAGCCGCGCCGGTCGCGCTGACAAACGCATTCTGGAAACCGAATGGCGAGTGGAGTCGTTGCGTATTGCCCAGCAGATTCAACGGTACACGCAGGAACGTGGCGTGGGCATTGTCGAGTTCGCCATTGCCTGGGTGTTGAACAACAGCGCCGTGACATCGGCGATTGTCGGACCGCGCACCGAGGAGCAATGGGATGCGTACACCAAGGCGCAGGCAGTGAAAATCACGGCTGAAGACGAGGCGTTCATTGATTCGCTGGTCACGCCGGGGCATTCATCGACGCCAGGGTTCAATGATGTGAGTCATTTTGTTTCAGGGCGCAAACCGCGCACGGCTTGAGATTTTTCGCGAGCAGGCTCGCTCCCACAGTGGACCGCATTTCAAGGTGGGAGCGGCTTGCAGTGAAAATAGTCCACAGATGACCGCGATCCTGTGGGAGCGAGCCAGCTCGCGATGAGGCCCTCACACCTGACACACCTCGCACTGCAATGGTGCAAAACCCCGTAAACCACGCCCATTACCGTGACTTGCCAGTCCCGTTTTGACCCATACCGAAAAATAAACCTGCCCTTCGTCGGTGCGTTTCCCCCTACAAGCGTTGTGCCTTTACCCTCTCCCCACCGATTGTCGAACAATTTCGCCACTTGACCTGCCCCGCTCTAGGATCTGGCCTAGACTCATTTTCGCGAGGTAAAACCGGTCAGTCATCTGGTGGTAAAAAACTCGAAACTTTCGGTCCTGCCCAAGGGTCAGGTTAAAGGTAGGGCCTCAGCGACTGGTGCATTCCTTGCAACGGCCCCTTCACCCTTTCTGCATTAGCGCATGGGGCAGCATTTGCTCACCGATGCGAAGCGCGTTTGCGCCCGGCCACAGGATTTGGCCACGAACACCGTTGGTGCCAGACCTAGAATTAGATCAACAACACGGGAGATTCATATGATTAGTGCGGCTTTAGATATTCAGGGAGAGCGTGCTCATCAGCAGGTCGGCGAATCAAGCGCCGTGAATGCTCCGAGCGCCAAATCGATCAGCGTACCAGGCACCAAAACGCTGTCACCGGCTGCCAGTCAGAATCCGAACAGAAAGAAGGTATTGTTCGTCACCTCCGAGATCGCCGATCTGGTCAAGACCGGCGGCCTGGGTGACGTTTCCGCAGCGCTGCCTCGGGCCATGTCTCATCTGCACGATGTGCGGGTGCTGATCCCCGGTTACCCGCAAGTGCTGCACAGTGAAAACCCGATCCATATCATCGGTGAACTGGGTGGGCACGCCGCACTGCCACCCTGCAAGATCGGACGCATGGACATGCCGGACGGTCTGGTCATTTACGTGTTGATCTGCCCCGAACTCTACGAGCGCGAAGGTTCGCCTTACGGCGCCAACAACGGCCGCGATTGGCCGGACAACCACATTCGTTTCGCCCGCCTGGGCCTGGCCGCCGCCGATATCGCCGCCAATCTGGCACAAATCCACTGGTGCCCGGATCTGGTGCATGCCCATGACTGGCCAGCCGGCCTGGCGCCAGCGTACATGCACTGGCGTGGACAGCGCACCCCGACGCTCTTCACCATTCACAACCTGGCCTATCAAGGCGTCACCAGCCTGGGCTCGTGCCCTGAACTCGGTATTCCCAACCATGCCTTGCAACAGGAAGGCATGGAGTTCTACGGCAAGATGTCGTTCCTCAAGGCCGGCATGGCCTATTCGAGCCACATCACCACCGTCAGCGCCACTTACGCCCAGGAAATCACCACGCCGGCCTTCGGCTGCGGTCTCGACGGCTTTCTCGCCGCCAAGACCCAGCAAGGCCTGCTCAGCGGTATTCCCAATGGCATCGATGAAAGCTGGGACGCCGCCACCGACCCGCACCTGTTCTGCCCGTTCGGCATCGGCGACTGGGACGGCAAAGCAGTCAACGCCGCCCATGTCCGCGACCTGTTCGGCCTGGAAGACTCCGAAGGCCCGCTGTTCGCCGTGGTCTCGCGCCTGGTCTATCAGAAAGGCCTGGACCTGACCGAAGCGGTCTCCGAATACATCGTCAACAACGGGGGCCAGATCGCGATCATCGGTCGTGGCGAGCCCGAAGAAGAACAAGCCATGCGGGAACTCGCCCTGCGCTTCCCCGGGCAAATCGGCGTGCGCATCGGCTTCAATGAAACCGACGCCCGTCGCATGTTCGCCGGCAGTGATTTCCTGTTGATGCCGTCGCGTTACGAGCCATGCGGCTTGAGCCAGATGTACGCCCAGCGCTTCGGCTCGCTGCCGGTGGCCCGCAATACCGGCGGTCTGGCCGACACCATCGAAAACGGCGTGACCGGTTTCCTGTTCGACGAATCCACGGTGGAGAGCTATCAAGAAGCCCTGAGCCGCGCGTTCAAGGTCTTCGCCTTCCCCGGCCTGCTCAGCGCCATGCGGTGCCGCGCCATGGCCGCGCCGTTCAACTGGTGCAAGGCGGTTGAACCCTACGCCGAACTATACGAACGACTGGTCGCCAAAGCCCTGGGTAAATCGGGCAAACAGTAAAAAGAGGTTTTCAACGATGCCGTTACGGACCCTTGAGACCTGGCCCCACGGCGCAATCATGCTGGACGCAGAACACACGCGTTTTGCCTTGTGGGCGCCAGATGCGTTTTACGTCAGTGTCGAACTGGAAGATGGACAATCCTTGCCGCTACTGCCTCAGGCTGATGGCTGGTTCGTGATCAAGACCCGTTGCACGGCGGGTACGCGTTACCGCTACAACATCGATGGCGAGCTGGAAGTGCCGGACCCGGCCTCCCGCGCGCAGGCCGGCGATATCGGCGACCACAGCGTGGTGGTCGATCCACTCGCCTATCAATGGCAGAACAGCGCCTGGACCGGCCGCCCCTGGAACGAGGCGGTCATCTACGAATTGCATGTCGGTGCGCTCGGCGGCTTCAGTGAAGTCGAGAAGCACCTGGCACGCCTCGTTGACCTGGGCATCACCGCGATCGAGCTGATGCCGCTGGCGCAGTTCCCCGGCGATCGCAACTGGGGTTACGACGGGGTTCTGCCCTACGCGCCCCAATCGTCCTATGGCACTCCCGAACAACTTAAACACCTGATCGACACCGCCCACGGCCATGGCCTGGCGGTGATTCTCGACGTGGTCTACAACCACTTCGGCCCGGACGGCAATTACCTGCATCACTACGCCAAGGGCTTTTTTCGCGAAGACAAGCACACGCCTTGGGGCGCGGCCATCGATTTCCGGCGCCGAGAAGTGCGGGACTTTTTTATCGACAATGCGCTGATGTGGTTGCTGGAATACCGCTTCGATGGTCTGCGCCTGGATGCCGTGCACGCCATTGAGAGCCCGGACTTTCTTCAGGAACTGGCGCAGACGGTTCGCGAGCAAACCAACCCGGCGCGGCACGTCTGGCTGACGGTCGAGAACGAACACAACCAGGCCAGCCTGCTGGAGGAAGGATTCGACGCGCAGTGGAACGATGACGGCCACAACGCCTTGCATGTTTTGCTGACCGGTGAAACCGACGCCTACTACGCCGACTATGCCGACAACCCCACGGAAAAACTGGCGCGCTGCCTGAGCCAGGGCTTCGTGTTTCAGGGCCACGTGACCCGCCACGGGACAACCCGGGGCGAGCCCAGCGGTCACCTGCCGCCCAGCGCGTTCGTGCTGTTTTTGCAGAACCATGACCAGATCGGCAACCGTGCCTTCGGCGAACGCTTGCATCAATTGGCTCCCCTCGAAGCCCTGAAAGCGGCGACCGCGCTGTTGCTGCTGTCGCCGATGATCCCGCTGATGTTCATGGGCGACGAATTCGCGGCCGAAGAGCCCTTCCTGTTTTTCACCAGCCATCACGGTGAGCTGGCGGAGCTGGTCCGCGAAGGGCGACGGAATGAATTCGCGGCCTTCAGCGCCTTTGCCGATCCTCATAGACGCGAACAGATCCCTGATCCTAACGCGCCTCAGACCTTTGAAGCGTCGCGGCCAAAACTGACCGCCACCCGGCAATCGGCCATGCAGGGGCTGTATCACCAACTGCTGCGGATTCGCCACGACCACATCATCCCCCACCTGCCGGGCGCTCAAGCCCTCGGTGCCGAGGTGTTGGGCGAAGGTGCAGTGACAGCGCGCTGGCGACTGGGCAATGGCCGTCAGCTGCGCATTGACCTGAACCTCAGCGACAAGCCAGTGGTCCACTCCCCACAGGCCGACGCCAGGTTGTTGTTCGAAACGCCGCCTCAGTCAGCCGGCCTGTTGGAACAGGGCACCCTTGCCCCGTATTGCGCGCTAGTCAGCCTCACGGCCGCAGCCCCCTTGCTACCCCCGGATGGAGAGCGCCAATGAGTGATGCGCAATTGGAAATACTGGCCGGCCGTGCCGGTTTGGCAGTCGACTGGATCGACGCCAACGGCCGCCCGCAGAAAGTCGCCCCCTCGGTATTGCGCAATGTCCTGATCGGACTCGGCCACCCGGCCAGCACCGCACAGGAAATCGACGCCAGCCTCCTGCAATTGCAGGAGGTGCAACAGACCCGGCATCTGCCGCCGCTCATTACCGCCGATTTCGGCGTCAACCTCGACCTGGCGCATTTCTTTGAACCGGAATCGCCGTGCGAGATCCACCTTGAAGATGGCTCACGACTAAACTTGAAACTGGACGCCGAGGCCCAACTGCCCGGCCTGGTTCCGGTCGGGTATCAGCACGTCAGCATCGACGGACAATCATTTACCCTGGCCGTGGCACCGGCGCGTTGCTACAGCGTCGGCGATGCCGTCGACAGTCCGATCCCACGCACCTGGGGCCTCAGCGTGCAGTTGTACTCGCTGCGTCGCGCCGGCGATGGCGGGTTCGGCGATACCCAGGCGCTGGAAGACCTCGCTCGAGTGGCCGGCGAACGCGGTGCCGAGGCGCTGGCGATCAGTCCGCTGCACGCGATGTTTGGCAGCGACACCCAACGCTACAGCCCGTATTCACCGTCCAGCCGGTTGTTTCTCAACAGCCTCTACGCTGCGCCGGGCGCTATTCTCGGCGAGCGCGCGTGGCGTGCCGCGATAGACGCCACCGGCCTCGCTGCCGAACTGCAACACCTGGAAGAACAGCCGCTGATTGACTGGCCCGTGGCCGCCGAAGCCAAGCATCGTTTGCTGCAAGCCTTGTATGAAGGCTTCGTCCAGGGCGAACACCCGTTGCATGCCGATTTCAGCAGTTTCCGCCACGCGGCCGGTGAGGCACTGGAAAACCACTGCCGCTTCGAAGCCATACAAGAAGCGCGCGCCACCAAGGGTGAAACCCTCGACTGGCGCGAGTGGCCGGAACAATGGCGCGACCCGCGCAGCGCCGCCCTCGCCGAATTTGCCGAAGAGAACGCCGGTCGCATTGGCTTCTTCGCATTCAGCCAATGGCTGATCACCCGTTGCCTGGAGCGCGCACAAACCGCCGCCCGCAGCGCGGGGATGAGCATTGGGCTGATCGCTGATCTGGCGGTGGGTGCCGACGGCGGTGGCAGTCAGGCGTGGAGTCGCCAGGACGAACTGCTCGCCTCACTGACGGTGGGAGCGCCACCGGACATTCTCAACCGCACCGGCCAGGGCTGGGGCATTTCCGCGTTCTCTCCTGAAGGCCTGGTGCGCAACGGCTTTCGCGCCTTCATCGAAATGCTCCGGGCCAATTTCGCCCACGCCGGCGGCTTGCGCATTGATCACGTCATGGGCCTGCAACGGCTGTGGGTGATCCCCAATGGCTCGCCGCCCGCCGACGGCGCCTACCTGTATTACCCGGTGGACGACCTGCTGCGCCTGCTCAGCCTTGAATCCCATCGCCATCAGGCGATCGTACTGGGCGAAGACCTGGGGACGGTGGCCGATGGTCTGCGGGAAAAACTCATCGCCCGCTCGATCCTCGGCATGCGCGTGCTGCTGTTTGAACAGGACAACGCGCACTTCAAATCGATTCTCGACTGGCCGGACAACGCCCTCGCGACCACCAGCACCCATGACCTGCCGACGCTCAATGGCTGGTGGCATGGCCGTGACATCGACTGGAACGCCCGATTGGGCCTGGTCGATGCCACGGGTGAAATCGAATGGCGCCATCACCGTGAGCGCGAGCGTGAAGGCCTGCGTCGCGTGCTGAGCGAGGACCCGCAGAACTTCCGCGAAGAATCCCATGAGACGGACCAGATACTGGACGCGGCGGTACGCTTTCTCGGGCATACCCGGGCACCGCTGGTGTTGCTGCCACTGGAAGATGCCCTGGGCATCGAACAACAGGCCAACCTGCCCGGCACCATCGACACGCACCCCAACTGGTCGCGGCGCTTGCCGGGCAGCAGTGAAGCGCTGCTCGATGACCCGGACGCCTCGCGGCGCCTGGAATTGCTCGCCTGCGCGCGACTTCAGGCTGGCGAGCGTGACCAATGAATCAGTCAATACAACCGCTGCCGCTTAGCGCGTCGTTGCGCCTGCAATTCCATAAAGGCTTCACGCTGGATCAAGCCGTGCCGTTGGTGCCGTACTTTGCCAGCCTGGGCATCAGCCACGTCTATGCCTCGCCACTGCTTGCTGCCCGCGCCGGTTCAATGCACGGGTACGACGTGGTGGACCCGACCACGGTCAACCCTGAGCTGGGCGGTGAAGCGGCCCTGCGCCGCCTGGTTGCGGCCCTGCGCGAACACAAGATGGGGATGATCCTCGATATCGTGTCCAACCACATGGCCGTCGGCGGTAGTGATAACCCTTGGTGGCTGGACTTGCTGGAATGGGGACGCCTGAGCCCTTACGGCGAGTTTTTCGACATTCAGTGGCACTCGCCAGACCCGCTGATGGAGGGCCAGTTGCTGCTGCCTTTCCTTGGCAGCGATTACGGCGTCGCCTTGCAGGACGGCACCCTGCCGTTGCGCTTTGATGCACAACGCGGTGCGTTTTATGTCGAGCACTACGAGCATCATTTCCCGATCTGCCCGTCGAGCTACGGTGAACTGCTGCGAACCGACGACGAGCAACTCAAGTTTCTCGCCGACCGTTTCAGTGCTTTGAGCTACCAGACCGACTCGCACAGCCTGGCGCAACCGCTGAAGGCAGAGCTGCGCGAACTGGCCAGTGACCCTGCGATCCTGCAGTGCATTCAGCAGAATCTCAGTGCCTACGATTCGCTGACGCCCGATGGTTTTAAGCGGCTGCACAACCTGCTCGAACGCCAAAGCTATCGGCTGGCCAGTTGGCGCACGGCGGCGGATGACATCAATTGGCGGCGTTTTTTCGATGTCAACGAATTGGGCGGCCTGCGGGTCGAACGTCCCGCCGTGTTCGAAGCGACCCACGCGAAAATCTTCGAGTTGGTGGCTGAAGGCCTGGTCGACGGTCTGCGCATCGACCACATCGACGGCCTCGCCGACCCGCGCGGCTATTGCCGCAAACTACGGCGTCGGGTCGATACGCTGTCTCCCGATCGACACCTGCCGATTTACGTGGAGAAGATTCTCGGTGAAGGTGAAACCCTGCACCGCGACTGGTCGGTGGACGGCACCACCGGTTACGAATTCATGAACCAGTTGTCGTTGCTGCAGCACGATCCCGAGGGTGAAAAGGTTCTGGGTGAACTGTGGAATCGCTTCAGCGAACGGCCCGCCGACTTCCGTCAGGAAGCGCAATTGGCGCGCCAGCAGATTCTCAACGGCTCCTTGGCCGGCGATTTCGAGAGTGTGGCCCAGGCGTTGCTGCAAGTGGCTCGGGACGATCTGATGACCCGCGACCTGACCTTGGGCGCGATCCGTCGGGCGTTGCAGGAACTGATCGTGCATTTCCCGGTGTACCGCACCTACATCAGCCCGCGTGGCCGTTCTGCCGAAGACGATGTGTTTTTCCAGCAGGCCATGGACGGTGCCCGGCAGACCCTCGGCGAGGCCGATTGGCCGGTGCTCGATTGCCTGGCCGGTTGGCTCGGCGGTGAGCCGTGGCGCAAACGCCCGGTGGGTCGTCAGCGCAAGATCCTCAAGCATGCCTGTGTGCGGTTCCAGCAACTGACTTCACCCGCCGCAGCCAAGGCTGTGGAAGACACCGCGTTCTATCGCTCAGCGGTGCTGCTGTCGCGCAATGATGTGGGCTTCAGCACCGAGCAATTCAGTGCGCCGGTCGCCGATTTCCATGCCGTCTGCATCAATCGCCTGGAGCAGTTTCCGGACAACCTGCTGGCCACCGCCACCCACGACCACAAACGCGGCGAAGACACCCGCGCGCGGTTGGCGGTGTTGAGTGAACGCAGCGCCTGGTACGCCGAGCAGGTCCCGCTGTGGCGGACACTTGCCCGGCCCCTGCGTGAAGACGACCAGATGCCCTCGGCGGGCGATGAATTGATCCTGTATCAAGCGCTCCTCGGCAGCTGGCCACTCGATTTGCACGGTTACGATCAACCGGCGCTGGAGAACTACACTCAACGGGTGTGGCAGTGGCAACAAAAAGCCTTGCGTGAAGCCAAATTGCAAAGCAGCTGGAGCGCGCCGAACGAGGCTTACGAAAACGCCGTTCAGCAATTCCTGCAACGCTTGCTGCTCAGCCCTGAAGGCGAGCTCTTGTGCACCGCACTCAGCAAAGCCGCCAAGAGCATCGCCGTCCCCGGTGCCCTCAACGGGTTGGCGCAAACCTTGCTGCGCATGACCGTGCCGGGGATCCCGGACCTCTACCAGGGCAACGAGTACTGGGACTTCTCGCTGGTGGACCCGGACAACCGCCGGCCGGTGGATTACGTGAGCCGCCAACAGGCGATGCAGGTGCCGTTGAATCTGCCTGACCTGTTGACCAACTGGCGTGACGGGCACATCAAGCAAACCCTGATCAAGCAGGTGTTGAACCTGCGGGCCGAGCATGCGGAGCTGTTTCGACGAGGGACGTATCAAGCCCTTGAGGTCGTGGGCAGCCAGGCTCACCGAGTGCTGGCCTTTGCTCGCGAACATCAGGGAAAACGGGCCATCGTGATCGTACCGATTCGATGCGCCCCGCTGCTGGAAAACAGTGCCGAACCCCGGGTTGACGCGCTGCGCTGGGGCGATACACGGGTGAAATTACCGTTCACCGCCTCCGAGGAAAATCTGAAGGGACTTTTCTCGAGCACCGCAGTCACACACCACAGGGAGCTGAACATCAGCGCCGCGCTGGGGGATTTCCCGGTCAATCTCTTTATTCAAACGTTTACCCAAGCTTGAGTTCAGTTCAGGAGTATTGCGATGAGTACCGACGATAAACGCGTTCGCGAATTTGCCTATCAAATCTGGGAATCGGAAGGTAAGCCTGAGGGCCAGGACGCCCGGCATTGGGAGATGGCGTGCAAGCTGGCTGAAGCCGAAGCCCTGGCCCCCAAAAAATTGCCCAAGGCTGCCGGCAGTAAAACGGTTGCCAAGCCTGCTGTGGCCAAAGCCAATGGCAAGGTGCCCGAGCCGAAAGCCAAGGCCAAGCCTGCAGCGGCTTCTAAGGTGATTCCGCCCGGCGAAAAAGCTGCCGAGAAGAAGCCTAAAGCAGCGCGCAAACCGCCTGCTGTCTGACGCTTCACTATCGCGTCCTGATTGACCTCGTGGCCAGCCCCCTGGCCACCGTGGGCTTGCTCGCCCACGAAAAACCTGTAGGAGCGAGGCTTGCCCGCGAAGGCGGCATGTCAGTCGATTCAACTGTGACTGAAACACCGCCTTCGCGGGCAAGCCTCGCTCCTACAAAGAATCCCCTTTTTGCAGGAGCATCTATGTCCAATCCAAAGAAAGCCGCGCCAGAACCTCACGCCGAGGCCTCGCGAATCCGTGAAGGCTTGCCCTTCCCGCTGGGTGCGACCTGGGATGGTCTGGGGGTCAACTTTGCCTTGTTTTCCGCCAACGCCACCAAAGTCGAACTGTGCATCTTCGACGATGCCGGCGAGGTCGAACTCGAACGTATCGAACTGCCGGAATACACCGACGAGATCTACCACGGCTATTTGCCCGACGCCCACCCAGGGCTGATTTACGGCTACCGTGTCTATGGCCCCTACGACCCGGCCAACGGTCATCGTTTCAACCACAACAAACTGCTGATCGACCCCTATGCAAAACAACTGGTCGGCCAGCTGAAATGGTCCGAAGCGTTGTTCGGCTACACCATCGGGCATCCTGACGCCGATTTGAGTTTCGATGAACGCGACAGCGCACCGTTTGTCCCCAAGTGCAAGGTGATCGACCCGGCTCACACCTGGGGCAACGACCATCGCGTCAGCGTGCCGTGGGACAAGACGATCATTTATGAAACCCATGTACGCGGCATCAGCATGCGCCACCCTTCGGTCCCCGAGAACGTGCGTGGCACCTTCGCCGGGTTGATGGTCGATGACGTGCTGGAACACATTCGCAAGCTCGGGGTGTCCTCGGTGGAGTTGCTGCCGATCCACGCTTTCGTGAACGACCAGCACCTGTTGCACAAAGGCATGACCAATTACTGGGGCTACAACAGCATCGCCTTCTTTGCCCCGGACCCGCGTTACCTGGCCAGCGGCAAGATCGCCGAGTTCAAGGAGATGGTCGCGCACCTGCACGAAGCCAATCTGGAAGTGATCCTCGACGTGGTCTACAACCACACCGCCGAGGGCAACGAACAAGGGCCGACCCTGTCCATGCGCGGCATCGACAACGCCTCGTATTACCGTTTGATGCCCGATGACAAGCGCTACTACATCAACGATTCCGGCACCGGCAACACCCTCGACTTGAGTCACCCTTGCGTGCTGCAAATGGTCACCGACTCCCTGCGCTATTGGGCCACGGAAATGCACGTGGACGGTTTCCGCTTCGACCTGGCGACCATCCTCGGCCGCTACCACGAAGGCTTCGACGAACGTCACAGCTTCCTCGTGGCCTGCCGCCAGGACCCGGTGCTGCGCCAGGTGAAGATGATCGCCGAGCCTTGGGATTGCGGTCCCGGCGGTTATCAGGTCGGCGGTTTTCCACCGGGCTGGGTCGAGTGGAACGACAAGTTCCGCGACACCGTGCGCGCGTTCTGGAAAGGCGATGACGGCCAACTGGCCGACTTCGCCAGCCGCATGACGGCGTCCGGCGAGATGTTCAATCAGCGCGGCCGACGGCCCTATGCCTCGTTGAACTTCATCACCGCCCATGACGGTTTCACCCTCAATGACCTGGTGTCGTACAACGACAAGCACAACGAAGCCAACGACGAGAACAATCAGGACGGCAGCAATAACAACCTGTCCTGGAACCACGGCGTCGAAGGCCCGACTGACGATCCGGAAATCAATGAACTGCGTCAGCGGCAAATGCGCAATTTCTTCGCCACGCTGCTGCTGTCCCAAGGCACCCCGATGCTGGTGGCCGGCGACGAGTTCGCCCGGACCCAGGAAGGCAACAACAACGCCTATTGCCAGGACAGCGACATCGGCTGGGTCAATTGGGACCTGAGCGAAGACGGCAAGGCCCTGCTCAAGTTCGTCAAGCGCCTGATCAAGTTGCGCCTGGCCTATCCGATCCTGCGTCGCGGACGCTTCCTGGTGGGTAATTACAACGAGGACATCGGCGTCAAGGACGTGACCTGGCTCGCCCCGGATGGCAGTGAAATGTCCACCGAGCAGTGGGAAGAACCGCACGGCCGCTGCCTCGGCATGTTGATGGACGGCCGCGCCCAGGAAACCGGTATCCGCCGCAAGGGCGGTAACGCAACCCTGTTGCTGGTGGTCAACGCGCACCACGACATCGTCAACTTCACCTTGCCGGAAGTGCCGGACGGCTATCACTGGACGTGCATGGTCGACACCAATCAACCGTCGATTCGCGGACAGGAACGCTTCGAGTTCGGTCACGAATATTCCGTCACCGGGCGTTCGCTGCTGCTGTTCGAATTGCAGCATGAGGAAGAAGAGTGAAATGGACCTTCAAGCGTTTCTCACTCGCCAGCCACCGGACTACGCCGATACTCAGGCGCTAGGCCGGTGCCTGCGGGCGTTGGTGGAGGCTGGGCTTGATCAGCTTCCGCTGCCAGGCAGTGGCCAGACGCTGGAACGCTTCCAGCGGTTGGCCGAGGTCGGCGGGCATGACCTGGGGTTGTGCAAGTTGTACGAAGGCCATACCGATGCGCTGGCAATCATCCAGCAGTTGGGTGGCTCGCCGACACCGGGCAGCACGTGGGGGATGTGGGCCGCTGAACCGCCAAACGCCCGGGTGCGCGTCCGTCCGCAGGGACACATGGTCGAGTTGAACGGGCGCAAGGCCTGGTGCTCGGGCGCGGCGGTGTTGAGCCATGCGCTGCTCACGGCCTGGGATCAACAGGACTGCCAGCAATTGGTTGCGGTGGCGCTGGATCAACCCGGCGTGACCGTGACCGATCAAGGCTGGCAAGCGGTCGGCATGGGCGCCTCCGGCAGCGTCGAAGTGCTGTTCGAAGGCGCCGAGGGCCAAGCCATCGGTTCACCCGGCGATTACCTGAATCGGCCCGGTTTCTGGCAGGGCGGCATCGGCATTGCCGCCTGCTGGTACGGCGCGGCGCAAAGCATTGCCGAACGCCTGCGCAGCCATTGCGCGCACCATGAAGAACCCCACGCCCTCGCTCACCTCGGCGCCGTCGACAGTGCGCTGCATGCCGCCGCCGAGGTCTTGCGGGTCAGCGCACTGATGATCGACGCCGCCCCGCTGGACGACGCCGAATTGCTGGCCCGGCGCGCCCGTGCGGTGGTGGAACACACCGCCGAACAGGTCATGTTGCATGTCGGCCACGCCCTCGGCGCGGGTCCCTACTGTAGGGATCGGCAGTTCGCCCGATTGATCGCCGACCTGCCGGTGTTCCTGCGCCAAAGCCACGCCGAACGCGACCTCGCCGCCCTCGGCCAAACCGTCATTACCGGAACATGGACGTTATGAAAACCAACCCTATCGTCGGCCAGGGCACGCCGCTTCATCGGTGGCAGACCTCCAGCCACTTGGCGCAGTTACCGGTGATCGATATCCTGAGCCTGGTGCCGGAAGGTGCCCGCGCAGTGATCATCGCTCCGCACCCGGATGACGAAGTGCTGGGCTGCGGCGGTTTCCTGCAATTGCTCGCCGCCGCCGGTCGGCCCTTGCAACTGATCTCGGTCACCGATGGCAGCGCCAGCCATCCCGGCTCCGAGCGCTGGCCGGTGGAGCGCCTGAGCGCGGTCCGGCCTCAGGAGTCGGTCGAAGCCCTGCGGCGTCTCGGTGTGCCACTGCACAGCCTGAAATGGCTGCGCGGTGGATTCAAGGACAGCCAGGTCGCTGATCGAGAAAGCGAGCTGAGCGAGTTCATCGAACGTCACTTGCACCCCAACGACGTGGTATTCACCACGTGGCGCGAGGACGGCCATTGCGACCACGAAGCCGTGGGCCGGGCCAGCGCCACAGCGGCAAGACGAGCGGGTGCGACCGTCTATGAATTGCCCGTATGGACCTGGCACTGGGCGACACCTGAAGACAGTTTCGTGCCGTGGCACCGGGCGCGAAAAATCCTCCTGGCCCCGCACCTGGTCGCGCGCAAACGCCACGCGATCCACGCCTTTGCCAGCCAGTTGGAGGGTGACCCGCACATCGGCTTGCCGCCCGTGCTGGCGCCCTATGTGCTGGAACGGCTGCTGCAACCGTTCGAAGTGGTGTTTGTATGAGCGTCGACGACCGCTATTTCGACGGTCTGTTTGCCGGCAACGATGATCCCTGGTCGTTCCGTCAGCGCTGGTATGAACAGCGCAAACGCGCAATCACCCTCGCCGCACTGCCCCGCCCTCACTACCGGGCGATCTTTGAGCCCGGCTGCGCCAACGGCGAGTTGAGCTTTGAGCTGGCCAGCCGCTGCGATCGTCTGCTGTGTTGCGACACCGCCGCCGCAGCTGTGACGCTGGCTCGTACCCGACTCGGCCCGTTCGACCACGCCGAAGTCCGCCACAGCCGCTTGCCTGCCGATTGGCCGGACGAGAAATTCGACCTGATCGTGCTCAGCGAGATCGGCTACTACCTCGACGCCGATGATCTGAAACGCCTGATCGAACAGGCCGCACAATCGCTGACCGCCGACGGCCAGCTGCTGGCCTGCCACTGGCGCCCGCCCATCGACGGCTGTCCGTTGAACGCCCGGCAAGTCCATGACTTGCTCCACGAACATTTGCATTTGCCGCGACTGGCCCTGCATCAGGAAGCGGATTTTCTACTGGAACTCTGGAGTCGTGAACCACGCTCCGTGGCGGCTCTGGAGGGCTTGCGATGATCGGCATTCTGATCCCCGCGCATAACGAAGAAGACTTGCTCGAAGACTGCCTTGAGGCGGCCCTGCTCGCCGCGCAACACGAGCGGCTGGGCGGTGAAACCGTCGAGGTGCTGGTGGTGCTCGACAGTTGCACCGACCGGTCCTCGGAGATCGTCAGCGCCTATCCGGTGCACAGTCTGGCGATCGAGGCACGCAACGTCGGTCAGGCCCGCGCCGCCGGCGCACGGTTTCTGCTGGAGCGCGGGGCTCGCTGGATTTCCTGTTCCGATGCCGACAGCCGTGTGGCGCACGATTGGCTGGTGGCGCAACTGGCCCTCGACGTCGATGCGGTGTGCGGCACGGTTACGGTGGAGGCGTGGCACGAGGCGTTCGATGAGTCGGCTCAGATTCGCTATCACCAGCACTATCAGGCCCGCGAAGGTCATCGGCACATTCATGGAGCCAATCTGGGCATCAGTGCTGACGCCTATCAGCGCGCCGGCGGTTTCGAACCGCTGGCCTGTGACGAAGATGTGCAACTGGTGCGACAACTCGAACGCTGTGGCGCAAACATAGCCTGGAGCCATCGCCCGCAAGTGCTGACCAGTGCTCGGCTGGACAGTCGCGCACGCGGTGGTTTCGGCGATTATTTGCGAGACCTGGTACAGCCTGGTTAAAAAATACCGTCTCAGATGCCAGCACCACGCGACGAATAGCGAGACTTGAGCAATACTCTCCTCGCGGCAATCCAGGGTATGGAGCGCTGCACATTGCTCTCAAACAGAACAAGGACGTAGCCCGATGAAACCCGTTTCCCTCATCGAAAGCAGCTTGCCGGGACAGGTCTGGAACAGCGCCCGGCAACTGGACAACATCCCCGTCATCAACACCGAGACCCTGGTCCCCACTGGCGCGCGTGCCGTGGTCATTGCGCCGCATCCTGGCGATGAAGTGGTCATGTGTGGAGGCTTGCTTCAGCTCCTATCCTCGTTGGGTCATCCCCTGCAATTGATCTCGATTACCGATGGCAGCGCCAGCCATCCGGGCTCGCAACAGTGGTCAGAGAAACGCCTGAGTGTGTTTCGCGGCCAGGAAAGCGTCGAAGCCTTGCGCCGGCTCGGTTTACCGATGCACAGCCTGAAGTGGATTCGCGGCGGCTTTACCGACAACGCCCTGGCCAAGCATGAAACCCAATTGACCCAATTCATCGCCCGTTATTTGCGCCCCGGCGATGTGGTGTTCACTACCTGGCGCGAAGACGGCACCTGCGATCATGACGCCGTCGGCCGCGCCAGCGCCAATGCGGCGAGCATGGTCGGCGCGACGATCAACGAACTGCCGGTCTGGGCCTGGCACTGGCCGACCCGAGATCAAGGACTCTTTCCCTGGCATCGTGCGCGCAAAGTACGCCTCGACACCTGGACCGTCGCGCGCAAAAGCCACGCCACCCACGCCTACGCCAGCCAGCTCGACGGCGAACCGGCCATCGGCATCGCGCCACTGCTGCCCCGGGTGATACTGGAGCGCATGCGTTTGCCCTATGAAGTTGTCTTTGTCTGACCCAATTCCCCATCCAACCCATCCCTGCGGGAGAGAGCCTGCTCGCGATATCGTTGGGGCAGTCGACATCAATGCTGGATGTCACTCCGCTATCGCGAGCAGGCTCGCTCCCACATGGAATGGGTGTCGCTCAAACTGAACTGCCCGCCGCTGCATCAGTCGCATGCATAAGCAGCCCAGATTCAGAGGAGTGAACGTGACTAGCGATTCCGAGCAGCGAGCCGTTGAATCAGTGCCCTTGGACTCGCCCCCGGCGATTCATCGATTGAGGGTGCTGACGGTCAACACCCACAAAGGGTTTACCGCCCTCAATCGGCGATTCATCCTTCCGGAGCTGCGAGAAGCGGTGCGCAGTACGTCGGCCGATCTTGTATTCCTGCAGGAAGTGGTCGGCGAGCACGATCGGCATTCCTCCCGTTACAACGACTGGCCGCAGACCTCGCAATACGAGTTCCTGGCCGACAGCATGTGGAGCGATTTCGCCTACGGTCGCAACGCCGTTTACCCCAACGGCCATCATGGCAACGCGCTGCTATCGAAATACCCGATTCGCGAACACCGCAATCTCGATGTCTCGATCACCGGCCCCGAACGCCGCGGCTTGCTGCACTGTGTACTGGACGTGCCGGGGCACGCGGAAGTCCATGCGATCTGCGTGCACTTGAGCTTGCTGGAAAGTCATCGCCAGTTGCAGCTGCAACTGCTCTGCCTACTGCTCGAATCCCTGCCCGACGATGCGCCGGTCATCATCGCCGGCGACTTCAACGACTGGCAGTTGCAAGGCAACGCCGCCCTCTCCCGTCGCAATTACCTGCACGAAGCCTTCGAACGCCACAATGGCCGCCCGGCGAAAACCTACCCGGCGCGCTTTCCGCTGCTGCGCCTGGACCGGGTCTACCTGCGCAACGCCAGCAGCCACAACCCGCGAATTCTCGGCAATAAACCCTGGACGCACCTGTCGGATCACTTGCCGTTGGCGGTGGAAGTGCACCTCTGAGCGATCAATGCATCAAGGTGCGTTGACCACAACATAGGTCACATTGCTGCCCTGATACTGCGGCTGGTACCAGGTCGAACCGCACTGCATGTACACCGTGTTGTATTGCATGACCTGCACGCAACTGGTGGGCATTTGTGCCGGCGTCAGGATCGAGCCAACCACCGCTGCTGTCACCGCGACCGTCGCGGTCACGGCCGCCGCCGTGGCGATCGGATGATAGTGATCGTCGTAGCCATAGCGGCCATGCCCGTCGACATCAATGTCGACGTCGCGATTGTTGTTGATGTTGACGTTACGAGTGCTGTTGTTGATGTTGGTACGGTTGCCGACAGTGTTCCCGGCATTGACCCGGTTGCCTGAGTTCACCCGATTGCCCGCATTGACGTTGCTCGCGCGCGGCGGGGTATTGATCCGCTGCGCCCGCTGGGCATTGGGGGCTGGCGCACGGTTGACTGACGCCCTTGCCTGCCCCTGACCCCGTGGCCGGGCATCCGCTTCGGCGATCAGGCCGACAGTCAGCACTGCGGCAGTGGCTAGCGATACAAACAGGCTCCACGACATCGACCGGTTCATGTCATTCCCCTCCCTGATCAGCGGCTTTCTTCAGCGCAATCGCCACATCACCCTTGGCCGGTTTGAAGGTGAACATCGACTCCTGGAGGCCAGGCTTCAGGTTCCAGTGATACACCGCGCTGTATTCCGGAAAGCTCTGCTCATCGGTGGTGGTAATCACCAGTTTGCACGGCAGTGGTTTCTCGGACCGTGTGATCCACAATTGCCAGTCGACGCCCTCCTGCCGAAAGGCCAAGTGATCACAGAGTTGGCCCTTGATCGTTGACGGTCCCACGTACAGGGCTTCCTTGAGTGCATCGATCTGGGCCTGATCGCTGCCAAACAGAAACAGGTCTTCCATGGGGATCTGGATCCCGTAATGGTTTTCGATCATGTGCAGGGTTTCGGACACCTTGGGCGGAGCATCCACCGTGGTGTAGTACTTGAGGTACGGTGAGTACTGGGTCAGTTTCTTGCCGTTATAGAAGAACTCTCGCGTTCGGACATCGCCTTCTGTCCGGGCGTACATTCGGTCATGCCCCAGCACTTTCAGGGTAGTGGAAGCCTCGGACTTGATCTTCTGCCCGGTCTCCAGGACGGTATCCAGGGTCACTTCGGCATCTACCTGAAACTTCGACAGGCTGCGCAGGTAGTTGCCCATATCAATCAGCTTATCGACCACCTGCGGATTGATGATCGGGGTGGCGTCCGCCGCCGGTACCTCTTCGGCGCGAGCCCCTGGGGCAAGGAGCAGGGTAAACATCAGGCAGAAAACACTGGGTTGGGTTTTCATCGATTTTTCTCCTGTCCCTGCGCCGGGCTGCCGCCCGAAACCTTGTGGCTGAATGTTCAGCCTAGTTGCGGCCAGTCCTGTTCGCCAGATAGACAAACCGGTGTGAGGACAGCGATTCCCTTGCGTTCATTTCAGCGCAGCATTACTGACAGAATCGAGACATGGACATCGTCGGGCAAGCAGGCCCTGAACCCCGTCCGGACAGACCGGTAGCCCACTACCCAAAGGCTCTGGCCCGAGGGTTTTTTGACGATTTTTCGAACAAACAAGTACTTAGATGCGCGGCAAAAATCAGGCACTTGCGAGCACTAAAATTCCATTACCGCCTATCGGCCATTTTCTTGACGCACTGTCAAGGGTCTTCTTAGCTTCACGTTACTACCCCCGGAAATCCACCAGGGGCAAACCTCCAGACACCCGCGAAATCGGGCGGCCAGCGGCTTGCCTCAATCCATTCGGTCGCCCCTCATTCGGGGTAGGAGAGACGCCAAAGCGAGATACGGCATGCGATTGCAAGGTAGACCCCCATGAAAACTTCATTCACCCAACAAGAGATCAAAATCACTTTTTGCACTGTCTCGAGTTCTCTGCTGCTGTGTTCGTCCATGGAGGTGCAAGCCGGGCACGCAGAGGATGAAACCGCCCCCTGGTATCGCCAGGATGTTCCGGCAATGACCTTGCCCACGATACACATCACCGCCCCCTACCCCGGCCATTTCAGCGCCGCCTCCGATACACGAAGTTCTCGCCTGACCATCGAAGATGCCGCGCCTTCGACCTGGGACCAGTTGTACGGACAGGCATCGCGACAAGCACAGACCGATGTAATGACCCAAGGGTTTTCCAGCCCTGGCAGCACCGAATTCAAAGGCCCGGCGATCCTGACCCTGCAAAGCGGTAGCGGCCATACCCAACGGGTCGGACTGATCGGCGGGATGACGCAGTTACAAGGCAACAGCAACGGCCTGTTGACCAGTCGCGCCCTCGCCGCCCCCGAGACCGACACCCTCAACCTTCAAGGCCAGAGCCTCGGCGCCTACTGGAGCCTGACCGGGCCACAAGGCTGGCACGTGGATCTATCGGCCAGTGGTGGACGGGTCGCCGGTTTCAGCCGTAACGACCAGGGCGCGCGGATAGCAACCGAAGGCAGTGCGGTGACGTTGTCGGTGGAAGGCGGTTTTCCGATTGGGGTCAGCGAAAACTGGGTAGTCGAACCGCAAGCGCAGTTGATCAATCAGCGCATCACGCTGGATACGCCTTATGCCGGTTCAAGTAATGCATCGTCCAGCGACCTGACGTCCTGGAGCGGCCGGGTCGGCGCAAGGTTGAAAGGTAGTTACGACATCAACGGCCTGGGGGTCGAACCCTATGTGCGGACCAACTTGTGGCACACCGTGTACACCGGCAACACCGTGACCCTCGATCAGGTCGACAAGATCAGCAGCAGCCGCAACTCATCGACGGTCGAAGTGGGGTTGGGGCTGGTGGCCAGAGTCACGCCCGCGGTGAGTTTCTACGTCAGCGCCGATTACAGCAGTGATGTGGATGAAAATGATTTGAATGGGTTGATCGGGAGTCTGGGTGTGCGGATGCGGTGGTGAAGTGATCGTTCCCACGCTCCGCGTGGGAATGCCTCCAGTGGCGCTCTGCGTCACATCGTAGGGACGCGGAGCGTCCCGGGGCTGCATTCCCACGCGGAGCGTGGGGAACGATCATGTCGCAGCGAGCCTGCTCGTGATGGGAGAGACCCCGTACTGGATCAACCCTCAGGACTCAGGATCAACACCGCCAACGGTGGCAGATTCAACACCAGTGAAATGTTCTGGCCATGGCTCGGCTCTTCCTCGGTAAACGCCCCGCCGCTGTTGCCATAATTGGACCCGGCATACATCGCCGCGTCGCTGTTGATCACCTCGCCCCAGCGCCCGGCGAACGGTACGCCGATGCGATAGGCCTGACGCGGCACCGGCGTGAAGTTCGCCACCACCAACACCGGCCGCCCTTCCTTGCTCCAACGCAGGAACGCGTAAACGCTGTTGATCGCATCATCGCCGATCAACCACTGGAAGCCTTGCGGCGCGTCATCCTGGTCATGCATCGCCGGCTCTTCGCGGTACAGCCGATTGAGGTCGCCGACGAGTTTCTGCACACCCTTGTGTTCGGAGTATTGCAGCAGGTACCAGTCCAGTTGCTGATCGTGATTCCACTCGCGCCACTGGCCGAACTCGCAGCCCATGAACAGCAGTTTCTTGCCCGGGTGCGCCCACATGAAGCTTAAATAGGCCCGCAGGTTGGCAAATTTCTGCCAGCGGTCGCCAGGCATCTTGTCGATCAGCGAGTGCTTGCCGTGCACCACTTCATCGTGGGAGATCGGCAGGATGAAACGCTCGGACCAGGCATACACCAGGCCGAAACTCAGCTCGTTGTGGTGATGGGCGCGGTACACCGGATCCTGTTGGATGTAATGCAGCGAATCGTGCATCCAGCCCATGTTCCACTTGTAGTCAAAGCCCAGCCCGCCCTGTTGCGTGCTCTGGCTGACACCCGGCCACGCGGTGGACTCCTCGGCAATCACCAGCGCACCGGGCGCTTCGATGTTGACCACGTCGTTGAGGTGACGCAGGAAGTCGATGGCTTCGAGGTTCTCGCGACCGCCGTGACGGTTTGGCACCCATTCCCCGGCCTTGCGCGAGTAATCGCGATAGAGCATCGACGCCACGGCATCGACCCGCAGGCCATCGACGTGGAAATGCTTGAGCCAGTGCAGCGCCGAGGCCAGCATGTAGCCGTGCACTTCGGTGCGGCCCAGGTTATAGATCAGCGTGTCCCAGTCCTGATGGAAACCTTCCTGCGGATTGCCGTATTCGTACAACGCGGTGCCATCGAATTGCGCCAGGCCGTGGGTATCGGTGGGGAAATGCGCCGGCACCCAATCGAGGATCACGCCGATGTCAGCCTGGTGACAGGCGTTGACGAAGGCGGCGAAGTCATCCGGCGAACCATAACGGGCGCTCGGGGCGAATTGCGACAGCAACTGGTAACCCCAGGAACCGCCGAACGGGTGTTCCATGATCGGCATCAGCTCGATGTGGGTGAAGCCCAGTTCCTTCACATAAGGAATCAGCCGCTCGCCCAGTTCGTGCCAGGTGTACTGGCGCGCCACTTCACCCAGATCGTCCAGCTCGCATTGCCACGAGCCGGCGTGCAATTCATAGATCGACAGCGGCGCACTCGGCAGATGACGCTCGCCACGAGACTCCATCCACGCCTGATCCTGCCAGTCGATGTTCAACGGTGAGGCGACTTTGGACGCGGTGTCCGGCGGCAACGAGGTGGCCAATGCCATCGGGTCAGCCTTGAGCGGCAGAATCCCGTGGGCGCCGAGGATTTCGTATTTGTAGGTTTCCCCTGCCTGCAAACGCGGGATGAACACTTCCCAGACCCCGGTGGGATGGCGCAAACGCATCGGGTGCCGACGACCGTCCCAGTTGTTGAAGTCACCGACCACCGACACCCGTTTGGCATTCGGCGCCCACACGGCGAAACGCACGCCGTCGACGCCGTCCACCGTCTTCAACTGCGCGCCGAGGCAGGCGCTGAGGTCGCGATGATTGCCTTCGGCGAACAGGTACAAGTCCATTTCGCCGAGTAATGGGCCAAAGCTGTAAGGGTCCTCGGAAACCTGTTCGCCACCGGCCCAACGGGTGCGCAAAAGATACGGCTGCGCCCGATCGAAGTGCCCGACAAACAGGCCCGGCGTCTGGGTGGCTTCAAGGTTGCCGAGTTCTTCCCCGGAGTCCTTGGCCAGTACCTGCACGCTCAGCGCGTCTGGCAGATACGCTCGAATGAATTGCCCGCCGGCGTCATCGCCGTGGGGGCCGAGAATTGCAAAAGGGTCGTGATGTTCGGCGCGTACCAGCGCGTCGATATCCCGCGATCTGGGCAGCAACGCTTCTTTAGCGTGACCCTGTTCCTTGTTCGAGAAACTCATGACTACTCTCCACCAAGCTCGGAAAAGGGTTTAAGCCCACTCAATAATCCATACAAACCGTGCAATGGCACCGGCAGCCACGTGGGGCGATTTTCAGCCTCATAAGCCACCTCATACGCCGCCTTCTCCAGCCCGAACAACGCCAACGCGGCGTCCTCGCCTTCCGGATCTTGCCACGCATGAGCAAGACTAGCTGCCGCCAGCCGATAAGCGTCGACAAATGCCTGTTTTGCTTCATTCAAATAACGGTCGGCTACCCGTTGCCGTGCCGCTCGGGCTTCGGCGGTGTTGTCGACGTTGTGCACGTTGATCGCCATCGCTGCGGCGTAATCGAAGGAGCGCAACACGCCACTGACATCTTTGTACGGGCTGTGCTTGCCGCGTCGTTCGCTCAGCGGCCGTGCCGGCTCGCCTTCGAAGTCGATCAAGAAGGCGTCGCCCTTGATCACCAGCACCTGACCCAGGTGCAAATCGCCGTGGACGCGAATGCGCAAACCACCGACGGCTTTTTCGCCCAGGTCCTGGACATGACTGAGAATGGCTTTTTTGTTGTCCAGTAAACGAGTGACCAGCGCTTTGTCCGCCGGGTTCAGTTCGCCTTGATGCTGTTTGAGCAACTTCAGCGAGTGCTCCAGTTGCGCCGCGACGTCCTTGGCCGAGGCCAGGGCCTCTTTTTGCGTGGTGACCTGCGGGGCGAAGTCCGGGTCATCGGTCGGGGCCGCCAGCACCTGGTGCATCTCACCCAGCCGTTGGCCGAGCATGCCGGCGAAGTCTTTGAGCTCACCCAGTGCGTTGTAGTGCTGCTCCTGCTCGGACATGGCGTCGGCCAGTTCGTCGCGCAGTGCCCGTTCGAGGTTGTTCTGCGTCCATTCCCAGGCATCGCCCTGATTGCTCAAATAGCCTTGGGCAATCATCAGCAGATTGTCCTCGCCCTTGGCGTCGCGGCGAACCACCGACCCCAGCAGCGGTGAGATGTTGCTAAAACCGGCGTTGGTCAGATAGGCGCTCATTTCCAGTTCCGGGTGCACGCCCGAGGCGACCTTGCGGATCAGCTTCAGCACCAGGCTGCTGCCGATCACCACCGAACTGTTGGACTGCTCGGCCGACAGGTAGCGCACTTCGGATTCGGCCGTCAGGCCCAGTTTGGCCAGCTCCTCGGTCGGTTCGAAACGGATCTCGCCGCCATCGGAAGGCAACACGGTGTTTTCCTGCATGCCTCGCAGCACCGCACGGATGAAGTTTTCCAGGCTGAATGCGTCGGTGATCAACCCCACTTGAGGGCCACGTCGAACCCGAGACAGCGCCAGTTGCTGCGGCAACGCCGGCCCGACCTGATCATCGGCAATGAAGCCGAACGGCAGCTGGTAACGGCTGGTCTGACCGCCACTGGTGACTTCGATTTCACTGAGCAACACCGGATGCTGCGCATCGCCAAAGCGCACGCCATAGACCAGGTTGACCTTCTCGATGGCCGCGTCCTTGCCGGCGAACCAGCGACGGTTTTGCAGCCAGTTCGGCAGGATGCCCTGCTCCAGCGTGCCGCGTGACGGCGCTTCGAGCAGTTCTTCCATGCGTTTTTTCAACACCAGGGTGGTGAAGTCCGGCAGGCTTTGCGCCGGTTCTACGTGCCAGCTGGGCATTTGATTCTCCGCAGCAAGTCCAAACCAATAAAAGCCGTAAGGCGCCAGCGTCAGGAGGAAATTCAACTGGCCGATCGGCGGGAAGGCGTTACCCCCGAGCATCTCCACCGGCACCATACCGGCGTAAGCCGACAGGTCCAGCTCCGCCGCTTGCGCACTGCGCGATACGTTGGCCACGCACAGGATGATTTCGTATTTGCCGTCCGGCCCGTTGTATTCACGGGTGTAGGCCAGAATTCGCCGGTTGCTCGGCGAGAGCATTTTCAGCGTGCCACGCCCGAAGGCCTTGGACTGTTTGCGCACGGCGAGCATGCGCCGGGTCCAGTTCAGCAGCGAATGCGGGTCGCCGGCCTGGGTCTCGACATTGACCGACAGGTACCCGTATTGCGGGTCCATGATCGGTGGCAGCACCAGGCTTGCCGGGTCGGCGCGGGAAAACCCGCCGTTGCGGTCGATCGACCACTGCATGGGCGTGCGTACGCCGTCACGGTCGCCGAGGTAGATGTTGTCGCCCATGCCGATTTCATCGCCGTAATACATCGTCGGTGTGCCCGGCATCGACAGCAGCAGACTGTTGAGCAGTTCCACCCGACGGCGATCCCGCTCCATCAACGGTGCGAGGCGGCGGCGAATACCGAGGTTGATCCGCGCCCGACGGTCGGCCGCGTAGTAGTTCCACAGGTAATCGCGCTCCTTGTCGGTGACCATTTCCAGGGTCAACTCATCGTGGTTGCGCAGAAAAATCGCCCACTGACAGTTGGCCGGGATCTCCGGAGTCTGGCGCAGGATGTCGGTGATCGGGAAACGATCTTCCTGCGCCAGCGCCATGTACATGCGCGGCATCAACGGGAAGTGAAAGGCCATGTGGCATTCATCACCGTTGAGGCCTTTTTTATCGGTGTCACCGAAGTACAGCTGCGTGTCTTCCGGCCATTGATTGGCCTCGGCCAGAAGCATGCGGTCTGGATAGTTGGCGTCGATCTCGGCACGGATCTGCTTGAGGACGTCGTGGGTCTCGGGCAGGTTTTCGTTGTTGGTGCCGTCGCGCTCGATCAGGTAGGGAATCGCGTCCAGGCGCAGGCCGTCGATGCCCATGTCGAGCCAGTAGCGCATCACCGACAGCACCGCTTTCATGACTTGCGGGTTGTCGAAGTTGAGGTCTGGCTGGTGCGAATAGAACCGGTGCCAGAAGTACTGGCCGGCGACCGGGTCCCAGGTCCAGTTGGACTTTTCGGTGTCGAGAAAGATGATCCGGGTGCCGTCGTATTTGTGATCGTCGTCGGACCAGACGTAGAAGTCCCGCGCCGCCGAACCGGGTTTGGCTTTTCGTGCGCGCTGGAACCAGGCGTGCTGGTCGGAGGTGTGGTTGATGACCAGCTCGGTAATCACCCGCAGGCCGCGTTTGTGGGCCTCGGAGATGAAACGTTTGGCATCGGCCATGGTGCCGTAATCGGGGTGGACGCCACGGTATTCGGCAATGTCGTAGCCATCATCGCGCCGTGGCGACGGATAGAACGGCAAGAGCCAGATGGTGTTGACGCCGAGGTCGGCAATGTAATCGAGTTTGGCGATAAGGCCGGGAAAGTCGCCGATCCCGTCGTTGTTGGAGTCGAAAAAAGACTTAACGTGAACCTGGTAGATCACCGCATCCTTGTACCAGAGCGGGTCCTTGATAAAGGTGGCTGCCTTGGGTTTCTTCGCCATTTGAAACTCCTGTTGAATTCAGTGCAGCCCCTGAGCCGAACGCCTACCTGCGGCGAGGGAGCTTGCTCCCGCTCGGCTGCGAAGCAGTCGCAAAACCTGTAAATCAGTTGACCCTGAAAATATAGGGCCGCTGCGCGCCCCAGCGGGAGCAAGCTCCCTCGCCACAAAAGTTCATCCCATCGCAAATCTGGGGGGCTTCAAGAAGTTGTGATTCGCCAGATACCGAATGGTTGATGTGCCGGGTCGATTCGCATGAACTGATACTTGCCGTACCAGGTCCAGCGATGGCCGCTCATCAAGTCTTCACCCTGAGTGCTGGCGTCATCGGGCAAACCCATTTCCCACAGCGGCAATTCAAAATTCGCTTCCTGGACGTTATGCGGATCGAGGCTGACGGCCACCAGAATGAAGTTGCTGCCATCCGCGCTGCGTTTGCCGAAATACAGAATGTTGTCATTCCACGCGTTGTAGACCTTCAGGCCCAGGTGCGTGTGCAACGCCGGGTTTTGCCGGCGGATGCGGTTGAGCTGGGCGATCTCGGCGATGATGTTGCCCGGCGCGGTAAAGTCCCGTGGGCGGATCTCGTATTTCTCGGAATTGAGGTATTCCTCTTTGCCCGGTACCGGCGCGGCTTCACAGAGTTCGAAGCCCGAATACATGCCCCACAGACCCGAGCCCATGGTCGCCAGCGCCGCGCGGATGAGAAAGCCGGCGCGTCCGGATTCATGCAGAAACGCGGGGTT
The DNA here is from genome assembly GCF_005930655.1 of Pseudomonas sp. FSL W5-0299. NCBI lineage: Bacteria > Pseudomonadati > Pseudomonadota > Gammaproteobacteria > Pseudomonadales > Pseudomonadaceae > Pseudomonas > Pseudomonas sp. FSL W5-0299. The sequence continues at coordinate 28,417 of NZ_RXHX01000038.1, forward strand.
GATGTCCGGTGTGTTGACGAAGAAATTCGGCCGGTAGCATTCGCGCCATGGCGACTCGTTGAGTTCGGTGAAATAGGTCGCCAGTTCCCGCTTGGTATTGCGCCAGGTGAAGTAGGTGTAACTCTGGGAGTAACCGACCTTGCCCAGCCGCGCCATCATCGCCGGCGTGGTAAAGGCCTCCGCCAGGAAGATCACCTCGGGATACAACGCCCGCACATCGGCGATCAGCCATTGCCAGAACGGCAGCGGCTTGGTGTGAGGGTTGTCGACACGAAAGATCTTCACGCCCTCTTCGACCCAACCGACCACAATGTCCCGCAGCTCGACCCACAGGCTGGGAATTGCATCGCTGGCATAGAAATCGACGTTGACGATGTCCTGGTACTTTTTCGGCGGATTCTCGGCGTATTTGATCGTGCCGTCCGGGCGCCAGTTGAACCAGCCCGGGTGCTGTTTGAGCCACGGGTGATCCTGGGAACACTGGATCGCGAAATCGAGAGCAATTTCCAGTCCGTAATCCGCCGCCGCCGCCACCAGTCGACGAAAGTCTTCGCGGGTGCCGAGTTCGGAGTGGATCGCCTCGTGCCCGCCCTCTTCGCTGCCGATGGCATACGGGCTGCCCGGATCGTCGGGGCCGGCGCTCAGTGAATTGTTCGGGCCTTTGCGGAAGCTGCGACCGATTGGATGAATGGGCGGGAAATACAGCACGTCGAAACCCATGTCCTGAATCATCGCCAACCGAGCATGCACGTCGTTGAACGTGCCGTGACGGTTTGGATCGTCGGTGATCGAGCGCGGAAACAACTCATACCAGCTGGCGAACTGGGCGAGCTCGCGCTCGACGTCCAGCGGAAATTCGGGACTGAGGCTCAAGTAGGCACGGTGATCGGCCTGAGCCATCAGGTCCGCACTGCGTTGGTGCAGAAACAAGGTGACTTGTTCCGCTTCGAGCAACCCGGACAGTTCATGGTGCAACGCCGCCAGGTCTTCGCTCAGCGGCCCTTCCGAGCGCTCGGCCGCCTGTTTCACCTGATTGCGCCCTTCCTGCAACTCCAGGCTGATGGGCACGCCGGCAATGTGCTTCTTCTCGATCTCGTATAGAAAGCTGGCGTACTGATCGATCCAGGCTTCGATACAAAAGACGTAGCGGCCTTGATCTTCAACGCGGAACTGTCCTTCCCAGCCGTTATTGCCGAGTTCGGTCATGACCTCGCTCTGCCAGGCCTCGTCGCCGTCGGCACGCCAGCGTATGCGTACGGCCAGTTTGTCGTGGCCGTCGGCGAACACTTTGCTGGTCACCACCACGTCCTGGCCCACCACGGCCTTGGCCGCGAACTGCCCGCCATCCAGGGTTGGCATCACGCTTTCAATCGCGATGCGCGGCAGCAGTAGCGCCTGTGACAGTGGCATATGAGGGTTGTAGTTCAGCTCTGTCGGTTTTTCAGCAGTCATCGAGCATCTCTCCTTAACGCCCCATGGACGCTCTTGTGTCTGGTCGTCTTTCACACGAAACCCGTCGGTCCCGAAATGAACTCACTTAGGTTCCGAGCGACAAGCGCGGGGAAAAGTTCACGCCCATTTGCTGCGGAATCAAATCCCTTGCGTGACGGTCAACTCACTTAAGCACGACTTACGCCATGTGCCACTGGAGGCTTCAACGATGAGTATTCCAATCCCTGCCGAGACACCCGATCCGAACATCGACACCCCGACCATTCCGCCGACCGAACCGCAACCGGTGCCTGAGAAGGAACCGCCTGGCACTACGCCGCCACCCCGGGAAGAACCACCGAGCACGATGCCGCCGGTGATCGTCTCGCCTGAGTGACGATGGCGATCTAGGGTCGTTCCTGCTCGTCTTTGTCCCTGTCGAGCATTTGCACGATCCTCGGCATCACGCTGAAAATCGCCAACGCCAGCAGCGTACTAAACACCGCCGTCGCCTCGCGGCCCAGCCCGGCCGAGACACCGATGGCGGCGGTCAGCCATAAACCGGCGGCGGTGGTCAGGCCTTTTACGTGGCCTTCATCGCCCTCCTGGTTTTTCAAAATGGTGCCGGCGCCGAGGAAGCCGATCCCGGCGATCACGCCTTGCACCACCCGGCTCATGGCATCGGCCTGGGAGCCGGACATCTGTGGCACCAGCACAAACAACGCAGCTCCCAGCGCTACCAGCATGTGCGTACGCACACCGGCGGCCTTGCCCTTTTGCTCACGCTCGAAACCCAGAATGCCGCCCAGGATCGCAGCCATCAGTAATCTCACGGTTATACGCGTCAGTTGTGACGCATCGCCGATGTCGGCGAATTCCGCTTGCAGCGTTACCCAAACCTCATGCCACCAGGCGTTCATGGTGCAATCCTTGTGATTGATCGTTATGGGAGGATGGACCGCGCCGACCATTAATCGGTTGCACAGAACGATGTCCGCCGGATGTGCCCTAACAGTTTAGAACCCGCTAAAAAAAGGACATCGCCATGACTGTGCGCATCGAAAGCCAGACCTGCTTTTTCGTTACCGAGAACGGCGAAGAAATTCGCCTGTGCCCCGATGTCACGATCATCACCGACTCGGAAAAAGCCATGTCGGCGGTGGAACTCAACGGCCAGCGCGTCTACATCACCGAAGCAGAAGCCGATGCATTGACCGTAGCAGGCGCAGTGGACGGCCGTAAGCATTTGAAGGCTACCGACAGTGATTCGGTGATTTGACTGCCCCCGATCAACAAGCCCCGCAAGCGCCTGATATAGGCGTCTGCGCCCTGCTGTGACGGGGTGCATCAAGTTGTCGCAGGCAGCGGATCAATCCCCATCTGATCCGCTTTTTATTGCAATACCTGAGTCTGTTATGCAAACAGATCACTGGTCATAGTGCTCATGCCTGATGGAGGCTGATGAGCGAAAGACCATGAGCGAAAGAATCCCCGTCCGAATCGTAGAACCTGCCTCATTTATAAAAACCGAGCCTTTGCGTCCAAAGATAAAGGCCAAGTCCAGCGACAACCTGATTCACACCCGCAGCTTCACCGGCCTGTTCCGCACATTGCGCCTGAGCGGTGCGGGCGTTCTGTTTTTGCTGTTCTTCGGCACCGTGTGGCTGAACTGGGGTGACCGTCAGGCGGTGCTCTGGGACCTTTCCGAAAGCAAATTCCACATCTTCGGCGCAACTTTCTGGCCCCAGGACTTCATCCTGCTTTCGGCGCTGCTGATCATCGCCGCGTTCGGACTGTTCGCAATCACCGTGTTCGCCGGCAGGGTCTGGTGCGGCTACACCTGCCCACAGAGTTCCTGGACCTGGATCTTCATGTGGTGCGAGAAGATCACCGAAGGCGAACGCAACCAGCGCATCAAGCTGCAAGCCGCGCCGTGGGGCCTGAACAAACTTATTCGCCGCTCGGCCAAGCACACACTGTGGCTGGCCATCAGTCTGCTCACCGGGCTGACCTTTGTGGGGTATTTCACGCCGATCCGGCCCTTGGCCGAAGAGCTGCTGACCTTGCAGATGGGCGGTGTCAGTCTGTTCTGGGTGCTGTTTTTCACCGGCGCGACTTACATCAACGCCGGCTGGCTGCGTGAAGCGGTGTGCATGCACATGTGCCCGTATGCGCGGTTCCAGAGCGTGATGTTCGACAAGGACACTCTGACCATTTCCTACGACTTCGCCCGCGGTGAAAACCGTGGCCCGCGCAAACGCGAGGTGAAACCAGCCGAGGTGGGCCTGGGTGATTGCATCGATTGCCAGCTGTGCGTGCAAGTCTGCCCGACCGGGATCGACATACGCGACGGCTTGCAAATGGAGTGCATCGGCTGCGCGGCGTGTATCGACGCCTGCGATTCGATCATGGACAAAATGGGCTATGCCCGTGGCTTGATCAGCTATACCTCGGAGCATGAGTTGCAAGGGGGCAAGACTCATCTGCTACGGCCGCGGCTGATCGGTTACACCGCGGTGCTGCTGGTGATGATCGGCGCCCTCGCCCTGGCGTTGGTCGAGCGGTCGATGGTGTCGCTGGACGTGAGCAAGGACCGCGGCCTGTTCCGAGAGAACAGCCAGGGGCAGATCGAAAACATCTACAGCTTGAAGGTCATCAACAAGACCCAGCTGCGTCAGGACTATCGGCTGAGCCTGGTGGACGGCGAAGGCTTCGTGCTGCAAGGCAAGACCGAGCTGAGCCTGGCGCCGGGTGAGATTGTCGATGTACCGGTGTCAGTGGCCATGACCGCCGAACGCCCCAGCAGCAGCTCGCAGACGATCAGTTTCAAGATTGTCGACAGTGACGAACCGGACATCTATAGCGTGGCCAAGAGCCGGTTTGTTGCGCCGATGAACCGTTGATCCCTTAGACTGCGGTGCTGCCATTCGCGGACAAGCCTCGCTCCTACGGTTTCGTGCTGACTGTAGGAGCGGTGCTTGCCCGCGAAGAAGTCACCTCGATTTCACTGAAAAACACCAATCCAGGCACTCGATGAAACGCTACGAAAAATTCGCCGAAGACATCGCTGAACTGATTCGCTCCGGCGTTCTGGGCCCTGGCCAGCGCGTGCCGTCGGTGCGCTATGCCAGCCAGACTTACGGGGTCAGCCCGTCCACCGTGTTCCAGGCCTACTACCTGCTCGAACGCCGTGGCCTGATCCGCGCCCGGCCGCGTTCCGGCTATTTCGTCAACGCGCACGCGCCGAGTCCGTTCTCGGAGCCGGTGATCAGCAGCCAGGTCAATGAATCCACCGAAGTCGACGTCAGCGAGCTAGTGTTTTCGGTCCTCGACTCGATCAAGGACCCGACCACCGTGCCCTTCGGCTCGGCCTTTCCCAGCCCGACCCTGTTCCCGTTGCAGCGCCTGTCCCGCTCCCTGGCCAGCGCCGCACGGGACATGGACCCGCGCATGGTCGTCACCGATATGTCGCCGGGCAACCCGCAGCTGCGGCGCCAGATTGCCCTGCGCTACATGGTCGGCGGCCTGATGTTGCCGATGGAAGAACTGCTGATTACCAACGGTGCGCTGGAAGCCCTGAACCTGTGCCTGCAAGCGGTCACCGAACCCGGCGACCTGGTGGCCATTGAAGCGCCAGCGTTCTATGCCTGCCTGCAAATCCTGGAACGGCTGAAACTCAAAGCCGTCGAGATCCCGGTGCACCCGCGCGACGGTATCGACCTGGGCGTGCTCGCGCAAACCCTGGAGCGCCACCCGATCAAGGCCTGCTGGTGCATGACCAGTTTCCAGAACCCGATGGGCGCGACCATGCCCGAGGCGAAGAAGCAGGAGCTGGTCGAGCTGTTGCGCAGCCACCAGGTGCCGCTGATCGAGGACGACGTCTACGCCGAACTCTATTACGGCCAGCAGGCGCCGAAACCGGCCAAGGCGTTTGATACCGAAGGGCTGGTGATGCATTGCGGTTCCTTCGCCAAGAGCCTCGCCCCCGGCTACCGCATCGGCTGGGTCGCCGCCGGGCGATATGCGCAGAAGATCGAACGGCTGAAACTGATGACTTCGCTGTGCGCCTCGATGCCGGCCCAGGCCGCTATCGCCGATTACCTGCAACACGGCGGCTACGACCGGCACCTGCGCAAACTGCGCTACGCCCTGGAAGAACAGCAAAGCGCCATGCTCGCCGCCATCGCCCGCTATTTTCCGGCGCAGACACGTGTCAGCCAACCGGCAGGCGGCTACTTCCTATGGCTGGAACTGCCGCCGCAGATGGATTCGCTGAAGTTGTTCCAGATGGCACTGGCGCAAGGCATCAGCATCGCGCCGGGGCCGATCTTTTCACCGACGCAGCGGTTCAGGAATTGTATCCGGCTGAATTATGGCAGCCCGTGGACCGAGGATTCGGAGAAGGCGATGGAGACGTTGGGGCGGATAGTTCGGTCGTTCTGAAGCGTTGATGTCGTTTGGGCTACCGTCATCGCGAGCAGGCTCGCCCCCACAGGAATTTAGTGTCGTTCACAAATACTGTGTTCACATCAATCCACTGTGGAAGCGAGCCTGCTCGCGAAGGAGCCGGGCCGGACAATACAAATCTTAAGGATTAACGCCCACCGCCCAGGTCAACAAAAGTCCCGGTCGCATAAGAAGCCTTGTCCGACAGCAACCAGATAATCGCCTCGGCCACTTCGTCCGGCCGTCCACCGCGGGCCATCGGGATCGCCGATTCCAGCTTGCTGACCCGATCCGGATCACCGCTCAGCGCATGGAAGTCGGTGTAAATAAAGCCTGGCCGCACCGCGTTGACGCGAATGCCCTCGCCCGCCACTTCCTTGGACAGGCCGATGGTGAAGCTGTCCAGCGCGCCTTTTGACGCTGCGTAATCCACGTATTCGTTGGGTGAACCCAGACGTGAGGCTACAGAGGACACATTGACGATGCTGCCGCCCTGCCCGCCATGCTTGGGCGACATGCGCATGATCGCGTGCTTGGCGCAGAGGATCGGTGCCAGGACATTGGTCTTGAGCGTTTTGAGAATGCGGAACTCGGACATTTCGTCGACGCGGGATTTTTGACCCACGGTGCCGGCGTTGTTCACCAGCGCCGTGACGCGACCCAGTTCGGTGTCCACGCGGTGGAACAGACTGATCACTTCGTCTTCGATGCTGACGTCGGCACGCACGAGAATGGCTTGAGCACCCAGTGCCCGAACTTGCTCCAGGACGCTTTGTGCAGCCGATTCGTCGGACTGATAGTTGATACAGACCCGATAACCAAGCCCTGCAGCCAACAGCGCGGTTGCCGCGCCGATACCACGGCCGCCGCCGGTGATGACAATGACTTTGTCCATGTTGACTTCCCCTTCACGCGTAAGCAATCGGGGGCAAGAATAACCTCCATTGCCGGCTTTTGCATGGACTCACATCAACTGAACTCGCCAACGCTGTGTGCATTGGGGTCTCTGTAGACGCCGTCGCCCCTCACGATCAGGCAGGCTCGACAGCGGCCACAGGCACCCATCGTTCACCACGGACGATGTCGGCCATGAAGCGATCCGCCGGCAGCGGGTGCCCGAGCAGGTAGCCCTGCAACGAATCGCAACCGAGTTTGGTCAGGAAGTCTTGCTGGACACCGGTCTCGACGCCTTCGGCGACAATGCGCAAGCCCAGCGCCTGGCCGAGCGCGACGATGGCGGACACGATGGCGGCGTCGTCACTGTCGTGTTCCAGATCGCGGACAAAACCGCGGTCGATCTTCAGCTCATTGGCCGGCAGGCGCTTGAGGTACATCAAGCTCGAATAACCCGTGCCGAAGTCATCGATGGACAGATCGACGCCCATGTCCGAAAGTTCCTGAAGCACCGTCATGCTCGCATCGGCATCGCTCATGGCGGTGGTTTCGGTGATTTCAAGGGTCAGGCTATTGGCCGGCAACTGATGCCGGGCCAAGGCGTTGGAGACGCTCTTGACCAGGCCCGTATGGCAGAACTGCAACGCCGAGAGGTTCACCGCAATGCGCCAGTCGGTGTAGCCGAGCACGTACCACTCGCGCATCTGGCGGCAGGCTTCGTTCAGCACCCATTCACCAATGGGAATGATCAGCCCGGTCCTTTCCGCCAGCTCGATAAACTTGTCCGGCAGCAGCATGCCCTGGGTCGGATGCTCCCAACGCAGCAACGCCTCAGCACCCACCGGACGACCATTGCTGGCGTCGAACTTGGGTTGGTAATAGAGGCTGAACTGCTGCTGATCGAGGGCATTGCGCAAATCCTGGAGCAGTTGCAGCTGTTTACGCGCGTTGCTGTTCATCGAGGCGTCGAAGAAGCTGTAGCCGTTTTTCCCGGCGCCCTTGGCGTGGTACATCGCAGCGTCGGCGTTCATCAGCAATTCCTGGGCGGTCTGGCCGTTGCCCGGGTACAGCGCGATGCCAAGGCTGGCGGAAATCTGCAGGTCTTGCTCGGCGACCCGGAACGAACTGCCGATCAGCCCGACCTGCCGCGCGGCGACGTTCAGCGCGTCATTTGGCTCGCTGAGGCGTACCAGCAGGACGAATTCATCGCCGCCGATCCGCGCCAAGGTGTCCTGACTGCGCATGTCTTCGCGCAGACGTAAACCGACCTCACGCAACAACTGATCGCCCATGTGGTGGCCGAAGGCATCGTTGACCGGTTTGAAGCCGTCGAGGTCGATAAACATCAGCGCAAAGCAACCGCCCTGCTCCTGAACCTTGGACATGGCCTGTTCGATACGGTCGGCCAGCAACATGCGATTGGGCAACCCGGTCAGAGTGTCGTGCAGGGCCAGTTGGGTCAGTTCGCGATTGGCTTGCGTCAACGAGCGCGCAAGATCTGCGGTGCGGGCTTCAAGACGCGCATCGAGAACCGAGGTCAACAAGGCGATGCTCAATACCGCAAGCGTGGTGATCAGCACCAGGTTGTCGAGGCCTTTGCCGTTCAAACCGCTGAGGGCGGCGCCACAGAAACTGCCGTCCGGGAAGCGTGCCGCCGCCATTCCGGTGTAATGCATGCCGACGATGGCCAGGCCCATGATCACCGCCGCACCGGCGCGAAACAGGCCCACATACGGCGTGTGCTGGCGCAGGCGGAAGGCGATCCATAACGCGGCGCCGGAAGCACCGACGGCGATGAGCAGCGATGCACCAAACAGCGTCGGGTCGTAATCGATGCCCGGCTGCATGCGCATGGCCGCCATGCCGGTGTAATGCATGGCACTGATCCCGGCGCCCATGATCAGCGCGCCGAACGCCAGTTGCCAGGACGGCAACCGGGGCTGACTGACCAGCCACAGGGCAAAACCGCAGGACAGGATCGCGGTCAGCAGCGACAGGGACGTAAGGCTGAAGTCGTAACCCAGATCGATGGGCAAGGTGAACGCGAGCATGCCGATAAAGTGCATCGACCACACACCCACGCCCATGGCAAAGGCGCCGCCCGCGGTCCAAAGGAACACGGCACGGCCCTTGGCGGTGGCAATGCGTTCGGTCAGGTCGAGCGCGGTATAGGAGGCGAGAATCGCTACACAGAGCGAAATGATAACCAGCGTGGGGGAATAGCTACCGATGAGCATGTGACTTCTCGCGATCGCCCCCCGTACTGCTTCCGTTCTCGGCAGGGCAAATCGGGCGATTGTACTGATTGCGCAAAAGAACGCACTGACAAAGTAATCAAATGGCCATCAACCCGATGAAACGCTTGTTTGATCGCCCCAAAGGCTCAAGTTGATCGGTCCCGAACTCTGCGTGGGAACGATCAACAAAGGGGTTGGGGGTCAGGGCTATTTGTTTTCGCTGACTTGAAGCGCCCCGTCCCAACCACCGCCCAGCGCTGCAATCAACTGCACGCTGGCGATCAAGCGGCTCTGTAACAGACTCAACACGTTACGTTCGTTATTTAACGCCGTGGCCTGGATCACCACCACGTCCAGGTAAGCAATCAATCCGGCCTTGTATTGATTTCGCGTCAACCGCAGGGATTCACGCGCAGCATCCAGTGCTTCCTGGCGCACGCCGGCTTCGTCTTCCAGCACCTTGAGCTGCACCAGATAGTTTTCCACCTCGCGGAAACCATCGAGCACGGTCTGGCGGTACTTGGCGACCGTTTCGTCGTAGGCCGCTTCACTGCGATCGACCTCGGCCGAACGCTGGCCGCCATCAAACAGGGTCATGGCCAGTTGCGGCCCTACCGACCAGAAGCGGTTCGGCACGCTGATCCAGTTGGCATAGGTGCTGCTGCTGTAACCGCCGTTCAGGCTCAGGGTCAGGTCCGGGTAGTAGGCGGCCTTGGCCACGCCGATGTTGGCGTTGGCCGCCATCACCGAACGCTCGGCGGAAGCGATGTCCGGGCGACGCTCGAGCAGCTGCGACGGCAGGCCCAGCGGCACTTCAGGCAATGCCGGGATGGTCTTGGTTTCGGCCAGGCTGAACTCGGCGGGTGGTAGCCCGATCAGCACCGCGATGGCGTTCTCGAACTGGGCACGCTGCCAGATCAGATCGACCATGTCCGCCTGGGTGCTTTTAAGCTGAGTCTGCGCCTGGGCCACCGCGTCCTTGCCGGAGACACCGGCGCGGTACTGGTTTTCGGTCATCTTCAGCGAGCGCTGATAGGCCTCGACGGTCGCTTCCAACAGGCGTTTCTGTTCGTCGATCACCCGCAATTGCAGGTAGTTCTGCACCAGCTCCGATTGCTGGCTCAGGCGCATCGCCGCCAGGTCGGCGAAGCTGGCTTCGGCGTTGGCCGTGTCGGCTTCCAGGCCCCGACGCAATTTGCCCCAGATATCCGCCTCCCAACTGACCCCGGCCTGCGCGGTGTAGGTGTCGCGAATCCCGCTGGAGGAACTGGTCAGGCTCGAACTGCTGCTGCCGGTGCCCTGGCTGGAACGATTTTTCCCGACTGTAAGGTCCACCGTCGGAAAAAACGCGCCCCGGGCACTGCGCACCAAGGCTTGGGCCTGACGGTACTGGGCTTCAGACTGGGCGACAGTCTGGTTGGAGCGGTTGAGTTTTTCGATCAGGCCGTTGAGCTGCTGATCGCCATACAACTCCCACCAGGCACCACGGGCCAGTGAATCACTCGGGCTGGCCTGACGCCAGCCGGCGGCTTCCTTGTATTGCACCGGCGCGGCGGCTGGCGGGCGCTGATAGTCCGGGCCGACAGCGCAAGCGCTGAGCATCGCCACGCACAGCGCCAGGCTCAACAAACGCGAGCCCCGGGCGGCTGCCAGTGGCGTGGCCAGATTGATAAGCGAACGGTCAGTCATAGCGGAGTTTCCAGAGCAGCATCGGTACGCACGCCACGCCATTTGTTGAAGCGATGGCGCAGTTTGTCGAGATAGAGGTAAACCACCGGGGTGGTGTAAAGGGTCAGCACCTGGCTGAAAATCAGCCCGCCGATGATGGTCAGGCCCAGCGGCTGACGCATTTCCGCGCCTTCGGCACGACCCAACAGCAACGGCAACGCGCCGAGGATCGCCGCCAGGGTGGTCATCAGAATCGGCCGCAGACGTTGCAGACAGGCACTGCGAATCGACTCCAGCGGCGCCAGGCCCTGCTGGCGCTCCAGTTGCAGCGCGAGGTCGATCATCAGGATGGCGTTTTTCTTGACCACGCCGATCAGCAGGAACAGCCCGAGCAACGAAATCAGGCTGAATTCGCCCCCCAGCGCGTAGATCGACAGCAACGCGCCAACCCCGGCCGACGGCAATGTCGACAAAATGGTCAGCGGATGAATGTAGCTTTCGTACAGCACGCCCAGCACCAGATAGACCGCCACCAGCGCGCCGAGAATCATCCACGGCTGGCTCTTCTGGGTGGCGGCGAAGGCATCGGCGGTGCCGGCCATTTTCGCAATGACATCCTCCGGCAGGCCCACCTTGGCAACTGCGCGCTCGATGGCGGCGCTGCCCTGCTCCACCGTGACGCCTTCCGCCATGTCGAAGGCAATGCTTTCGGAGGCGAACTGGCCTTCATGGCTGACCCGGTCATCTTCCAGACTGTTTTCATAGTGCGCGATGGTCGACAGCGGAATCCGCGCGCCGTCAGCGGTGATCACTTGCACCTGCTTGAGCGTGATCGGGTCCTGGGCGTATTTCGGATTGACCTCCATCACCACCTGGTATTGGTTGAGGCTGTCGTAAATCGTCGAGATCTGCCGCTGGCTGTAGGCGTTGTTCAACACCGAGGTGACCATGTCCATGTCGACCCCCAAGCGTTTCGCCTGATCGCGGTCGACGATCAGCGTCACTTGCTGGGCGCCCCGACCTTCACGGGCATCGATCGCCGTCAGCTCTGGCAACGCTTTCAATGCGGCGACGACTTTCGGGTACCACTGGCGCAATGCGCCCAGATCACCGCTTTGCAAGATGTAGGAATACTGCGCCGTGGTCTGTTCACGCCCCCCGCCGAACTGCAAGTCCTGGTCCGCCATCAGCATCAACTGCGCACCAGGGACCTTGGGCATTTCCTTGCGCAGGCGCTCGATGACTTTCTGCGCGGAAATGTTGCGTTCCTTGATCGGCTTCAAGCGCACCAGCATGAAGGCGTTGTTGGTGCCGTTGGTGCCGCCGATGAACCCGGCGACGCTTTGCACCGCATCGTCCTTGAGCACGGCACGGCGGAACGTTTCCATTTTCGGCTGCATGACGCTGAACGACAGACCGTCGTCGCCGCGCACAAAACCGATGAGTTGGCCGGTATCTTGTTGCGGCATAAACGTTTTAGGAACAACGACATACAACGCAATGTTAACGCCGACTGTCACGATCAGGCTGAGCAAGGTCAGCCGGCGGTGACGCAGCACCCAGTCCAGGCTGGTGGCGTATTTGCCGACCATCCACTCGTTGGCCCGCTGGCTCCAGCGCTGCAAACGATTTTCCTGCCCCGGCGTGTGCGGCTTGAGCCAACGGGCGCAGAGCATCGGCGTCAGCGTCAGCGAGACCACCAGCGAGACCACGATGGACGCTGCCAAGGTGATGGAAAACTCGCGGAACAGGCTTTCGACAATCCCGCCCATGAACAGGATCGACAGGAACACCGCCACCAGCGAGACGTTCATCGACAGCAACGTGAAGCCGACTTCCTCAGCGCCGAGGTAGGCGGCCTTCATCGGCGGCACGCCTTCATCGATGTGCCGGGAAATGTTCTCCAACACCACGATGGCGTCGTCCACCACCAGCCCGGTGGCCAGGATCAGCGCCATCAGCGACAGGTTGTTCAGGGAGAACCCGTACAGGTACATCACCGCAAACGTGCCGACCAGCGACACCGGCACCGCCAGGGTCGGAATCAGCGAGGCGCGGAAGTTACCGAGGAACAGGAACACCACCAGAATCACCAGCGCCACGGCGATCAGCAGGGTCATTTCCGCTTCGTGCAACGTCGCCTTGATCACCGGCGAGCGGTCCATCGCCAGGTTCAGCTTGACGCTGGCCGGCAGCACCGCCTGCAACGCCGGCAGCTGAGCCTTGATTTCGTTGACCGTCTCGATGATGTTCGCACCGGCCTGGCGGTTGATCACCAGCAGCACCGCCGCGTCATTGTTGAAGAAGCCGCTGTTGTAGCGGTCCTCGACGCCATCGCTGACCTTGGCCACGTCTTTCAGGCGCAATGCCGCGCCGTCGGCGTAGTGGATGATCAGCGATTCGTAATCCTTGGCCTTTTCCAGTTGATCGTTGGCCTGCACCTGCCACAGCCGCTGGCCGTCTTCGACCGAGCCCTTGGGCCGGCGCACGTTGGCATTGGCGATGGTGTTGCGCACATCGTCCAGGGCCACGCCGTACTGGTTGAGCGCCTGGGGTTCGAGTTCGATGCGCACCGCCGGCAGGGAACTGCCGCCGATCTGCACCTCACCGACGCCCCGCACCTGGGACAGGCTCTGGGACAGGATCGTCGAGGCCAAATCATAGAGCTGGCCTTTTTCCAGCACGTCGGAGGTCAGCGACAGCACCATGATCGGCGCCTGGGACGGGTTGACCTTCTTGTAGGTCGGCATGCTGCGCATCCCGCTCGGCAGCAGGTTGCGCGAGGCGTTGATCGCCGCTTGCACTTCCCGGGCCGCACCGTTGATGTCGCGGTCGAGGTCGAACTGCAAAATCACCCGGGTCGAGCCCTGGCTGGAGCGGCTGCTCATGGTGTTGACGCCGGCGATGGCGCCGAAGGAGCGTTCCAGCGGCGTGGCCACGGTCGAAGCCATAACCTCAGGGCTGGCACCGGGCAAGCTGGCCTGGACCACGATCACCGGGAAATCCATCTGCGGCAACGGCGACACCGGCAACAGGCCGAAGCTCACGCCGCCCAGCAGCATGATCGCCAGGCTCAGCAGCATGGTCGCGACCGGCCGCTTGATGAAAGGTCCGGACAGGTTCATGGCTGCTCTACCGCTTCCGCGGCTTCAGACTTGCGACCCCAGCGCCGACCGAGACGGTCGAAATACAGGTAGATCACCGGCGTGGTGAACAACGTCAGCACCTGACTCAGCAGCAAACCGCCGACCATCACCAGGCCCAACGGCTGGCGCAATTCAGCGCCGGAACCGGTGGCCAGCATCAACGGCACCGCTCCAAACAATGCCGCCAGGGTAGTCATCAGGATGGGCCTGAAACGCAGCAGCGCCGCTTGATAAATCGCGGTTTCCGGGTCCATGCCCTGATTGCGCTCGGCGTCGAGGGCGAAGTCGATCATCATGATCGCGTTCTTTTTCACGATGCCGATCAGCAAAATGATGCCGATGATCGCGATCATGCCCAGGTCATTGCCGCTCAACAACAACGCCAGCAAGGCGCCGACCGCCGCCGAGGGCAAGGTCGAGAGAATGGTGATCGGGTGGATGTAGCTCTCGTAGAGCACGCCAAGCACGATGTACATGGTCACCACCGCCGCCAGAATCAGCAGCAAGGTGCTCGACAACGATGCCTGGAATGCCTCGGCGGCGCCCTGGAACTGGGTCTGCACGCCAATCGGCATGCCGATGTCTTTTTGCACTTGTTCGATGATTTCCACCGCGTGCCCCAGCGCCACGCCGGGTGCGAGGTTGAAGGACATCATCACGGCCGGGAATTGGCCGATGTGAGTGATCGCCAGTTGCGCCTGACGCTCCTCGATGCGCGCCAGGCTGGACAGGCGCACTTGCCCGCCGTCGGTGGTCTTGACGTGAATCTGGTTCAGCGCATCCGGGCCGATCTTCTCGCCGGACTGCGATTGCAGCACCACGCGGTACTGGCTGGCCTGGGTGTAAATGGTGGAAATCTGCCGCTGGCCGAAGGCGTCGTACAGCGCATCGGTGATGTTCGACACCGATACGCCGACCCGCGACGCTGCATCGCGGTCAATCACCAGATAGACCTGCAAGCCCTTGTCCTGCAAGTCGCTGGCGACGTCGGTCAACTCCGGCCGTTGCGTCAGTGCGTCCACCAGACGACCGCTCCACAGGCTGAGCAACTCGGAATCTGGCGACGACATGCTGAACTGGTATTGCGTGCGGCTGACACGGTCTTCAATGGTCAAGTCCTGCACCGGCTGCATGAACAGGCGAATGCCAACCAGCTTGTCCAGTTCCGGTTGCAGACGGGCGATCACTTCGGTGGCGCTCAGGTCGCGGTTGCTGTGGGACTTGAGGTTGATCAGCAGGCGACCGCTGTTGAGCGTCGAGTTGTCGCCGTCGACACCGATGTAGGACGACAGGCTCTCCACCGCCGGATCGGCCAGGATCACCTTGGCCAGTTCCTGCTGCCGCTCGCTCATCGCCGCAAAGGAAATCGACTGCGGCGCCTCGGAAATGCCCTGGATAACGCCCGTGTCCTGCACCGGGAAAAAGCCCTTGGGCACGATCAAATACAGGAACACGGTCAGCGCCAGGGTGCCGATGGCTACCATCAGCGTCAGCGGTTGATGCTTGAGAACCCACTTTAACTTGCGGCCGTAAGCCGCGATCATCCAATCAATTGTCGCGCCGCTGGCCCGGTAGAAACGGCCCTGTTCTTCTTCCTTGGGTTCACGTTTCAACAACCGTGCGCACATCATCGGCGTCAGGGTCAGCGACACGACCAGGGAAATCAGGATCGCCACCGCCAGGGTGATGGCGAATTCGCGGAACAAGCGCCCCACCACGTCCGCCATGAACAACAGCGGGATCAGTACCGCGATCAAAGACAGGGTCAGGGAAATCAGGGTAAAGCCGATCTGCTTGGCGCCCTTCAGCGCCGCATTAAGGGGACTGTCCCCTTCTTCGATAAACCGGGAAATGTTCTCCAGCATCACGATCGCATCGTCCACCACGAAACCGGTGGCGATGGTCAGGGCCATCAAGGTCAGGTTGTTGACCGAGAAACCGGCGAGGTACATCACGCCGAATGTGCCGATCAACGACAGCGGTACGGCCACCGACGGAATGATCGTGGCGCTGAAGCGGCGCAGGAACAGAAACGTGACCATGACCACCAGCGCGATGGCGATCAGCAATTCGTGCTGCACGTCGGTGACGGAGGCGCGGATGGTCTGGGTGCGGTCGGTGAGGACCGTGACGTCGAGGCCGGCCGGCAGGTTGTCGGTGATGCTCGGCAGCAAGGCCTTGATACGGTCGACCACCTCGATAACGTTCGCGCCGGGCTGACGCTGAATGTTCAGCAACACCGCCTGGTTTTCATTGGCCCACGCCGCCAGGCGTTCGTTCTCGGCACCGTCGACAATCTCGGCCACGTCCTTGAGGCGCAGCGGCGCGCCGTTGGCGTAGGCCAAAATCAGGTTGGCATAGTCCTTCGGCGAGGTCAGTTGGTCGTTGGCATCGAGCATCGAGACCCGGGTCGGGCCGTCGAAGTTGCCCTTGGGCTGGTTGACGTTGGACGCGCCGATCAGGGTGCGCACATCCGACAGGTTCAAGCCATTGGCCGCCAACGCCTCCGGGTTGACCTTGATCCGCACCGCCTGGCGCTGGCCGCCGGCAATGCTGACCATGCCGACGCCGCTGATCTGGGCGATTTTCTGCGCCATGCGCGTATCGACCAAGTCGTTAAGCTTGGGCAACAGCATGGTTTTGGAGGTGATGGCCAGGGTCAGCACCGGGGTGTCCGCCGGGTTGACCTTGTTGTACACCGGCGGTGCCGGCAGGTCCTTGGGCAGCAGATTGGTCGCAGCGTTGATCGCGGCCTGCACCTGCTGTTCGGCGACGTCCATGTTGATGTCGAGGCTGAAACGCAGGGTCAGCACCGACGCGCCACCGGAACTGGTCGACGCCATCTGAGTCAGGCCGGGCATCTGCCCGAACTGACGCTCCAGCGGCGCGGTCACGGCGCTGGTCATGACATCCGGGCTGGCGCCGGGATACAGCGTCATGACGCGGATGGTCGGGTAATCCACCTGAGGCAATGCCGACACCGGCAGCAGCCGATAAGCAATCACGCCCGCCAGGATAATGGCCAGCATGCTCAGCGTGGTGGCGACCGGGCGAAGGATGAACAGCCGCGAGATGTTCATGCGCCGCCCTTTTTCGCCTTGTCGGTGGTCGCCGGCTCAGCCGAGCTGGCTGCCGACTTGCCTTGCAGATGCCCGGTCGGGGTGGTCGGCACGTCCTTGGTGTCGTTGACCACCTCCACTTCGCTGCCTTCCTTCAGGCGGTCAGTGCCTTCGAGGACCACACGGTCCCCAGGCGCCAGGCCTTCGGTAATCACAGTGTTTTCACCGTCACTGGCACCGACTTTCAACTGGCGGATCGCGACTTTCTTGTCACCGTCCATGGCGTAGACGAAGGTGCCGTTAGTGCCGAACTGAATCGCCGCCGATGGCGCGAGCACCACGTCTTTCAAGGTGTCGGCGAGCAGGTGGACGTTGACGAACTGATTGGGGAACAGCGCCTGATCACGGTTCTCGTAGCGTGCCTTGAATTTCAGGGTGCCGGTGGTCACGTCGATCTGGTTGTCCAGGCTCTGCAACACACCGGTGGCCTGCAACTTGGTGTCACCACGGTCCCAGGCTTCGGCCGGCAATTTGGCGCCGGTGCGGTAGCGTGCCAGGACGATGTCGAGGCTGTTTTCCGGCAAGGTGAAGGCGACGCTGATCGGTTGGGTCTGGGTGATGATCGCCAGCGCCGTGGTGTCGTTGGCCGCCACCAGGTTGCCGACGTCCAGCTGCCGCAGACCCACGCGCCCGGTTATCGGGGCGCGGATCCTGGTGAATTCGAGATTGAGCTTGGCGTCGTTGACCGCCGCCTGATTGGTCTTGACCGTGCCCTGGTACTGGGCGACCAGTGCTTCGGCGGTGTCCAGGGTTTGCTTGGCGATGCTGTCTTCCTTGAACAGGCCGCGATAACGCTCGACGTCGACCTGCGCGTTTTTCAGTTGTGCCTGGTTCTGCAGCAGCGTGCCTTCGGCCTGGAGCAAGGCGTTCTGGTAAGGGCGCGGATCGATTTCAGCCAGCAGGTCGCCGGCCTTGACCATCTGCCCTTCTTCGAAGGAAATTTTCATCAGTTCGCCGCCAACCCGACTGCGCACATTGATGGTGTTCAGTGCGGTAACGGTGCCCAGTGCCTTGTAGTACAGCGGAAAATCACCCTTGACCGCCGGCGCCACACGCACCGGGATCGGTCCGGTCGCCCCGCCGAAACCAGGACGCATCCCCCCCGACTTGCCGGTGTGGCCGGCCACGGCTTTCGGCGCAGCTCCGTCCTTATTGGCAGTGCCGGCGGGCCAGAATTTCCAGCACAGGCCCGCGATGACCAACAGGACAAGCAGGCCGAGCAGCCAGCGACGAGGATTACGGGAAGCGGAGGATTGCATGGAATGATCAACCATTGGGCGCGTGAGCTTCTTTCTACGGGAGGCTGAACGATAAGCACTGGTGGGCATTAAGCAAAGCGCCTTTACCGGCAATTTACCTTCGGCTTACGTAACAGGAGATTTATCTAAGACACTGAAGCACAAATGAAAACGGCCTGGACAGAGGGGGCGTTCTCAGCTAATTACCCCGCCGCGCCGGGTCTGCTGTTGTGCAGAGCTAGGCGCGAGAAGCGTGGTTTGGTCATTCCAAATAAGCTTCGAGCAACGCAGCCCTGCACAACAGCAGGCCCGGCCCTTCGGGTTGTGCCTTCAAGCGGGCCAGCCTGCGTTGCAGGCCTTGGAAAGGGAACAACCATTCCCAGCGGCCTGCGCCTTGCCTGGCCCGCTTTAAGGCGACAACGCGGCGGGGAAATTAACTGAGAACGCCCCCTCAGGCCGTTAACAATTGTAAAAGTAACCTTATTTCAGAACGGCGAGTGCCGCTTCGTAGTTCGGTTCTTCAGCAATTTCCTTGACCAGTTCGCTGTGCAGAACGTTGTCGTTTTCGTCCAGTACCACGACGGCACGGGCGGTCAGGCCTTTGAGCGGGCCGTCAGCGATGGCCACGCCGTAGTTCTCGATGAACTCGGCACCGCGCAGGGTCGACAGGTTTTGTACGTTTTCCAGGCCTTCGGCGCCGCAGAAGCGAGCTTGAGCGAACGGCAGGTCAGCGGAGATGCACAGCACCACGGTGTTGGCGATGTCGTTGGCCTGGGCGTTGAACTTGCGTACCGAAGTGGCGCAGGTCGGGGTGTCGACGCTTGGGAAGATGTTCAGCACTTTGCGTTTGCCGGCGAAGCTCGCCAGGGTCACGTCGGACAGATTGCCGGCGACCAGGGAAAAGGCTGGCGCCTTGGAACCGGCTTGTGGCAGTTGGCCGTTGACTTGAACCGGGGAGCCTTTAAGAGTGACTTGAGCCATGAACGGAGTCCTTCTGACATTGTTGTGGAGAATTTTGAAGAGGCCGAAGTTAACCACGAAATGGGCCGACGACCTATGCCCGGATACAAATTGTGAAGTGTCGCCCCCTAAACTGGATACAACTCTTCCAAACGACACAGAAACCTGTAGGAGCGAGCCTGCTCGCGATAGCAGACGAACATTCAAAATGGATGTCGATTGGTACACCGCTTTCGCGAGCAGGCTCGCTCCCACAGGGTCGGATGCGTGCCCACTGTCTCAGCAACCGCAGCACATTTTGGTGCCGCGTCTCGAAAATCCGGCGCATATCAACGCACCACCGACAGCCGAACAGTTCGCGCAGCCGGTGTACAGCGTACCGCCCTCTCCCGCCTTCACCCGGCGTTCAAGATGAAAGGCAGCCACCGCCTCTACATTTCACACATTGCCTGTCGATTCGGCTCACGCCCATTCGACTAGACAGTGAATCACCCACCCTCCAGCGGAGATAAAACCATGCGATTCATGATCATTGTGAAAGCCAGCCCGGACTCCGAGGCCGGTGTGCTGCCCACCGAGGAATTGATGACAGCGATGGGCAATTACAACGAGGAACTGACCAAGGCCGGCATCCTCATCGACTGCGACGGCCTGCAACCAAGCAGCAAAGGCGCCCGGGTGCGTTTCTCCGGCGAAAAACGCACGGTCATCGACGGCCCGTTCACCGAAACCAAAGAGCTGATCGCCGGTTACTGGATTTGGGAGGTCAAGTCGAAAGAGGAAGCGATCGAGTGGGTCAAACGCTGCCCCAATCCGATGCCGGGCACCGAAGCGGAGATCGAGATCCGCCCTATATACGGAGCGGAAGATTTCGGCGAGGAATTCACTCCGCAACTGCGTGAGCAGGAAGAACGGATACGCGAGCAGATGAAAAAGCGCTGAACATTGCAGGGGGTTAAGCGTCCAGCGCCACCTCATCAACACCTTTCTCGGGCAAGTCGATCACCACACCGCGCTCTCTTGCAGGTGCCAGGCTTGCCCGCGATGGCTTTTCTGCCACATCACCCAAGCCTCAGGTTTGCATTCAATTTCAATGCACAAAAAATACCGAAAACCTGAACAAACTTCCAAAGCCCCCGTCCGGCTGGCGAATCCGACGTTAGCTGCTAACTTCAACAAACATGTCATACAGGCTTGATAGGAAAGAGATTACGCAGCAGTGGCAACCGCGACACAACTGCCTTTCGGTAAATAGGAGTCTCGTATGCACTGTGCAATTCGCTTGGCCGGCTACAGCCTGATGACCATGTTCGTCAGTTGCGGCGTCGGTGCCCAGGACCTCGATACCCAAATCCGCAAGGCTGCGCTGGAAAACAGTCTGCCGGCCCAAGAAGCGATCCTTTGTTTCTACACGGGTTCTATGGCGATCGACCCCCCATCCCGTCCGGTACTCGACGCCGTCACAGCGGTGAAATGACGCCCAAGGGTTCACTATGACTAACCGCCTGTTGCTCACCGCGCTCTCGCTCGCCCTGAGCACCAGCGCCTGGGCCGACTTCACTGCTACTCCCGAAGACGCCCGGGGCATCGCCAAGGAAGCCTACCTGTACGGATTTCCGGTGGTGGAGATGTACAAAACCCTCTACTCCCAAGCGGTTGACACGAAGAGCGCGAACTTCAAGGCGCCGTTCAACCGGATCGGCAACACCGCGAAGGCGTTCACCGCCAAGGACACTGCGTTCGTCACACCCAACGCCGACACGCCCTACTCCTTTGTGTGGATGGACCTGCGCGCCGAACCGGTGGTGCTGACCTTGCCGCCCATCGACGAGCACCGTTACTACTCCGTGCAATTGATCGACGCCTACACGCAAAACTTTGCGTACCTGGGCACCCGCAGTACGGGCAACAACGGCGGGCATTTCATGGTCGCCGGCCCCAACTGGCAGGGTCAGCAACCGGTAAAAATGGATCGACTGCTGCGCAGCGAAACCAACATCGCCTACGCCCTGTATCGCACGCAGCTGTTCGATGAAAAGGACCTGGCCCAGGTCAAGAAGATTCAGAAAGGCTACAAGGTCGAAACGCTGAGCCACTACGTCAAGCAAAAGGCCCCACCCGCCGCGCCGAAGATTGCCTGGCCCAAACCCACCCCGACCATGAGCGATACCCCTGATCTGTTCCGCTACCTTAACTTCATGCTGGCCTTCGCCCCGGCGCATGACTCGGAAACGGACTTGCTCGCGCGCTTAAAGACCATCGGCATCGAGGCCGGCGAGCCTTTCAACCTGCACGACTTCACCGCAGAACAACGCCAGGCCCTGGAAGACGGTATCAGTGATGCCAAGGCCGAATTCGCCCGATTCAAGAAAGACAAAGTCGATACTCACGAGGTCACCAGCGGCGATTTCTACGGCACTCGCGATCACCTCAAGGGCAATTACCTGTACCGCTACGCTGGCGCCAATATGGGGATTTTCGGCAACTCGGCCGAAGAGGCCAATTACATCGGCTATTTCGTCGACAAGGACGGCAAGCCGCTCGACGCCTCGAGACACGATTACACCCTGCATTTCGACAAAGGCGCCCTGCCCCCGGCCGATGCGTTCTGGTCGCTGACGATGTACGACAGCAAGAACAAGTTGCTGGTGGCCAACCCGCTGAATCGCTACCTGATCAACTCGCGGATGCTGCCCGATCTCAAGCTCGACACCGACGGTGGCTTGACCCTTTATCTGCAAAACAGTGCACCGGCCAAGGACCTGCAAAGCAACTGGCTGCCTGCGCCGGAAGGCCCGTTCTATGGGGTCTTGCGCCTTTACCTGCCACAACCCGAAGTTGCCAGCGGCCAGTGGAAAATGCCGCTGCTAAACCCCGTGCCTGCTAAACCATGAATTCCCACCCCATAGACCGCAGGAGCACCCCGACCGACACACCCGGTGCAAAACTCCGGTGCAGATCGATGGCAAACCGGCACAACTGAGCGCCCTGTACCTCTGGGGCAGACGCAGCCGCCTGGGCCTGAAACCGGGCAACCTCGGCCCGCGCCTGCAAAACCTGTTGCGCGCCTGTTACAGCCGGCAACCGACCGAAGATCAGGCGCTGCGCCAACTGAAGAAATCCTTGGCTACGCTGCATAGTCAGACCTGTCACCACCCGCCCCCGGCAGCTGACGCGTTGCGCCCACTCAACCCTATTCACGAGAAGGACTTCCCATGACAAACCTGATGTCGACCCGCCGACGCCATGGGCTGAGGCTGCTGTTTGCGCTGGTCTTGAGCATGCCGCTGCTGGCCCTGGCAGCCGAACCCTTGCCCTCGTGGAACGACGGCCCATCGAAGAAAAGCATCATCGAGTTCGTCCAGACCGTCACCGACCATTCCAGCAAGGACTTCGTCAAACCCGAGGACCGCATCGCCGTCTTCGACAATGACGGCACGTTGTGGAGCGAACAGCCGATGTATTTCGAGTTGCTGTTTGCCCTCGAAGAGGTCAAGCGCACCGCACCGCAACACCCGGAATGGAAAACCACCCAGCCCTTCAAAGCCGTGCTGGAAAACGATCACCAGGCCCTGGCTGCCACCGGTATGGACGGCATCCTGAAGATCTTCGGCGCCACCCACACCGGCATGACCACCGACGCCTTCGATGACTACGCCAAGACCTGGCTGAGCCAAGCCAAACATCCGAAAACCGGCAAGCCGTACACCGAGATGATCTTCCAGCCGATGCTGGAAATGCTCGATTACCTGCGCAGCCAGGACTTCAAGACCTACATCGTCTCCGGGGGCGACACCGCGTTCATGCGCGCCTTTGCCGAGAAGGTCTACGGCATTCCACCCGAGCAAGTGATCGGCACCACCTTTGTCACCGCGTTCCAGTTCAAGGACGGCAAGGCCTCGATCGTGCGCACCCCGAAACTGGCCCACAACGACGACGGCCCGGGCAAACCGGAAAGCATCGACGCGGTGATCGGGCGTCGGCCGATCCTCGCGTTCGGCAACTCCGATGGCGATCTGCAAATGCTGCAGTGGACCGCCGCCGGGCCGGGCAAACGCTTCATGGGGCTGGTGCACCACACCGACGCCAAGCGCGAATGGGCCTATGACCGTCAATCTCAGATCGGGCGTCTGGACAAGGCCCTGGACGAAGCCAAAACCCGTGGCTGGACGATTGTGGATATGGCATCCGAATGGCGCCAGATCTATCCGTTCGATGCGCCCGCTCCCGAGCAAGTGCAATAAAAAAAGCGTTACGCCGGACTGCAATAAACGTTTGTCGGTGACTGAAGGTAAGACCCGAGGACTTTTCGACGCGAAACAGGTAGGGGGCGCAAAAATCAAATTGCCACTAGTGGACGCGTCCCGGGTTTTCATGGAGTTGCACACGCAATGAGTTGCTGGACCACCCTTGGCCTCCCGGCCGATGCCGATACACGCAGTATCAAACGCCAATACGCAATCCTGCTCAAACAGACGCGCCCGGATGAAGACCCAGAGGGCTTTCAGCGTCTGCGTGAGGCGTATGAGCAAGCGCTGAGCATCAAGGAATGGGAGCAATTGCGCGAGGATGACTCGGGTAATGATGCCCCGTGGGACCTGAGCGGGCTGTCGGTGGTGGAAGTCGACACGCTGCAACGGGTCACCCGTTCGCTGGACGGTGTCAGCCGTGTCGAGCTCGAACAACGTTATGCCGCCGCCCTCGAACATGGCGCGGCCGATGTGATGGAAGACGCCGTGCTCAGGCATTGCGTCGAACACTTCGAGACCTGTGAAACACTGCTCGAATGGGCAATGGAAACCTTTCACTGGTTCAGTCTCTGGCAGCGCCTGGAACTGGACGAAGAACTGATTGTAGAACTGTCGCTACAGCGCGAGCGCTTGGCGGAGCGTCGTGAAGCGCCGATATTTCTGGCCCGGCAACAACGCCTCGCCGCAGAACCCGCTGCCACGCCAGAGCATCGCGCCGCCCACTTGCTGCTGGCGCCGGGCCCATTCAGTCAGCGCCGAGCCCTGGCCCGACGCTTGCGCGAAGACGACTGGGTGCACTGTCGAAAGCTGAGCTCTGCGTTGTACGCCAACCACCCCGACATCTGCGCAGACCTGCCCGGCGGTACGCCGTTCTTCTGGCGTGACTGGGAACATGCCTATGACAGCTGGCCGATTTACCTGGGTATTGTCCTGGCCTGTCTGGTCGGCACCTTTATTCAGTTCGCGCCGTTGGGCACGCGTCTGGGCGAATTGATCGGCGTCACGGTGTTCTGGTCGATGATATTCGCGGTCGTCGGATGGGCACTCAACTGGCTGACGGCGCACGTTGCCCATCGCTTTTGGTGGCTGGACGATCGATTGAGTGTGCGCCTTTCGCCCTCGCTCATGCCCCTGCCGTTTGGAGTACTGCGCGACTTGATTCCCTGCATTGCGATGGCGGCGGGCATTGGCAACGTGTATGGCGTGGTCGGCAGCATCGTTTACATCACGACACTGATGAGTGTCGGACTTATACGCCGACGGAAGGTCAAACCGCACGTTTCCTGGCAACACGCCAGCCCCTTGCTCAAGCGCAGCCTGATGGGCGCGGGCATTTTGGTACTGGTTTTAGTACTCGGCGTGTTCAAAGTGATCTCAAGCCAAAGTACGGTCAACCGCAACCAGGGCCTGCAACAGTGGACCGAACGCTTGTGCAGCCGGATGCCGGCCACCGCCAGCGAATGCAACGCACCGGCCACTGTTGAGCAGTGGTACGGCCAGGAGAAACAGCCATGAACCCGAAATGGCTGTTCCCGGTGGCGACCCTTTTGATGCTGATCCTGATGGGGCTGGCCGGCTCTTCGACATTCGTCGCCCGCATCGATTTGTGGCTGGATCGACACGACGCTCCGCTCACCGCGCAGGCCAATGCCCTGAGCCCGGTGATCGATTGCATCAACCGGGTCGACGTGCATTGGCGGGTCGCCTACGCACTGTACAAATCGCCGAAGCAACCTGCGGAACCGGTGCGAGACTGGATCGCCAACCAGCATGATTTCGACGACAACGGTGCCCGTGATGCGCCCGCCATTCAAAGGGATATCTGTTCGCCGAAAATCAGCGAAAAACTCAAGTTGCTGGACTACGACCCAACACTGGCGTTGAAAGCCGATGCCTACGCACAGGCATTACAGCAAGTGACGCCCTTTACGCAGCAAATCACCTTTTACCGACAGGCGCGTTTTTCGACCGCCATCAGTGAGGTGCAGCCCGCCTTTGCCGATCAATTCAGACCCAGGGCCGAGGACTACCTCACGGCGTCAACGGTACTGAGGCAGCAGGTTGAAGCGCTGGACCTCGAACAGCGGCGCGAGCAACTCAAACTGATCGAAGCGCGCCTGGGCAAGGACATTCACTGGTATTTGCTGGCCTACATGATCCAGGCCAGGGACACGCTGAACCTTGTAACGGAGGGCGTGAACAATCGAAGCCTGACGCCGCAGGCACTGGCTAAAGCCATCGCTGAACTGCAATTGGCCTGGGATTACCTGCAGCAGTTCGGTCAACGCCATATCCAGGGAACGCAAAAACGTAACGAAGCACCCAGTTATCTCTGGTCGCACATCGCCAGGCCGACTCAGAAGTATCTGGATGCCTTGAATGCGCTGCACAAGGACTGGAAGAACAAGGCTGAACCACAGCGATTGAGTGATGATTTTTATGCGGTGACGCGTGGATATGATTCGCTGATCAGCCATTACAACCGACTGGCGCGTGCTGATTATTGAGTGATGTGTTGTGCTTGAGGCCGCCTTCGCGGGCAAGCCTTGCTCCTACAGGATCAGGTCGTTCATAAAGTTGACTAACGACTCAACACCGTAGGAGTGAGGCTTGCCCGCGAAGCGACCATCAACCGTCAACGCATCACTTGGACTTAAGCTTTAGAAAAGACTGATGCAAATCCGACGCCCAACCATCAATCACGCCCTTCACGTCATCGACCTTCATCACCTGAGATTCGTTTTCCAGCGGCTTGCCGGTGCCCTTGCGCACGACCTGGGCTAACACATGGTTATTGCCGCCATCGAGGAACACCGCTTCGGTGGCCAGATCGGTCTCTTGATCACGAATACCGCTGGCCGTGCTGACCGCCGCGGCCACCAGCGCAATCGGGATCACTTCATAAGGTTTCAGCCCTTCTGTCTTGCTGCTTACCGCCGTAATCGCGGCACGTACCACCATCACGCCCGGGCCAGGACCTGCGGCCAATGGCAGGGATTTACCCACCTCGCGCTTCAGCGCCTGGTCGTAGTAACCGGTGATGCCGTTGAGGGTCGCCTGGGGGATTTTCACCGTCGGTTGTGGTTTCGGATAGAGCTGGGTCGGCTCAATGTAGACGCTGGTGTATTGACGGATGTCGAGCTTGGGATCGACCCAGCGCATCACTGTCGCGCCCGAGGGTGACTTGGCTTCCTTGAGTTGACTGTAGTCCTTGAGAAAACCTGAATACTGGTCCGGCTCTACGACTTTGCTGGCACAGCCCACCACCCCGATCGAGGCAATGCACAACGTGCTCATCATTAACGCAAGCTTCATGCTGTAACTCCTGTCAGAAGGCCGACAACGGTATTGCATACGGGAATTACAGTTATAGCCAACGCACAGCGATTTGTTGTCAAAAAGCACACTATTTATCTATCGCTGCGCAATGGCTCACAAGCGCCATTTGACAGACACAGAACCTCCGGCAAAGCTGCATCAAGCCTCAACGCACGCCTGACGGCCAATGCACTGGACTATGGAAGCTGCAATGCCGAAATATAAAAATAAAGCAGCAACCCCAACCCCTGATTCACCACCGACATTGATTAACCGTTACCTGTTTCCCGTGACCATCGGCGTCTTGCTGGTGGCCGTGGCGGCAATCGGCTGGTTTCTGCTGTACAGCACGCCAGCGCCGATCAATACCGTGCCCGTCAGTACGCCGACTGTTCAGCCGGCCAAAGCGCAATCCGTCGTCGTGACACCGGCGAAGATGGTCGATGAGCAACAATGCCGGGGCTGCCACAGCGAACAGATGAAAGATTGGCAAGGCTCCCATCACCAGTTGGCGATGCAGGAGGCCAATGCCGAAACGATGCTGGGCGATTTCAATAACGTCACGTTCAAGGCGCAAAACGAAACCACCCGTTTCTCGCGCAAGGACGACGGTTTCTGGGTCAACACGCCCGGTATTGACGGCAAGAATGCCGACTTCAAAGTGGCCTACACCTTTGGCATCGCGCCGTTGCAGCAATACCTGATAGAGGTCGGCGAAGGTCGCTTGCAAGCGCTGGGTGTGGCTTGGGATACCGAGAGAAACCGCTGGTTCCACCTCTATCCGGGCCAGGGCGTGAATTTCAAGAACCCGCTGCACTGGAGCAAGCCCAGCCAGAACGCCAATTTCATGTGTGTCGAATGCCACACCACTGGTTACAAGCGCAATTTCGACGCGGCCAAAAACACCTTCGACAGCCAGTGGAACAGCCTCGGTGTCGGTTGTCAGGCGTGCCACGGGCCCGCGTCCAACCACCTGGAATGGACGGCGAAGAAAGGCGATCTGATCCACGCCGGCTTTGCGGTCGACCTCAAGGACAAGGACGCCACGGTCGAAATCGAAACCTGTGCCCGCTGCCATTCGCGCCGCGCACCGCTGGGCGACGGCTACACCGTTGGCAAGCGTTTGATGGACGACTACCTGCTGAGCCCCCTGACCCGCGAGCTGTACGCGCTGGACGGCAAGATCAAGGATGAAGTGTTCGAACACGGCTCCTTCGCCCAAAGCAAAATGTTCGACAAGGGCGTGCGTTGCAGCAACTGCCACAACCCCCACAGCACCGAACTCAAGGCCCCGGGCAACGGCGTTTGCCTGCAATGCCACAACATCGCCGGCAAGACTTCGGTGACAGGCGTCGACGGCAAGGGTTTGCAAGCCAAGAACTACGACTCCATCGAACACACCCGCCACACCCCGGGCCAGCCTGGCTCCCAATGCGTGGATTGCCACATGCCCGGCAAGTTCTACATGGGCAACGACTTCCGGCACGACCACAGCTTCAGCATTCCCAACCCGGAGCGGGCAAAAAAACTCGGCACGCCGGACGCCTGCCTGACCTGTCACCAAGGCAAGGCCGGCGACAAGGTCACTGAGCAATTCAAACTCTGGAACACCGCCACCACGGCGCAGGCGCCACGCTACGACGAAAGCCTGTGGTTGATTCGCAACGGCCAGCCCGGCGCCGCGCAAGCCTTGTACGAACAGTTGCAGCGCAGCAACCTGCCGGCGATTCAGCGCGCCACCTTGCTGGCAGAACTGCCGCTGTACCCGAGCGAACAGGCCTTGAAACTCGCGACCAAGGACTTGAGCAACCCTGCACCGCAAGTGCGTGAAAGCGCAGTGCGGGCAATCAGTGCGTTCCTGCCGCCACCGGAGCGTGCGCCGCTGCTGACGCCGTTGCTGGGCGATCCGGTGAAGGCGGTGCGGATCGTCGCGGCCCGAGACTTGCTGAGCGTCGCGCGTAACGGATTGGGCAGCGCCCAGGCCAACTGGAACGCGGCCATTGCCGAATACGAAGCGGTGCAAAAAAGCCTGGCCGAGCGCGCCGAGTCCAACCTGAACCTGGCGATGCTCTACCAGGCCAGCGGGCGCAACGACGAAGTCGAATCGCTGCTGCGCACCGCCCTCAAGCGTGATCCGGATTTCTACCCGGCGCTGGTCACGCTGGTGCAATGGCTGGAAGCCAATGGACGCGGCCAGGAAGCGCAGGCGCTGTTGGGACAAAGCCTGAAAGAACACCCGGACACCGCCCTGCTGCAACACACCCAGGGCTTGGCGCTGGTGCGTGCGGGCCAGTCAGCGCATGCCATGCCAGCCTTACGCAAAGCCGCGCAACTGGAACCGCAGAACGCCCAATACGGCTACGTGCTGGCGGTGGCGTTGCACGACAGCGGCAAGGTTGATGAGGCATGCGAAGAGCTGGAGCGGTTGTTGAACGTGCAACCGGCCAACCGCAATGCGCGGTTGTCGCTGATCCAGTACTACCTGGATAACGGGCAGGAACCGAAGGCGCAGGTGCTGTTGCAACGCTGGAAGAAAATGAACGGGGGCGATCCGGCGTTGAAATGACCGATGGTTGACCCGAAGGCCTCTTCGCGGGCAAGCCTCGCTCCTACAGGGTTTATGCAATCCTGGTGGGAGCGAGGCTTGCCCGCGATGGCGTCAACCCGGTTTCAGATCGGATTTACCACGAAGAACCACTCTTCAACGCCAACTCCCGCCGGCTGTTCGCCCGCATCGCCTTGATCAGCGACACCGTGCCCACCAGGATAATCACCCCCGCGAACAAAAAGTCGATGGTGTACAGCTGGAAGTCCTTCATCGGCCCCACCAGCAACACCCGGATCGCGCCGATACTCACCAGCGTGGCGAGAAAATCGATCCCCGGTTCATCGCGATAGAACACGTGCAGCAGCGGCAGGCACAGCACCAGCAACAAGAGCAGCACGATCACCTTGAACGAGCCTTTGCGCTCGACGCTGAACGCGCACTCGTGGGCGCCGAAGGCCTTGTAGTCTTCATCGCGGATCATCGCGTTGCGTTCGTTGATGTAGTCGACGCGGTTGTACTTCTGGACCGGCGTGAAGGTGTTCGACATCTCCATCAGCGTGGTGATGTTTTTGAACCTCAAGTCGATGCGCTCGTTGCCCTTGAGGTAATACAGCACCGGTTTGTAGCCATAACGGTAGGTATCGAAGGGAAAATCCGTGGCCCGGCCCTGCACTCCGATGCGCCTTGGCTCAAGTTCGGCGTAGGCGCTTTTGTTGGCCGATGCTAGGTTGCGGCTCAGCGGCTGGACCTTGACCTGCTCAAGGAAAATCGGCGTGACGCCGAACGACCACTGCAAAGGTTCCAGACGCAGGCGCAGTTCGTTGCGGCCCAGGTCGTAGCGGTTGAAGGTGCGCTCGGACACCACCACGGCACCACTGAGCATGAACTCGCCACGCACCGTGTTGGTGATGCGCAGCGTCAGTTGATCCTTGCCCAATAGCGCGGCATCGCTGGCCGGTGGCGTGCCGCACCAGGCCGTGCTGTCGAAGGCTCCGCCCAACTGGCCGTCACGGTTTTCCGTGAAAAAGGTAATCATATTTATTGTTACACCCCTCTATCCCCAATAAATATTGCGCGAAACGGCAGGTAACTGTTTTTCTGTTACAGGACGT
>NZ_RXHX01000039.1:0-57153 GCF_005930655.1 Pseudomonas sp. FSL W5-0299
TTGGGGCGGCAAGTCTTTGCTGGCGGGGAGTATAGGCGGCAGATGCACTTGAGAGACCGAGTTGCGCCCATCGCGAGCAGGCTCGCTCCCACAGGGTTTTCTGTCGGACACAAAAAATGTGTACGACGCCAATCCACTGTGGGAGCGAGCCTGCTCGCGATGAGGCCGATACAGCCAACCAATAATCTGAAGGATCAACCGCGAGCAAACTCCACCGCTTTCTTGAACTGCTCATCCGTCGGCCGCACGCCGGTGTACAGGACAAACTGCTCCAGCGCCTGGATCGCGATCACTTCCAACCCGGTAATGACGCGTTTGCCCTCGGCGCGACCGCGCACGATCAGCGGTGTTTCCGAGGGAATCGCCACCACATCGAAGACAGTTTCGGCAGCCGCGATGGTTTCAGCGTCGAACGCCAGTTGATCGGCCTCGGGACCGCCGCTCATGCCGATCGGCGTGACGTTGATCAACATCTGCGGACGCTGAGAGCCCAGTTCCGCCTGCCACTGATAGCCCAGTGATTCAGCCAACGCCCGCCCGGCCTGTTCGTTACGGGCCACGATCACGCCGTTTTGATAGCCGCCATCACGCAAGGCACTGGCCACGGCTTTGGCCATGCCGCCGCTGCCGCGCAGGGCAAAGGTCGATTCCTTCGGCACCTGATGGGTTTCAAGCAGCTGGGCGATGGCGATGTAATCGGTGTTGTAGGCTTTGAGATGGCCATGGGTGTTGACGATGGTATTGATCGATTGAATGGCCGCTGCGGACGCGTCCAGCTCATCGACCAGCGCAATGCAGGCCTCCTTGAACGGCATCGACACGCCGCAGCCACGAATACCCAGCGCACGAATGCCGCCAACGGCACCCGGCAGATCCTGACTGCTGAACGCCTTGTAGTAAAAATTCAGGCCCAACTGTTCATACAGATGATTGTGAAACCGCAGGCCGAAATTGCCGGGACGCCCGGAAAGCGACATGCACAGCTGGGTGTCTCGGTTGGGGTTCATCTGCATGAAATATCTCCTTCATAAGCACTTTCAGATGGACGGGATGAGCCATTCCATCGAATTCTGATCGATCATAACGGCGTGCCCGCGCAGGGTGGCAGCGGCCGTAAAGAAGCCGGTACAGACCTTACACAAAATTTACCCAACGGCTGTGCTGATTTTCAAAAAAACGCTGTCTTAGAGGTATCCCCGCGACGATCCTTGGGTCTATTGCAGACGCAAGCGCCGGGTCGAAGAACCGAGGAATTATCATGATCCGTAAAATCCCCACAGTTGCCTTGCTGCTCGGTGCTCTTGCTATCACAGGGCAGGCAGAGGCTGGCGGCGGTCACGGTTGGCAGGGTCCAGCGGTATTTGGCGCGATCGTTGGTTCGGCAATCGTCGGCTCGGCCATCATCAACAGCAACCGACCGGTGTATGTACAGCAACCGGTCTACGCCCAGCCTCAGCCGGTTTACATACAACAGCCACCACCGGTTTATTACCAGCCTGCGCCGGTCTACGTGCAGCAACCGGTCTACTACGCACCACCGCCGGTTTACTACGGCCCGCCCCGTGGTTATTACGGTCCGCCGCGCGGTTACTACGGCCATCCCCACGGTTATGGCCGCTGGTAACAGACTCATCAGGCCCCGCCTAATCAGCGGGGCTTTTTTGTGACCGTTCGTCGGCGAAGGTCTGGAAAAATCGCGCCAATGTCGCTGTGGAGACAGTGTGGACGGTTCAAGTTGGCAAGATTGACTCGACCGCCCTTCCCCCGACTTGGGAAAAACGGTCATATTTATGTCATGTCAGGTCCGCAAGCTTGGATCTGTGCGTAAACAACAGGTTGATAAAAACAAGGACGACCTCATGCCCACGCAAAACCCGCACCGCATTGTCGGCTTGTGCACTTCCAGCAAGGTGTACAACGCTTTGACCGAACTCAAGCACCTGGAAGGCCATCGCAGTGCCAAGTTTCTTTCGCTGCTGGCCGAAAACCTGGTGCGCAAAGGCCTGCTCAACGAGCAGGAAGTGGTCCATATGCTTGACCTGGTGGTCGACTGAACTCAACACTCACTGGCGTCAATGACGACTATCGAAAGTGTTGATTGTCCGTTCGCGAGGCAGGTCCGTAAGGTAGCTCCATCGATTGATGGAGGTATTTATGTCCCAGGTTCAGATCATGTCCGTAATTGGCAGCGCCGTTCCCGCACCGCTCAGAGAGCTAGGATTGCTCGCCTGTTGGTATCTGGTGCAGGACGGCGAACCGATCAGCGGACCGCTCACTTCGCTGCCGGCCGCCAAGGCACTGTCGCAACAAATCGGCCAGGGGCAGCTCAGCGCTTAAGGCAGCTGCACCCTTGGTTTGGTTTCGATGAAGATCGCCCAGCTCGACATGAACAGCGCTGCAATCAGCGGCCCGATGACAAAGCCGTTCAGGCCGAAAATGGCCAGACCGCCAAGGGTCGAGATGAGGATCAGATAGTCCGGCATCTTCGTGTCCTTGCCCACCAGGATCGGGCGCAGCACGTTATCCACCAGGCCGATCACAAAAACCCCGAACAACCCCAGCACCACCCCTTGCCAGATCGCCCCTGTGAACAGGAAGAACGCCGCCACCGGTGCCCAGACAATCCCGGCCCCCACGGCTGGCAACAGCGATAGAAACGCCATCAATACCGCCCAGAGCAACGCGCTCGGGATGTCCAGAAACCAGAAAATCAAACCGCCCAATGCGCCCTGCGTAATCGCCACCAGCAGGTTGCCCTTTACGGTCGCCCGCACCACACGGTTGAACTTCAGCTGCAAACGGCGTTTCTGGTGCTCCTGCAACGGGACGGCGGAGCGAACTTTACGCGCCAGTTCCGCACCGTCTCGCAGGAAGAAGAACAGCAGGTAGAGCATGATGAAAAAACCCACCACAAAATCGAACGTGCCCTGACCGAAACTGAAGACTTGCGTGGCGACAAACTCATTGCCCGTCACCGCACTCTTGATGATTTTCTCCCGCAGCCCGTCCAGCTCGCCGAGCCCGGCCCGATCCAGCAAATGCTGGAAGTACGGCGGCAGGCTGTGTTTGAAATGCGTCACATACCCCGCGATGTCCAGCTCGCCGCTTTCGATGCTCTTGTACAGCGCAGCCCCTTCCTGAACCAGCAAGATGCTGAGGATAATCACCGGCAGGATCGCGATTACCAGGCAGATGCTCAGGGTGAGCAACGACGTCAGGTTGCGCGGCCAGCTGAACTTCAGTTGTATCCGGCGTTGCAGCGGCGCGAACAGAATCCCGAGGATCACCGCCCAGAACACCGCGCCGTAGAACGGCAGCAAAATCCAGATAAAGGCGGCGGTGACCACCCCGAGCAAGATCACCAGCGATTTGTTGTGTACCGTCTGTTCGTTCATGTCCGATCCATGTCAGTGCGCTCTCGTATTGAAGAGCCGTGCTGATGCTTAGTCCGCCACGGTTCGCGCGAGTGCCATCCGTTTGTTCATCAAGCATAGATCCAGATCAATGAACCTCGCGGGCAAGGCGATTACCCTCGCGGACTTTTGCGATCGACACTGCCATGACGCTCCTTGCCCCAGAACTGCTCGCTCCCGCCGGCACCTTGAAAAACATGCGATATGCCTTCGCCTACGGTGCCGATGCGGTCTACGCCGGCCAGCCGCGTTACAGCCTGCGGGTGCGCAACAACGAATTTGACCACGCCAATCTCGCGCTCGGCATCAAAGAGGCACAGGCCCAAGGCAAGCGCTTCTATGTGGTGGTGAACATTGCGCCGCACAACGCCAAGCTCAAGACCTTCCTCAACGACCTGGCCCCCGTGATTGCCATGGCCCCGGACGCGCTGATCATGTCCGACCCGGGCCTGATCATGCTGGTACGCCGACACTTCCCGCAGATGCCGATTCACCTGTCGGTACAAGCCAACACGGTGAACTGGGCCAGTGTCGAGTTCTGGCAGCAACAGGGCTTGAGCCGGATCATCCTGTCCCGGGAACTGTCGTTGGAAGAAATCGCCGAAATCCGCCAGCACGTCCCGGCGATGGAGCTGGAGGTCTTTGTCCATGGCGCGCTGTGCATGGCCTATTCCGGCCGCTGCCTGTTATCGGGCTACATGAACAAGCGCGACGCCAATCAGGGCAGTTGCACTAACGCCTGTCGCTGGAAGTATTCGGCGACGCAAGCCACGGAAAATCAGCTCGGTGAAATCGTTCAGCAATTCCAGCCCGAGCCGACCCTGGGCATCGGCGCGCCGACCGATCAGGTGTTCCTGTTGCAGGAAGCCAATCGCCCGGACGAACTGATGCCGGCCTTCGAGGACGAGCACGGCACCTACATCATGAACGCCAAGGACCTGCGCGCCGTGCAACATGTCGGGCGGCTGACGCAGATGGGCGTGCACTCGCTGAAGATCGAAGGCCGGACCAAATCGCACTTCTATTGCGCACGCACCACGCAGGTCTATCGCCGGGCGATTGATGATGCCGTGGCCGGCCGCGAATTTGATCGCAGCCTGATGACGGATCTGGAGTCCCTGGCCCAGCGCGGCTACACCGAAGGCTTCCTGCGCCGGCATGTGCATGACGAATACCAGAACTATCAGCACGGCAGCTCGGTTTCAGAGCGCCAGCAGTTTGTCGGCGAGTTGACCGGCGAGCGCCGTGATCGCCTGGCGCAGGTAAAGGTCAAGAACCGGTTCAGCCTGGGCGATCACATGGAGCTGATGACACCCCAGGGTAATTTCCACTTCGATCTGCATCAGTTGCAGAACATCAAAGGTGAAGCGATCGAAGTGGCGCCGGGGGATGGGCATACGGTGTATGTGCCGATTCCGGATGCGGTGGATTTGAAGTTCGGGTTGTTGATGCGGGATGTGGGCGTGTAGATCCGTACCAAAGATCGCCGTCTGCGCCCGCGCCTACGCAAACTCCTCACGCAACATCGCCACAAACGCTTCCCGCGCCGGGTGAACCCCGGCGTTTTCATGCCAGTAAAACAGGTTGTCGATCGCCGTCAGCTCAGGGAACTCAAACCCCGCGCACCCCGCCCCTTTGGCGTACTGGTCAAACACCCCTTTGGGCACCAGCGCGACGCCGGCCCCGGCGCTGACACACCCGACTATCGCGCCATAACTGGCCAAACTGACAATCGGCAGCGCCTGCCCCTGCCGCAACAACCAGTGCTCCAGCGCCGCCCGGTAAGGACAGCCTTGCGGCCACATGAATACGGTCTTGTCCTGCAAGTCGGCGATATCGCGCACCGGCCCCAGGGATGTCGAGGCTATAAGCAGCAGCTCTTCGCGGTACATCGGCGTGCGCTTGAGCAGCGAGCGCTCGACATCCACCGCGACGATCGCGCCGTCGAGCCGATGATTGAGGGTGTCATCGAGCAGTTGGCTCCAGGTTCCGGTGGTCAGTTCCAACGCGACGCCAGGATATCGCTTGTGAAACTTGGCCAGCAGACGCGGCAGGCGACCGGTGGCCGAGGATTCGATGGCGCCGATGCGTAGCGGGCCGGACGGTTCGGCCGAAGGGTCCACCGCCCGTTTGGCTTCAACAGTCAGCGCCAGAATTTTCGAGGCGTATGACAGAAACGTCTGGCCCGCCGGGCTGATACGCAAGCCTCGGCCCTCGCGTAGAAACAGCGCCACCCCCAACTCGGCTTCCAGCGACTTGATGCGTGCCGTGATGTTCGACGGCACGCAATGCAACAGCTCCGCCGCCCGGGCGATGCTGCCGACCTCGGCAACGGTCTTGAACATGCGAATTTGCGCCAATTCCATACATCACCCAAAGTGAACAGTTGTTGCAGTATAAGTCAGTTGTTGCGAATGATCAGACTTCTGATACTCGGTGCATCAACCCACCGGGAATCGACCATGAAGCCCTCCACGCACACCCTGAAAATTCTCCTGGCCATGGCGTTTGTCGTCGCCTGCTGGGGCTTCTCACCGACCGGCATCCACATCGGCTTGCAGGCGTACGACCCCGGCCACTTGGCGCTGCTGCGCTTTCTGATCGCATCGGTGTTCCTGGCGGTCGTCGCCGCCTTCAAAGGCATCAGTCTGCCGAAGCTTGGCGATCTGCCGTTACTGTTCGTCCTTGGTTTTTTTGCCGTGAGCCTTCACCACGTCGCCTTGAATATCGGCCAGCAAAATGTCAGCGCCGGCGCCTCCAGTGTGCTGGCGCAATCGACCCCGTTGTTCAGTACCTTGCTGGCGCGTTTCGTGTTCAAGGACCGGGTCAGCGCCTGGCGCTGGGGGTGTGTCTTGTTGGGATTGATCGGCGTGGTGATTGTGGTGGCCGGTGATCGAGGGCTGGGCAGCATGGATGCGCACGGGTTGCTGATCTTGCTGGCGGCGGTGTCGTGGAGTTTCTACTTCGCCTTGCAAAAGCATCATTGCGCTCGCTACAACGGGTTGACGCTGGTCTGCTACACGGTCTGGTCGGGCACGGCGCTGTTGCTGATTTACCTGCCGGGGCTGGCCGGCAAAGTCGCCAGCGCGCCGATGCAGGTGCAAATGACCGTGGTTGCCTTGGGCGTGTTTCCCAGCGCCCTCGCCTACCTGGCCTGGGCATTTGTACTGGCCCACATCGATTTGAGTCGCGCGACCATGACGCTGTATCTGATTCCGCCCACCGCCATGGCGATTGCAGCGTTTGCCTTGGGCGAGCAGCCAACGTTGATGGTCGGGATAGGTGCGATGGTGGTGCTGATCAGCGTGCTGGCGTTGAATCTGGAGCGGCGTTCCGCCGTCATCGCGGCGCCGCCCGCCCGGCCATGACTGCACGCCATGCGAATTAAAGAATCGCCTGGCGATGCCGACGTCCTCTGTTCACATGAACGTGACGCTATCGCCTGGAAATGCTTATGAACCGTTTCGCTGCTGCCTGTGTGCTAGGGATATTGTCCGGTTGCGCCAGCCCGCCACCCGCGACTCCCGCCACACCTCCCTACCGGCAGCCGGTACTGACGGTGCAAGAAGTGTTCAAGAAAACGCCACTGGAAAACTCGGTGATGCGTAACGGCGATACCCTCAGCTTTCAAGTCCACACACCGGCTTACACTCGCGATGGTTTACCGAGCGTTGTACAGCTGCAAGCGGACTGCAAGGTGCCCGATGTCAAACTACTGTTCCTCGACAACTTCCCCATCGCGACGACGGATGGCAGCCACCAACACACACCGCTGACCGTACTGATTCCCAAGGAACTGGCAACCGAACTGGCCAGCAAGCCGCACTTCAGCGAAGCCTGTTCGCGCACCGCAGCGTCAGACTGGCGCATTGTCCATCGCACTGAAGCCGCTCGCTGGGTGATGATCGACGTCAACAGCCTGAAAATCGAGGGCAACGTCAGGCGGTTCTGGGGCGGATTCGACGAACCCGTGCTGCTCACCGACAAGCCCAACCTGCAACTGTTCGGACAGACTCGCGAGCGCTACGAAGTCGATTGCGCACGCAAGACCTATCGAGTGTTGAGCTCATTCCAGCTTGGCCCGAATGATCGGGTGTCCATGGGCGGGGTACTGAACAACCCGTCGCAGGCCTTCGCCCAAGGCAGCGCGGACACCCAGACCTTGCTGAGCGCTGCGTGCACCGCACCCTCGCAGCGCTCGACACTGCCTGCGTATGTCGCCCGCGCCAAACTTCCGCTGAGCTACCAGATAGAACCTGTGTCCGCTTCGGTATTGAAGGCCATCACCGATTTAAAGCTTGCGCCGCCCACCCGGACACTCAAGCGCACGGTGTCGAAGATCAATAACACGCACTTTTATTTTTCAAACTCAAGCACGGAAAATGCGCTGGTGTTCGACACCGACGCTCAGAGCGGACAATTGCGCGAGCGCCGGGAACAGGCTCCCGTCGGCCGGTACATCGTCAGTTTCAGGGGCTTGTTGCCACTGGCAGAACAATACTCGCTGACAGAGAGCAAGCGAAACAGACCACCGTTATCCACCGTCACCGACACTCAGCAATTGAGTTTCACCGGCGATTGGCAACGCATGCCGGTGGGTGCGTCACTGGAAATGCGTGCCAGCAAACGGGAACGAAGCACCCTCGACGGCGAAACAATGAAACGGGAAAGTGTGCAATGCACCGTGCAGCGTGTGCTCGACGCAGCCCAGGTCAACAGCGAACTGAAAGGCCCCGCCAAAGAACTGCGCTGTCAGTTTGACCTTGGCCAGAAGCTCAAACGTGACAGCAAGATTTTCTACCTTGAAGACTACGCCTACTTCTTTGTGTCCTCGTCCAAG
Source organism: Pseudomonas sp. FSL W5-0299 (assembly GCF_005930655.1). Classification (NCBI taxonomy): domain Bacteria; kingdom Pseudomonadati; phylum Pseudomonadota; class Gammaproteobacteria; order Pseudomonadales; family Pseudomonadaceae; genus Pseudomonas; species Pseudomonas sp. FSL W5-0299. The sequence continues at coordinate 8,254 of NZ_RXHX01000039.1, forward strand.
TTAGGGGGCACCGAGAGTCGAGTCAGGCTGGTCAAGGTCGAACAGTAAAGAAAAACCCGGCACAGTGGCCGGGTTCTTTTTATCGCCTGTCATCGGACAAAGGGGTTGGCTCATCCGCCGGCGGTACGTCCTCGTCAGCAGCCGGATCCTTCCAGTCTTCAGGTCGATCGGCGTCTGCGGCCGCCGGGTCCAGTGAAGGGTCCCTGCCAGGCGGAGCATCGTCATCCAGCGTCGGCTCGTCAGTGCCGGGCATGGGTCTGGTGGGGTCGGTATTGGGTGTTCCACCCTGGAGCATTGAGTCGTTTGCCATGACGCACCTCACTGATGAGGTCCAGCAAATCTGGGCCGTACTCGTTGGAAGCGGGCGCGGGGATGGCGTGCTATCGAGTAGACAAGCGGTCGTCAGGCACCGGCCAAAAACCGGTCGCGGCTGTTGGTCAGGTGCAGCCACATGGCGGCCCGCGCAGCGTCCGGATCCTGGCGTTTGATCGCGTTGAGAATTGCCTCGTGCTCGAGGTTCGCCAATTGCCCCAACTTACTCAAATCCGCCGCGCCACGTTCGGCGGCATTGACCCGGGTCCGGGGAATCATGGCGTTGCCCAGGTGCTGCATGATTTCGGTGAAGCACACATTGCCGGTGGCTTCGGCGATCAGCAGGTGGAAGCGCTTGTCGGCCTCGACGCAGCTGTCGTTGTTGGCGAGCAGGCTCTGATAGTCGTCGAGCGCTTCGCGCATCTGCATCAACTGCTGATCGGTGCGACGGCTCGCCGCCAGCGCGGCGGCCTGGGTTTCCAGGCCCATGCGCAACTCCAGAATGCTGCGCACTCCCAGCGCGGTATCGACATTCAATCGCAGCCCCTGCTCCGGCGCGCGCTCCAGCACGAAGGTGCCGATGCCGTGACGGGTTTCCACCAGGCCTGAGGCCTGCAACTTCGAGATCGCCTCACGCACCACCGTGCGGCTGACCCCGTGCTCCTGAACAATCGTGTTCTCCGACGGCAGCTTGTCTCCCGGCAACATCTGCCCGAGCAAGATGCTCTGGCTCAGTTTGGCCACCAGGTCATGGGCCAGGTTGTGGGTGCGCTTGCGGGCAGGCGCGTCGAGGTCTTCTTGCATGGCGATCATCCGGAAGCAGGGCTAACGGAATCGTAGCACTGCGCTCAGCTGGAATCCCAAGAAAACCATGACCAACTTGTATGACAACACTCAACAATCAGCTAAAAACGACCGTTATTTAAGGTGCCATCCACCAGCAAAAAAGTTAATTCAGCGAAAATAAACGCCATTTTATTAGGTCAGACTGCTTGCAGGACAAAAAAATGTAGTTGTATGATGTCTATCAACACAGCAACATCCAGCCACACCCCGCATAAAAATAATCAGTGGGAGAAAACCAAGTGAATACCTCCATATACGGGATGCACGAGGGCGCCGATTCGGTCCTGAAGTCCGCCATCTCGAAAGTGAAACGCCATGTCCTACCGCTCTTCGTCATCATGTTCATCGTCAATTACATAGACCGCGTGAACATCGGCTTCGTCCGCGCCCACATGGAGCAGGACCTGGGCATCGGAGCTGCCGCCTACGGCCTCGGCGCCGGCCTGTTCTTCATCGGCTATGCGCTGTTCGAAGTCCCCTCCAACATGCTTCTGCAAAAAGTCGGTGCCCGCATCTGGCTGACCCGCATCATGCTGACCTGGGGCCTGGTCGCCGCCGGCATGGCCTTCATCCAGAACGAAACCCACTTCTACATCCTGCGGTTCCTGCTGGGCGTGGCTGAAGCCGGGTTCTTTCCCGGGGTGATCTATTACTTCACGCGCTGGTTGCCTGGCGTCGAGCGTGGCAAAGCGATTGCCATTTTCCTCAGCGGTTCGGCCATTGCCTCGCTGATCTCCGGCCCGCTGTCCGGTTTGCTGTTGCAGATCAGCGGATTCGGGATGCATGGCTGGCAGTGGATGTATTTCATCGAGGGGATGTTTTCAGTCGGGCTATGCGTATTTGTGTGGTTCTGGCTGGACTCCAAACCCCACGACGCCAAATGGCTGACCCGTGCCGAGCAAGATGCGCTGGTCAAGGCCATCGATGACGAACAACTGGCCCGGGAAGCAGCGACACCGATCAAGCCGTCGTTGGGCACGTTGCTCAAAGATCGCCAGATCATCCTGTTCTGCCTGATCTACTTCTTCATCCAATTGACCATTTATGCCGCGACCTTCTGGCTGCCGAGCATCATCAAAAAGATGGGCGACCTCAGCGACATTCAGGTCGGGCTCTTCAACTCGATCCCGTGGTTGCTGTCGATCGTCGGCATGTACGCCTTCGCTTCGCTGTCGGCGAAATGGAAACACCAGCAGGCCTGGGTCGCCGCTGCCCTGCTGATCGCGGCTGCCGGAATGTTCATGTCCACCACGGGCGGGCCGATCTTTGCCTTCGTGGCGATCTGCTTCGCGGCGCTGGGCTTCAAGTCGGCCTCGTCGCTGTTCTGGCCGATTCCTCAGGCTTATCTGGATGCGCGAATCGCGGCGGGCGTCATCGCGCTGATCAACTCGGTGGGCAACCTTGGCGGCTTCGTGGCACCGACCACGTTCGGTCTGCTGGAAGAACATACCGGGTCGATTCAGGGCGGGCTGTATGGCCTGGCCGCGACATCGATCATCGCCGCGATCATCGTCTTCGCCGCGCGCAACACACCGAAAACCGCACCCGCCGTTGCCTTGGGCAAACCAGCGCCCAATCACGCCTGAATCTCTGTGTTGAAGGACAAGACAATGAACCCACAAGACACCGCCAAAGCCCCGATCATCACCAGCATGCAAGTGGTGCCGGTGGCCGGTCATGACGGCATGTTGCTCAATCTGAGCGGCGCCCACGGCCCGTTTTTCACCCGCAATATCGTGATTCTCAAGGACAACGCCGGGCACACCGGGGTCGGCGAAGTGCCGGGGGGCGAGCGCATTCGCCAGACGCTGGAAGATGCACGTTCGCTGGTGGTCGGCAGTCCGATTGGCACGTATCAGAAGATCCTCAATCAGGTGCGCCAGACCTTTGCTGACCGTGATGCTGGCGGTCGCGGTTTGCAGACGTTTGACCTGCGCATCACCATTCACGCGGTCACGGGCCTGGAAGCCGCCCTCCTCGACTTGCTCGGCCAGCATCTGGACGTGCCGGTTGCGGCCCTGCTCGGTGAAGGCCAGCAACGTGACGAAGTGAAGATGCTCGGTTATCTGTTTTATGTCGGTGACCGCAATGAAACCGACCTGCCCTATCGCAGCGAACCGGAGGCCGACAATGACTGGTTTCGCGTGCGCCACGACAAAGCCATGACCGCCGATGCCGTGGTGCGCCTGGCCGAGGCCGCGCACGCCCGTTACGGCTTCAAGGACTTCAAACTCAAGGGTGGCGTGCTCAGCGGCGACGCGGAAATCGAAGCCGTCACCGCGCTGGCCGAACGCTTTCCCGATGCGCGCATTACCCTCGACCCGAATGGTGCGTGGTCACTCAAGGAAGCCATTCGACTGTGCCGCGACCAGCATCACGTACTCGCTTATGCCGAAGACCCATGCGGGGCGGAAAACGGGTATTCGGGGCGAGAAGTCATGGCTGAGTTCCGCCGTGCCACGGGCCTGAAAACCGCGACCAACATGATCGCCACCGACTGGCGGGAAATGGGCCACGCCATCCAGTTGCAATCGGTGGATATTCCGCTGGCCGACCCGCATTTCTGGACGATGCAGGGTTCGGTTCGCGTGGCGCAGATGTGCCACGAATGGGGCCTGACCTGGGGTTCGCACTCCAATAACCACTTCGACATTTCCCTGGCCATGTTCACCCATGTCGCCGCGGCTGCGCCGGGTGAAATCACGGCCATCGACACCCACTGGATCTGGCAGGACGGTCAGCGCCTGACCAAGGCTGCGCTGCAAATCGTCGGGGGGTGCGTGCAGGTGCCGAAGAAGCCCGGGTTAGGGGTTGAGCTGGATCTGGATCAACTGGCCAAGGCTCATGAGTTGTACAAAGGCATGGGACTGGGCGCCCGGGATGACAGCGTGGCGATGCAATTTCTGATTCCGGGGTGGAAGTTCGATAACAAGCGGCCGTGCCTGGTGCGCTAAACCCTCGCAGCACCAAAAATCCCCTGTAGGAGTGAGCCTGCTCGCGATGAGGCCATAACATTCAACCTCATCGTTGACTGTTACACCGCCATCGCGAGCGGGCTCACGCCTGCAGGGGAAATGGTATTCGTCAGTGTGTCCTGGCCGCTTGCAGCAGCCACTCCTTGAACATCGTCATCGCCGACGTTTCAGGGCGCGACTGCAAGCGGGTCAGCCAATAGCTGCCGGTGGTGATACCGATGTCGAATGGTTGCTCGATCGCCCCCGCCGCCAGTTGCCGGGCGAACATCAGCGGCGGCGCCAAGGCAATGCCGGCGCCTTGTAGCGCCGCCTCCATCATGGCCAGCGAGGAGTCGAAGACGATGCTCCTAGGCGCCGGCGTATTGGCCGGTAACCCGGCGGCCAGAAACCACTCGGGCCACTCGTCCGTGCGATAGGAACGCAACAGCGTCTGCTTGAGCAAGTCCGCAGGTTCTTGCAACTGCCCGGCTATTTCCGGGACGCAGAGCACCGACAACGGCGCCTCGATCAGCTTTGACGCCTCGATCCCGTGCCATGCGCCGGCGCCAAACCGGATGGCGTAATCCAGGCCCTCGGCAGCCACGTCCACCCGATTGTTGTTAGTCGACAGGCGCAAATCTATGAATGGATGTTTCGACTGGAAGTCCGCCAGTCGCGGCAACAGCCAACCCACCGCAAAGGTCCCCACGGCACCCACGGTCAACACTTCACGAAAATGCCCGCCCTCGAAACGTTCAAGGGTTTCGGCAATCCGGTCAAAGGACTCGCGCAACACAGGCAGCAAGGTTTCGCCTTCACTGGTCAGCATCAGGCCGCGGGGTAAGCGTTTGAACAGCGTTACGTTAAGCTGGGCTTCAAGGCTTTTGACTTGATGGCTGACCGCCGCCGGCGTGACAAACAACTCCACCGCTGCCCGAGTAAAGCTCAAATGGCGTGCGGAAGCCTCGAAGGCCCGCAATGCGTTCAGCGGCAGATGAGGACGAATCATGCCCACTCCCAAATTTTTCTAATGGCTAACCCGAAATATCGTCGTTTGTCGATTTTCGCCCGACTGCCTAGATTTGGCGCGCCCATCAGCCGTCCGGTGTTGGATCCGGACGGAGTGTAGCGGTTAAAGTAATGGCAACTCATGGAGAGTGATTCCAATCATGTTCAAATTTCAACTGCCAAGACTGGCGTCCCTCAGCGCTTTCGCCCTGTTCCTCGGCGCAAGTCACTGTATGGCCGCAACAAAATCCGACGATCAGCTCGACGCCTTGGTGAAAGCCGCCATCGGGCCGGTCATGCAACAACAGAATATCCCTGGCGTCGCGGTTGCGATCACCTTAAAGGGTCAGCAGCATTACTTTAATTACGGCATGGCGTCGAAAGAGGACGGTAAACCCGTCAGCAAAGACACGCTGTTCGAAATCGGCTCCGTGAGTAAAACCTTTGCCACCGCGTTGACGGCTTACGCCCAGGCGAGCGGCAAACTGTCTTTGTCTGACCGGGCCAGCCAGGTGTGGCCTGATCTGCGCGGCAGTGCATTCGACACCATCAGCGTGTTGCAACTCGCCACTTACACCGCTGGCGGGTTGCCGCTGCAGTTTCCTGACGAGGCCGATCATCCAGACAAAATGCTCGCCTACTTCAAACAGTGGAAGCCCGTTTATGCCGCAGGCACCCACCGCCAGTATTCGAACCCCAGCCTTGGGCTGTCCGGTTATCTGGCGGCCAAAAGCATGGGCCAGCCGTTCGATGAGCTGATGGAAAAAAACCTGCTGCCCAAACTCGGCCTCAAGCACACCTATCTCAAGGTGCCGCAGGATCAGATGGGGCTTTACGCCCAGGGTTACGGCAAGGATGGCAAACCGGTGCGGGTGAGCCCGGGAGCGCTGGATTCGGAGGCGTATGGGGTGAAAACCAGCGCGGCGGATTTGCTTCGTTATGTTGAAGCGAACCTGAAACCGGCGACGCTGGAGAAGCCATTGCAACAAGCGATCGCCCTCACTCACAGCGGTTACTACACCGTGGGCGAGATGACGCAGGGCTTGGGCTGGGAGCACTACCACTATCCGGCCAGCCTCGAAACGTTACTGAGTGGCAACTCGACGGAGATGGCGATGGAGGCGCACAAAGTCCAGTGGCTGAACCCGCCACAACCTGCGCAAGACGCGGCATGGTTCAACAAGACCGGGTCGACGGGTGGTTTCGGCGCGTATGTCGCGTTCGTGCCTTCGGAAGACATCGGTATCGTGATTCTGGCGAACAAGAATTACCCGAACGCCGAGCGAATCAAGATCGCTCACAACATAGTGAGTGCCCTTACCGAGTAATCCTCACCACAGGGGTCAATGCTGGCAATAAAAATGGGCGACCTCTTTGGGGTCGCCCATTGTCGTTATTACGTCGGCTCAGTGCCGAGTCGGCGCTGGAGCGTCAGGCGCATCGTTCCTCGGATCAAGATTGTCCCGAGCCTGAGCCACCAACAACTCTGCAATCCCCGCCAACTGCTGAATCGCCCCCAGCATCACCCTGTTCGAGCCATCCAGCTTGACGGCAAAATTCACAAGCACCGCATTCAGCGACGCAAGGGTTTCGTTGGCCTGATGCAAGAGCGTGAGGGTGTCGACGCCCGGGGCAACAGACAAGATCTGGTTGATCGGGACGGAACGTCTGGGCTTGCGCACTCGAATGCGGGTGTCGTGCTCGGTCGTGTCGCCCGCCCGGACAAGCTTCAGGTGAGTGGCATCGGTTGGGCGTTGCGGATCATTTTTGCCGAACTTCTTCATAGACGAGGCTCCTTTCTGGCCATTGGTTATTTCGTCCCTGGATCCCTCTGTGTTGCGGACTCCCACGTCCGACCGCAATGGTTGCGGTGGCTGACGAAGGCTAACGGCGCGCTCTGACAGAAACCAGTTCATGAAGTCCGATAGGACTTGCAGGAAATTTCCGAGACCAATGAAATCAGGCCCCCAGCGGTACACGCGGTTTTTATAGCCGCTGTGGAGGATCGATTTGAACCCGATTGTCGACCAATGCAAAACCTGTGGTGCTGCACAATGGCGCCCTCGTTAAAGATTACATACCCCACCCAAACCAAGTAGCATCGCCCTCTTTTTTCTCACCCCACCACCACGCATCAGCCCTCCATACCGCTTATCTGCGACAGGACTATGCTGAATCAGAGCATTAAGGGCTGACCCATGAAAGTACTGTTGGTCGATGATCACGCTGTGGTGCGCATGGCAATCGGGATGATTCTGGCCCGTGAGGGCCATGAGATTGTCGGTGAGTGCGACAACGGTGTAGACGCCCTCAGCAAGGCATTCGAGCTGAAGCCGGATGCCATTGTGCTGGACCTCGACATCCCGCGACTCGACGGCATGGCGGTCATTGACCGGCTGCGCATCGGCGGCAGCCAGGCCCATGTGCTGGTGCACACCGGGCTGAGAAGCCAGGCCTACGCGGCGCAGTGCCTGCGGGCCGGCGCATCGGGCTTTTTGTCGAAAATCGATGATCCGGCAGAAATCGTCGCCGCGCTCAAAGCCGTGGCCAGCGGCAAGACGTGGTTTCCGGTCAGCACGTTCGATTCGGTGCGCAAAAGCGATTTCGCCCACAACGATGCGCAGCTCCTGAGCGCCGTTACCCGCCGTGAACTCAAAGTGCTGCACGGTCTGGCACTGGGCAAGAGCAACAAGGAAATCGCCGACGACATGCTGCTCAGCAACAAGACGGTCAGCACCTATAAAACCCGCCTGATGGAAAAGCTCAACGTCTCGACGCTGCTGGAGCTGATCGAATTTGCCAAACGCAATGATCTGGTCTGACTCATGACCGCGATCCGCCGAGTGCTGCTGGGCGTGCTGATGCTCCTGTCCTATAGCGCGTGCGCAGAACCGCTTTCATTGCTCAGCCGCGCCGCGGACAGCAGCGTCGCGCTCACACTCACGGCCGCGCAACGCCAGTGGCTCCATCAAAATGCCGTGCTGCGGGTTGGCGTGTATCTGCCCGACCGGCCGCCGCTGGATATCACCGCCAATCAAAAGGATTACGAAGGCCTCTCCGCCGATTACCTCGACGTGCTGGCCCGTGGGCTCGGTGTACGTTTGCAGGTTAATCGCTATGCCAGCCAGGAACAGGCGCTGGCCGCGCTGCAACAGGGCGAAGTCGATCTGGTGCCGCGAATCAATCACCTCGAAGCCGTCCGTGCCGATCTGCTGCTGAGTGCACCTTACGCCTACGACCAGGCGGTGTTGATCAGCAAGTTCGGTACGCACTGGCCCGCAGACCACCCCCCGGCCGGCACTACCGTATTGTTCGATCCCGACTGGATTCAGCGGGAACGGGTTGCCTCATTGTTCCCGCAGTTGCAGGTCGAGTCGGTGCACTCGACCGATGAAGGTTTGGGCCGGGTTGCCTATGGCGAAGGAATGGTGCTGCTCACCGACGCCATTTCCGCGCAGTACCTGGTGGAGCGCAGCTATCAGCAAAGCCTTAAGCAGACGATCCAGCGCGACTCCGAAGGCCTGGGCTTCAGCTTTGCGGTACAGCGCGGGAACACGCCGTTGCGCACGCTGCTCAACAGTGCCCTGGCAAACATTTCCCCCCAGGAACGCGGCGTGATGGCCCGGCGCTGGGGCATCGGCGCCAATCCAAGGCTGGGTTACAGCCGTCTGCAATTGACGCCGGTGGAACAGCAATGGATCAAGGATCACCCGCAGATCGACGTGCTGGCCAATGACTTGTATTCGCCCTTCAGCTTTTTCGACGCGGAAGGTCAACTCCGCGGTATGGCGGCGGACTTGCTGGAACTGATCAATGACCGAACGGGGCTGGTGTTCCGTCCGAGCAAAATCACTTCCGTCGATGCCATGACCAGCCGGGCACAACGGGACCCGGTCAGCATCATTGCCGCGCTGACCTACAGTGAACGCCGCGAACCCGGCCTGATGTTCTCCCGCCCCTACGTGATCAACCCCTTTGTGCTGGTGACACGCACGCAACCCGAGCATTCGGGCCTGACGGGCATGAAAGGCCGGCCAGTCGCGCTCGTCAAAGGCTCGGCCGCCGCCAACTGGCTGGAACGCGAGTGGCCGGACATTCAACAGGTCTCAGTGGACGCGCCCATCGAGACGTATGAATTGCTCGCTGAAGGCCGGGTCGAGGGCGTCATCCAGCCGCAACTGGGCGCGACGTACCTGATCGACCGTTTTTTCCGTGGCCGACTGCAAATCGACTCGGTGATCGGCTCCCAACCCGCGCTGATCGGCTTTGCCACCGGGCATCAGAATGCCGAACTGGTCTCGATCCTCAACAAGGCCCTGCTCGATATCCGTCCCGAGAAGTTCAGCGACCTGGCCAACCGCTGGCAGAACCCGCAGGAGAGCCAGGGCGGCTGGAGCGCTTACAAAAGCTGGTTCTATAAAGCGGTGCTGGGGCTACTGGTGGTAGTGCTGGCGATCCTGGCATGGAACCGCGGCTTACGCCGGCAAATCGCCGAACGTCAGAAAGCGCAAAAAGCCCTGAATGACCAACTGGAGTTCATGAAAGTGCTGGTGGACGGCACGCCGCATCCGATTTACGTGCGCGACCGCCAAGGCTTGCTGCTGACCTGCAACCGCGCCTACCTGCAAGTGATGGAAATCGAACTGGAGCAGGTGCAGGGCAAAGGCCTGATCGAAGCAAACATTCTTGCCCCCGACGACGCCTGGAGCTACAAGCGCATTCATCGCGCGACGCTCGACAGCGGCGAGCCGTCCTTCGACAACTTCACCATGACCGTCAACGGCAAGACGTACCACATTTACCACTGGGCCCTGCCCTACCGCGATTCCGACGGCACCATGACCGGGGTGATCGGCGGCTGGATCGACCTTACCGAACAGCAGCATTTGCAGCACGCACTGCATCAGGCCAAGGACCTGGCAGAAGCAGCCAACCGGGGCAAGAGTCACTTCCTCGCGGTGATGAGCCATGAGATCCGCACGCCGATGAGCGCCTTGATCGGCGTGCTCGAACTGATGCGCGACCATCGCTCCGACGCGCAGCTGATCGACATCGCACAAAAGTCCGCGAGCGGCATGATGGAGCTGATCGGCGAAATTCTTGATCTGTCGAAAATCGAATCCGGCAAGTTCGAGCTGCGCAGCGGCACCTGCCATCCCGAGCGATTGGTCAGCACGGTGATTCAGAGTTTCGCCAGCCTTGCGCAGCAGAAAAACGTCGCGCTGGAATTCATCAACCAAGGGCTCGATACCGCAGTGGAGCTGGACTCGCTGCGGTTCCGGCAGATTGCGTCCAACCTGATCAGCAACGCGATCAAATTCACTCCGCAAGGTTCGGTAATGGTACAGCTGTTGATTGAACCGCAAGGCGACCTCGCCCACGTGCGCCTGAGTGTTCAAGACACCGGTGTCGGCATGGATGATAAACAGCGCGAGCGGCTGTTCCAGCCCTATACCCAGTTCGCATCCAGCGACAGCGAGTTGCAGATCGGTACGGGGCTGGGCCTGGCGATCTGTCAGCAATTGACGCAGTTGATGGGCGGGCGACTGAGCTGCGTCAGCGCGCCGGGACAAGGCTCGTGTTTTACCCTGGAACTCGACGCGGACCTGGCGCCTGACGACGCCCCGGCGCCTTTGGACAGCACTGAACACCTGGCACCGCTGCCAGCGCGCGATATCCTGATCGTCGAAGATCACGAGTTCAACCGCGTGGTGCTGCAACGTCAACTGGAGTCGCTGGGCATGCGCGTGACGTGCGCCGAGAACGGGCTCGAGGGATTGCGGGTGTGGGACCGGGAAATCTTCGACTACGTGATCACCGACTGCAACATGCCACAAATGAGCGGCGACCAGATGACCCGCCAACTCAGGTCGGTCGAGGCCCGGGAAGGACGAACTGCAACCCATGTGGTCGGACTGACGGCCAATGCTCAGCCTCAGGAAATCCAGCGCTGCCTGGATGCCGGCATGAACGACTGCCTGTTCAAACCCGTCACCCGCTCGGCGCTTGAGCGCTATCTTCGCCAGGTCGAACAAGTGCAACAGGCGGCGGCCCCCTGCTTCGATATCTCGAAGGTCAGCGATATTACGGCGGGTGATGCGGCCATGACTCGCCAGTTGCTGGCCACGGTGCTGCGCACTAATCAGGAAGACTTCGACGCCATGCAGGCGCTGTATGCCGCTGGCGATTACAGCGCCATGGGGCGGCGCAGTCACAAGATCCTCGGCAGCGCGCGGATCATCCACGCGGCGCCGCTGATCAGCGCTTGCGAGGAACTGGAGCAGGCGTGTGGCCAGTCGATTCCGCTAGACGCCCTGAGTCGCCTGCATCAGGCCTTTGCCGAGCAGATGCAACGCCTGCAAAACAGCCTTCAAGAGCACCTCAACGGTCGACTTTTGTAGGACGCGTCCTACAAAAAGATAGGAAGTGCCTGCGTTATCCGCCTCGCCCACACCCGGAGAATCCGCGGCTCATTTCCATGCAGTCGGCGGATCGTTATGTTTACTTTTGGTGTACCGTTTTCTCGTGTCTCCCTGTCCGGGGCATTGTTGATGCTGGGCTGCGCGCCTGCCGGCGCCTTTGCTGCCAGCTGCGACTCGCTCAACTGCCTGACAACGCCTCAGGCCAATGTAGCGGTGAACGATGGCTCGACGATTTACGTCGGTACGGGCGGCACTCTGACCGATAGCACCGTGAGCAATGGGTTCATCCAACTTCTGGACGGCGGGCGCGCGAACGGCACCACAGTCGATGGCAGTGGAAGGCTGAGTGTCTATGACTCTGCGGCGGCATTCAGCACCGTCGTTGAAAACGGCACCATGGTCGTCGTCGGTTCAGCCACAGCCCTGCGCACCATCGTCAACGACGGCAACCTGGAGGTGGCGCAGAACGCGGTGGTCAGTGATACCCAGCTCAAAGGCGGCACTATGTGGGTGTATACCGATGCCACCGCCAAGAACACTTTCGTCAACAACAGTCAGATGACCGTTTACGAAAACGGCAATGCCGACCGCACGACGGTCAATGACGGTGGCGAACTTTCCCTCAGCGAGAACGCCTCGGTCATCAACACCGTGGTCAATCAGGGCGGGATGATGGATAGTGGGGCTGGCCCGCATATCCACTTCACCACCGTCAATCAGGGTGGCCTCATGGTGCTCGGCGACCTGGCCGAAGCCAGTGACACAACGATCAATTCGGGTGGTGTTCTGCGACTCAAGGGTGATGCAGTGCTGGGCGGCGCGAACCATATCGCCGGTCAAGTCACGTTCGCCGATCCGGCCATCAACGGTTTTCACACGCTGACGATTAAAGGCCCGTTGACCGGCAATGGCAGCTTCCTGATGAACACGGACCTGGCCTCACTGCAAGGCGACCTGATCAAGGTGCAAGGGCCGATCAGCGACAGCCACACCCTGGTGGTTGCCGACTCCGGGAACGCGCCGAGCGGCGAGCAGCAGCAACTGATGCTGGTGGATGGCAACGGTGGCAGCGGTGATTTTAAACTCCATGGCGGGACCGTCGATGCCGGCGCCTACCGCTACACCCTGCAACAGCACGACGACGATTGGTTCCTGGCCAAACCAGGCGAAAACACACCTGACCTGGATCCGGTTGATCCGGTAGATCCCATAGATCCGGCAGATCCCGTAGATCCGGTAGATCCGGCAGATCCCGTAGATCCGATCGATACGGTCGATCCAGTGAACCCGGTGACCCCACCCGTCACTGAACAGCCAGACAAGCCAGTCATCGCCCCGCCACCGCAAACGCCGCAACCGATCCAGACTCACCCTGTTCCTCAGGCAAAAGTTCTCAGCAAAGGCGCCAACGCGGCGGTCGCCAGCCACGCCGCCTCCGCTGCGCTGATCGGCGCGCAGATGAATGCGACGACCCAGCATTTGGGCGATCTTCGTTCGGGTAAGGATCAGGGAGGTCTGTGGATCCGTGGCTATGGCACTGAACAACGCCTGGACACAGGTGCCAGTCGCGCGTTCCAGCAACAGGTCAACGGCCTGGAAATCGGCGCCGACACGGCCCTGTCCTTTGCCGACGGTACGCTGTATGTGGGCGGCTTGCTCGGCAAGGGTCAGGCGCGGCAACACTTTGGCGAGGCCAGCAATGGCACGATCGACAGCGCGACGCTGGGGGGTTATGCCGCCTATCTGGACCGCAGCGGGATGTATGTCGATGACGCGCTGAAATACAGCCACCTGAACAATGACGTCGACATCACCAGCAACCTCGGCGACAAGGTCAAGGCGCGCTACAAGAACCACGCCGTGAGTGCTGACGTTCAACTCGGCAAGACTATCGACCTAAGCCAGGGCTGGTTCGTTGAACCCCAAGCGGGGCTGCAGGTAGCGCGCATCAGTGGCGGCAGCTACACGGCGAGCAATGGCCTGAGCGTTAAACAGGATTCGATGGTTTCGCTGCAAAGCCGTGTTGGCGGGGCGTTCGGGCGAAATCTGCAGCCAGGCAATGGCGTTGCGGTGAAACCTTACGTCAAGGCCGCCTGGATCACCGAACATGCAGGTGACAGCACAGTGAACGTCAACGAGGCAAAACTCGACAGCCGCTTGCCGGGTTCACGAGCCGAGGTAGCGGGTGGCGTCACTGTGACGGCGGTTGAAAAACACAACTTCTTCGCCGAAGCGGGCTACACCAAAGGCAACGATATCGAACAGCCTTGGGCGCTGACGGTCGGCTATCGCTACAACTGGTAACGCCCCCAACCCTTGTGCCAAAAGGGCATCCCTGTGGGAGCGGGCTTACCCGCGAAGGAGCTGGCACATCCAACATCAAGGTTGCCTGTCAGACCGCTTTCGCGAGCACGCTCGCGCCCACAGTGGGTGGCGACGTTTACAAGAATCGGAGTCTGCTCACCCGAGGTCAATAGGGATTCAATCGTCAGGCATTTCAGGAGGCTTGGCCGGTTTCGCCGGTTTTCCCGGTTTTGCACCCTTGGCGCCTTTGGCGGCCGGTTCGGCGACGACGGGCGTTGCGACTGTCGGCGGTGCGGCTTCTTTTTCGGCGGCTGGCAAGGCGTCGATGGTGTCGAAAATCTTCTTCAAGTCGACCGACTTTGATTCATCCCCCGAACTCTCGAACTTCTTCTCGCCATCCTTGCCCACCAGGATGACTTTGGGAAACGCCCCCGCGCCGAGTTTCAGCGAGCGGATCAGCGCCATGGTGTCCTGCTGGCCGAGATCCTTGCCGTCGAGCTGACCGAACATGTTCAGCACGGTGTACACCTTGATATTGCGTTGCTTGACGCCATCCTTGTTGGCCGGATCGTCCATCGCCTTTTTCAGGCTCACCCAGACCGGGTCAACGGTACTCGAAGCAATCACAATCAGTGGCCGGGATCTGCCTTTGTCATTGTCCAGCGGTGAGCCGTCTTCGGCGGCGAGCAAGGGGCCGGCGAAAGCCAGCAAGGTAGTCAGGGTCAAAGACCTGATGAGCATGCGCATCTCCTTTTGATATCCACGCTCTAATGATTGCGCATCGCGGTGATCGTTCCGGGTGACGCACCGCAATTGTGTTCCGCCTTGACCAAAGCTTAGGTCAGGGCGGTCATTGCGCAACAGGCTGAGCTAATCTCATCCCTTATGACGATACACCTGATCCGCCGTGAGAACCCGCCATGAGCGCTCCATCATCCTCGACCAGCGGTATGCTGTGCTCCGTACTCTCCCCCCGTTGCCACTTTAAAGTTGAGACAAACGCGGGTTCCTGCCTGCTCCTGGCTGGTCAGCTCGACCGAGCCCTCTAAGCGTTCCATTATCCTTTTGACCAGGGCCAGGCCTACGCCCAACCCGCCTTGTTTGGTGGTAAAAAAAGGCTTGAAGACCATTTGTTGCTGTTGCTTGGTCATGCCCTTGCCGGTATCGCTCAGGATCATGCACACATGGCCGGTCTGCGGCGATTCAATCTCGATACTCAGCACGCCGCCCCTGGGCATGGCTTCCAGGGCGTTGGCAATCAGGCTATTGAGAATTTGCGTCAGCAACACCTGCTGACTAACCACTGGCGGGCAGACCTTGGGTGTGAAACGGACTTCAACGCCGGAGCGTTTGATCAGCGCGTCGAAGGCACCCAGGGTGTCATCAATGATCAATACCAGATCCACCGCCTCATAGTCGTCATTCATCGGCCGCAACGACATCAGCAATTCACGAACCCAACGCGACATGCGATCGACCTGATTGATGATGTCGCCGATGTTCTTTTGCGTATTCTGGCTGGCGATTTCCTGGGCCAGTTCGGCGCTCGAGCGAATGTTCGCCAGCGGATTGCGCAAACTGTGGGCCACGGCCGAGGACATTTCACCCAGCGCCACGAAGGTTTCGTTGGCGATCAACTGTTTCTGCTGGCTCTCGAGCAGCTCGGACGCACGCCAGACAATCCAGAATAGCGCGAGGTAAATGATGACACCACCAAGCAGGGTCGCCAGCCAGATCGACTTGAAACCACGCTGGATGCGCGCCACCAGGTCCGCAGGTTCTTTGTAGATCTCCACCATGGCGATCACTTTGCTTTTGTCGGCATTGAACATCGGGATGTAGTTCTCGATGAACAAGTACTTGGGTTCGCGCAGCAGCATCTGTTCGGGACGTTCTTCATCGATCTGGTGGTAGCTGGTGGACACGGTTTCCTTCATCTCAAAGGATTCGTCCAGCTCCTTATCATTTTCAATGCGCACGCCGACCAACTCCGGGTTGGTCGACCAGACCACCGTGCGATCCAGAGCGTACACCACCGCCAACAGCGTGTCCGGCAAGTGTGCGACATGATCAAGAAACTCTGTGCGGGCAGCCGCACGAGAGCCAGGATCGACGTCGGAATAGGCATTGTCACCTCGAGGATCGAGCATTTCGCCCATGGTTCTGTTCGGGGTAATCGAGGCGTGGCGGATTTCGGCATCACCAATGGCCTGAATGAATTGCGCAGTCAGCATGGAGTCGCGCTCGATGCTTTCCTCGACGACGAAGCGCGTAGATATATAACCCAGCCCCAGCGCCACGGCGGCGATGATGAAAAAACTGCCCAGGGAAAACCAGCGCAGCAGATTGAACTGGCCACGCAAGCCCGTGCCTTCTCCTGCCGCCCTGTGCGGCAACGCAGGTACTTTTTGGCGTTGGAGTATCTGCATGGGTGGCTCCTGAGTACCGGGTTGAAGCCTCTTCATTGGATCAGTGCTGGTGGCATTGATCGAGCCCGACGGCTCAATGATTGTATTCAGCTGCTATTGCAGCTGCGCCGCCTGCAACGATTGTTGACGGTCAGTTTCTTCCTGCAAAAAATCCATGATGGACTGCGCTGCGTCTTCATCCAGGCGCAGGTTGGGCATTGGAATCTTGTCAAAGCGCTCAAACAGTTCCAGCGCAATCGGGTCCTTTTCGGCAAGCATGCGGTCCGGTTCGCGGATCCAGCGATTGAGCCAGACGGGGTCTCGCTGACGGGTCACGCCGATAAGGTCCGGGCCGATGCTGCGCATGCCGATGCCCTGCCCGTCTTGCGGCCCGAGGCTGTGACACGACGCGCAACGGGTGCGAAACAATTCTTCTCCGTTGCTCGGCGGACGAATCTCGGGCGCATTGGCGTAGCTCCCTTCGGCACTGGCCTGCTTCCAGTTCTGCAAGGTATTGGCCAACTGATCGGCGAGGATCCACGGGTTCTCGAACGGCGAGGCTTTCATCCAGCGACCGGTGCTCTGGTTGCCAACGATCAGGCTCAGGTTGTGATCCTTGCTGCGTCCGTTGTCGACGCCTTCGATAAACAGCCCGAGTTTTTTTCGCAGGTCGGTAACGGCCTCGAATTCGCCGGTGAGAAACTGCCAGCCCGGTCCCACCTTGAAGCGCTGGGCGTAGGTTTTAAGCACCTCGGGGGTATCGCTCAGCGGGTCGATGCTGATCGAGTAGAAAAAGATATCCTTCCCGACCCGGTCCCCGAGCAACTGTTGCATTTGGCGCAGGCGCGCGGTTTCCAGCGGACAGGAGTCGCTGCACGTGGTGAAGATGAAGTTGATCACCACCACTTTGCCCTTGATCAGGTCCTCGAAAAAACGCACCTGCCGACCGTCCTGATCGGTCAGCAAGGTGTTGGGGAAGTAATCGCCGCCCCAGGGTGTCGCCGATTCCGTCGGCGACGGTGCACCTTCATGAGCGAGCAGCAGCCAAGCGGCCAGCACGCCGGTGACCAGCAGCAAAATCAGGTGCATGCCCAGGGCGCGGGAGCGCGGCGTAGTTGATGTCATGTCGGCTCCCCTGCGGATCATGGTGTGACCGCTGCTTTGGTACCGTAGCCGTCGCCGGTGCGGAAGGTTGGCAGCGCAGCGGAGTTCACGTAGCGCACGCCATCCCAGCTCGGCAACGGAGTCGGCATCAACTGCACTTGCCCGGGTTTTTCAACGTCCCAACGCAACAGCATTGAGTTGTCCTCATGCTGAGTGTTGTGGCAGTGCTCCATGTAGGTGCCGGCGAATTCGCGAAATTGGATCGCAATCTCGACATTGTCCGTACCATCCTTTTCCGAACCGACGCGATACACGTCCTTGCGTGCCCATTTTTCCCATTCCGGTGGTGGCTTGCCGCCACGGCTGAGGATGATCCCTTCCTCGAAGTGCACGTGCACCGGGTGGCCCCAGCCCGTGTCATTACCCTTGATGTGCCACACTTCCAGCGTGCCGAAGCCCGTGGCGCCGGCATCGGTCGGACCGCTGGCCAGTTTGGTCGAGGTGTTCAGCCGACGTGGGTCCATGCGAAACCCGAAACCGCCGTCGGTCTTGACCGTCCAGGGTGCTTCATCGGTGCCATCAGAACGGCCGAAGGTAAAGGTGCGGTGACGAGCCTGAGCCAGCAGCGCCTTGTCGGCCGCATTGTCGCGATGGATTTTCAGCGAGATCATAAACAGGCCTTCAGCCTTGCCCGGTTTGGCCGGCTCATAAGCGGCCGGGTCCATGGCCAGGTCCTGACCGGTGTAAGCCTTGACGTTGAGTTGCAACACCTTGCCTACCGCCGGATCACCGTCCTCCCACTTTGGCCCCTTGCTGGTTTGCTTGATGATCGCCCGGTACTTCTCGGACAGCACGTCAGCCAGGGCGACGGGTTCTTCCGGACCCTTGCCGTCTTGGTGCACCAGCAGGTTGACGAAGAACAGCTTGTCGCCTGGTTTGATCCCGTTTTTCGAGAAGTTAACGATGATGTCGAAACGCTCGGCGATGCCCAGGGTTGGCAGGATCGCGTTGTGGTTCTGTTTGTCACCGTCGGCATCCAGGTCCATGGTGCCGTCGAACGGCACGGCGTGTTCCATGATATTGCCGTCGTTGGCGATCAGGTGGAACGGCACCCGGGCATACGACACGCCCGACCCGACAGGCCCTTGGAACTCGCCGCTGGTGCCCTTGATCTCGCGCACCAGCGCCATCTTGAAGTAGCGCGACACGGAGCCGTTGAGCATACGGAACCGATAGCTGCGGGCACGGACGTCCAAGGTTGGTTTCCACTTCCAGTTGACCAGCACCTGGTCACCGAGGAAGCCGGCAGTGTTGAAGGGGTTGAACCACAGTTGACCGTTCTTATCCCACGCCTTGTCGGCAAACATCAGGTTGACGTCGTAGTCGCGGTTACCCCAGGGCAAGGCGCTGCCGCTGGGGAGGCGCAGGTTGACGCCGTCATTCACCGATTCATTGGCGCGGTCCAGGGCGCTGTAGTAGTTCATCATCGCCGCGTTGCCCTTGTAGACGTTCTGCGCGGTGAAATCGAGCATGTGGTCGTGGAACCAGTGGGTGCTCATGGTTTCGCGCCAGTCACCGCGGATTTTGATCATCCCGTTGTCGCAGGTTTTGCGGCCGGGGGCGAGGTCGTTAGTCCACAGGGTTTCGCCCGGCGAGCACGGAAACGCTGCACGCGGGTCTTCAGCCTTGGTGTTGATGCTGTCGTAACCGGCCAACTGGATCGGCCAGCGATAGTCGTAGAATTGCCCAGGGAAGAAAAACGCATTGGTGTAACCGTCGCTTTCCGCCGGTACGTGACCGTTGTGTTCGTGGGTGGTGATGGTGTGCAGACCAAAACCCATGTTCGCCGACGGGTCGATCGGCAAGCCGTTGTAATGACGCATCAACACGGGTTGCCCGTACCGCACCATGAGCAATTTTGGCGGCAAGGTGCCGTCGAAGGTCCAGACCGAGTTGTGTTTCTGCACCGGCATTTTCGGGTGAAAACGCGGTTCAAATCCTTTGGAGGTGCCAGCTGTCGCTGGCACGCCAGCCACGTTGTAATAGAGACCACTGGGACCGAACTCACCCACGGCATAGCGGTGCATCTGGCGACTGTCACGCAAACCGGTATTCACCCGTGCGCCGGCTTGCACGGTCTTGTAGGCCACCTGCGGGTAAAACTCGTTCCAGCGCTGGTGCGACCAGCCTTTTCCTGGCGGACGGCCTTCAGCCGACGAGCCGATACGGCGGTTGAGGAAAAATTCAATCTGCTTCTGCCAAGGGTTGCGGTCGACCACGTTGGAATACTGGCTGGGGAACGGAGTCAGGCCTGGTTGACGCAAGAACGCGTCGAGCGCCGCACTCGGCGGAGCGCTGCGTGCGACGCTGGTGGGATCTTGTTGTGGCAGCGGGCCAATGGCGGCGGGTGGAAACGGCAACAGTGCCGCCGGGGTGGTGGGGTCGAGTTTTTCCACACCGAATTCTTCGAACAGCGCCAGTGGTTGAGTGAACGGCAGAGCACCATACAGCGGACTGGGTTTTCCGTTGGTGGGGTAATTGAAACTGGTCTGCAGCGCTGGCGGCAGGATGTTTTCCTTGCGCGTGGTGTCTTTGCTGCCTTTGACGCCACCCGGCAAGTCGAAGGAATCGAGGTTAGCCGGGGGCATGGTCAAAATGGCGTTCAAGGCGCCTACTTTGTCAGTCGGTTCGTCGTAGTACGCTGAAGGGTCGGAGGGTTCGGGCTGTCGTTCGTCGTCGATCGGGCTGGCGCGCAGGTTTGTTGTGCCGAGCGTCATTGTCAGAAGGACGCTCAGGGGCGTCAGGAGACCAAACCATTTGCAGGGGTGCCGCGCTTTTCTGTCCATCACCAGCCGCCTCTAAATCGTGAAGGGGGTAATGGGAGGAGTGCAAGGAGTTCGCCAGATTCGTAATGTTCTATACAAAGCATCAATACCCAGCAGAACAATGGCTTATCAACATCAATTTGCCATGCCCAAAAAGCGACTGGGGCATGGCACCCGCTACTGGGTAAAGTTCTTCCCCATATTCAGGGAATTCGCTTGAACAACAGGCGGACACACCGTGCCGTCGCCCTCGCGACTTTCCCCACTGAACACCCCGCCGCACCGCTCCATCATCCGCTTGACCTGCACCAGGCCACCTTGCCTGGTGGTGAAAAAAGGCCGGAACGCCAGGCTGCGTTGCTCCAGGATTTTTGCGACAGGAACAGCCAGGCGTCTTATCAGCTTGTTCAGCAGTCAAGAGTCCGTGGGAAGCATTCATCACGTTTGGATTACAGGTGGCGGGCGCGTCGAAAACCGATCAACAGAAACAGGGTGAACAAGCCGAGGACAAATCCAAGACCAATCGCCGGGTTTACCACTGGCTCAAGGTGATCTTCTTCGCAGGCAGTGCTATTGAATTGCGCGACAGTAATTCGCTGATGATCCATCGAAGACCGCGTTTGGCCAATTTGGATCGCCGCCTGTTGCTCTAGATCCAACGCCTGATACTTCCAGAGCGTTGAAGACCCTTCTCGGCAGTAGGTAAATTCAGCGGGATGTGAAGCGGCAATAATACAAGCGTCGTTGATGCCCATTTTTTGCAGCGTTTCTGTTGCGGATCGGGTGAAGTCCAGCTCGAAGACCGGAATGATCCCGGTAGCAGAAGCGGTGAGCGAAACCAACAGGCTGCTCATGGCGCAGGTCGTTGAAATGTTCAAGGTCGGGCTCCCCTATTTCCATTCCCTGGTCAAATGTTGATCGAGCGTTTCCCACGAACCGACATACCGGCGTGCCAGAGTGGTTCACGCATTTTCGGCCGAACAAACGGCCAGAGTTTTAAAAAACGGAGGGCATCCATTGCCCTCCCCTCCGATGTCCACGCTCCCTGCGACATTGCTGATCAGAACCTCAAGTGGCCAGAATGAAGTCTGCGGCAGTGACGGTTGTTGCATCGGCCACACCGACCAGGCGGATGGATTCAGGCCCTGCGGAGCTGATCAAGGTATCCGCACCGATATCGGTGATGATAACGATGCCGGCAAAGGTCGCAGCAGTGACGCCGAACGCGGAAATATCGAGCCGGTCCTGGCCTCCCACCGCGTCGGCATCGAAGCCGATGATCTGATCGGCCCCGAAGCCCGCTGCGAACATGAAGATATCGTTGCCACTGCTGGCAACCATCATGTCGTTACCGGCACCGCCAGTGACCGTATCGTTGCCAATTCCGCCATCGATAAAGTCAATGCCGGTTCCACCCAACAATATGTCGTTAGCGTCACCACCGAGCAGCGTGTCGTTGCCTGATCCACCATTCAAGACATCCGCCCCATCACCGCCGTCGAGGCTGTCATCGCCATTGCCGCCGTTCAGGGTATCGGTGCCAATGCCACCGAACAGTTGGTCGTTGCCGTCGTTACCATTGAGGGTGTCATTACCCGCTCCGGCGGTGATGACGTTGTTCAACCCGTTGCCGTTGCCGACGAAGTTGCCGACTCCGGTGTAGGTCAGATTCTCGACATTAGCGCCAAGCGTGTAGCTGGCCAGCGAGGTCTGCACGGTGTCCGTACCGCCACCTAACACCTCGACCACCACGTCCAAGGCTGCGTCGACGACATAGGTATCGTTGCCGGCGCCCCCCACCAACCGGTCAGCACCTGCACCGCCATTGAGGATGTCGCTACCCACCCCGCCGGTGATGATGTTGGCTAGCGCGTTACCGGTACCGGTGAAGTTTGCGGTTCCCGTATAGGTCAGGTTCTCGACGTTGGCACCGAGCTGGTAGCTCGTCAGACTGGTCCGCACCAGATCGGTACCACCACCCAGCGCCTCGGTGACAAGGTCACCGACGTTGTCGACCACAAACGTGTCGTTGCCGGCACCGCCGTTCATGGTATCCGCGCCGAGTCCACCGTTGAGGGTGTCGGTGCCGTCCTCGCCATTGAGGACGTCGTTGTCGTCTCCGCCGTTGAGGATGTCGTTGCCCGTGCCGCCAAACAACTGGTCGATACCGGCCAGGCCATTCAGCGTATCGCTCCCGCCCAGGCCAATCAGCACATCGTTACCCGCAGTGCCGGTGAGGGTGTTCGCAAACGCATTGCCCTGCAGGACCACGCCACTCAGTACCGTTACTGCCGCCGTCGCCGCAGAGGTCACCGACTCCAGCGTGCCGAAGCCATCGGTGTAGCGCACGATCACTCGCAGTTGCAGATTGCCTTGCGCCGCACCCGGGGTGAAGGTCGCAGCAGTCGCACCGTTGATGTCAGTGAAGGACACACCGACACCTTGCTGCCACTGGAAGCTGAAGGTGCCCAGCCCATCCGCATCGACAATCTCGCCCGTCAGCGCGGTTAGCACCTGCCCTTGATTCGGTGTCGTATCGCTGATCAGCAATGCGCCTGTCGGTGCATCATTGGCGTTGGCCACCGGCCCCAGGGTGTTGGATGAAACGCTTTCGGCCGCACCGAAGTCATCCACGTAACCGATGACCACACGCACTGCCTGTCCGACCTGAGCCTGGCCAAGCGCGAACGTGCTACCGGTAGCGCCGTTGATGTCGACGAAGCCAGACCCGTTGTTCGCCTGCCATTGGTAGGTGAACTGCGGATTGCTCAAGCCATCGACGTCGATGATGCTCGCCGGGTCAGCGGTCAACACCTGGTTCTGCACTGCAAGCCCGGTTAAGGTTGGCCCTGCAGTCGGAGCATCGTTGACGTTTTCCACCGGCCCCAGGATGTTGGACGAAACGCTTTCGGCCACACCGAACGCATCTACGTAACCGATGACCACGCGCACTTCCTGATCGACCTGAGCCTGGCCAAGCGCGAACGTGCTACCGGTAGCGCCGGCGATGTTGACGAAGCCAAGCCCGTCGTTCGCCTGCCACTGATAGGTGAACTGCGGATTGCTCAGGCCATCGAGGTCGATGATGCTCGACGGGTCAGCGGTCAACAGCTGGTTCTGCACGGCAAGCCCGGTAACGGTCGGCCCTTCGGTCGGTGTGCTGTTCCCGGACGAATCGACGATCTCCAGCGTGCCCTTGGCATCCTGGTACACCGCCCGGACGCGGATGTTCAGACCTGCCACATCGTCCGTCACCCGGTAGGTGGTGCCGATCGCCCGCGTTGCCTCGCCCGCAGCGAGGGAGGTGATGTCATCATAAACGCCCGTGCCGGCAATGGTTTCGACCTGCCAGTAGTAAGCCACCCCGCCAGTCACCGCACCGGTCGGGTTGGTCCCGCTTTGGTTGTCCGCGTCGTGTACCGCCCGATCACTGACTCGCAGCAACTGGCCGGCAACAGGCGTTTCGTCACGCACACCGGTTGCAGCATCGAGGATTGCCAGATGACCCGATGGGTCGTTGTTTTGAGCGGTGCCCACTCCGGACGATTGCGCCACGTCAGCGAACTGCAGACGCTCGATGCCTGTCAGGCGATCGACGCCATCACGCCCCGCCACCGAGTCGGTCACGATGACAGTGTCGCCATCGATCTCGATGCCGTATTCCCCCAAATTACCGGAGAACAATGCAGTGTCGTAGCTGTCATTGCCGGTCAGAATCTCCCGCACGATGACCAACTGGCCCGGGTTGTAAGTACCGTTCAGCATAAACGGCACCAGTGGCTCCATGCTGTCGAACGTGGCGATTTCCTCGCCTGTGCCATCGACATTTTCCCGCACGCTTATACGCACGTTCAGCCACTTGTCACCATCGATGATGTCGTCACCACCGCGACCTTCGATCAGGTCGCTGCCGCTGCCGCCGAGGATGATGTTGCCGCCGTCGAAGAACGTTGCTCCGGCGGGCAGAAGATCAACCAGGCCGTCGATCAGGTTGATATTGGTCAGCACACTGCCAGTTGCACCGGCGCCAGGCAGTGTTGTGGCATCTTCGTTATCACCGCGCAGGTAGTCACCGTGCGATGAACCCGACAAACCTTCCATGATGTCGAACCGCACCAGCGCCGAAGCCCCCGAACCCGGCACCGGCGGAACATCGAAAAAGCGATCGGTGAAGTCGATGGTCACGCCCTGGGCGAGCCCCTTGAAGGTTGCCCAGTCATAGCCGGAGCCACCGATATAGCGGTCACCCAGGCCGAGACTGCCGACCATGATGTCGTCGCCGCCCTCGCCGTTGAACTTGTCGTTTTCGCTAGCGCCGATGAACACATCGTGGCCGATTATCGGGTCGTTGCCGAGCGGGTCGAAGTTGTCGCCAGGTGCACCGTCCGACGTGCCCTTCTCGATCCAGTCGTCGCCTTCGTTACCCATGTCCTGTTCGTTGGCTTTGCTGCCCAGAATGAAGTCGTTGCCGTGGCCACCAATAGCCTCGGAGGCGTCCTCGCCGGTCACGATGAAGTCATTGCCGAACCCGCCGATGATCAGGTTGACGCCATTGCCACCGTGCAGCACGTCGTTGCCGTCACCCCCCTGGATGTTATCGTCGCCGCCGCGGTCGGTGATGATGTCGTCGCCGGCGCCACCGCGCAGTTGGTCGTTGCCGTCACCGCCTTCGATGACATCGTTGCCGCCGTCACCCCAGACCGTGTCATCGCCTTCACTGGCGATGAGGATGTCGGCATTGTTGGTGCCGCCCAGCACGATGTGCTGATCACCCGTGTACTTGATGTAGTTGGTGTCCGGTCCTGCGGTCAGCGGGTTGTCGCGGAACACGACCTGCTCGCCGTTCTCGCCAAGCGGATCAGCGTTGCCCAGGCCATCGTTGTACTGCTTGCTCTGGTCCCTTTCCAGATAGAAACCAGGGTCCGAGAACACCAGGCCCGGCAAGTGCGTAGCCGAGGTGTTGGCCATGATCAGCTTGGCGAACGAATTGCTTTCCAGTTCGGCATTCATCGACAGGCCAGCCGTACGCTCCAGATAGTAGAAGCGGTCGCCGTCCTGCAGTTTTTCCAGCTGGTTCTCGAACACGAAGTTGAAGGTCGAGCCGAGCATGCCGCCGAACGGGGTTTTCTCTTCGGCCAGGCCGCCGATCCAGAGATCGATGGCATCTACGCCCGTGATCGTCACTCCCTTCAGATCGTCGGCAGTTCCCATCACCCCATCTTTGCCGGCCAGCGTGACGTTGGCCCAGGTACCGGTTCCGTTGAGGAAGTCCAAGCGGTCAGCCGGCGCATCATCACCACCGAATACCAGCGCCATGGCTGCAGCGCGTTTGGCTTCCAGTGTGGTCGCCTCCGTGATCGTGCTATGCGTGCCATAGGCCGCGATGAAGTTGATCAACGACTCTGGATGCTTGAGGTGCTGCACCAGGTCGACCCAGCTGATGTAAGGCTTGAGTTGGGTATCACCGGTTTGGCTGTAGATGTCGCGGCGGACCGCATTGAGCGAAGGAATCCCCACGTCGCGGCCACGGGCAATGTTGATCGCCGGCAGGTCGAGCGGCAGGCCGAGCAGGTTGTTGCGCAGCGCCTCGGTGACGAACTCGTCGATTTCGTTACCGGCTTGCCGAGTCATCCCACGCACGATCGCACTGGTCGCATCTTCGGGCGTCACGCCACTGGCGGCATACGCCAACGGGTTGAGGAACGCCGCGATCAGGCCGAGTTGCTGATCAGGATCAGCGCTGTTCGGATCGCCGATCACGTTGAAGTCGACGTCGAAGCGATCGACGGTCTCGGTCAGCATCGAGTGGCCAAACCGGTACACGGTATGGGCGAACTCGGCGACGATCGAGGCATCGAGGTCAACGTCATAGACCTGGGTCGGTGCAAAGAACAGGTCAACGTTGGGCTGGATGGTCCGCGCAAACTCCTCGAACACCAGGTGCTGGTACTGCATCTCGGTGCCGAACTTGGCAGCCTGGAACAAGCGCTCGCCATTCCACACAAGCGCATCGATCTCAGCCTGGTTGGCGGGCAAAGCGCTCACCGGAGTGAGCAGCCACTCGTTGAGGAAGGCTACGTCACCCGAATCAAGCACGGTGTCCTTGGTCTGCGCGACCAGCCGATTGTGCTCGGAGTGGAAGATCGCATGCACCGCGGTCAGGCCGATGTTCTCGTTGACCCGGCCGTCGCCAGCGATGTAATGCGCATCGAGCAACTCGTTGTCGTAGGCCAGGTTGGCCCCGGTCTGCGGATTGAACGGCACTGCGTTGCCAGTATCCGAATCCGCGTCAGGCACGAGCACGCCACCGCTGAACACCGGCGCTGCATTGTGGGCAATGTCGGCGAGGAACTGGTGACCGGTACGCACAGCGTTGGTCAGGCTAATGGGGTCAAGCGGATTGCCTTCGACAAGGACGTCATCAGCCGTGCCACCAAGACCGTCAGCGCCCTTCATCACGACCATCGGGAAGCCGTTCGGCCCCTTGATGAAATTGCCATAAGCGTCGGTCGCCAACAGCGGGGAGTTGTCGACGTCGGCGTCGGTAAGGCGGATACCCAGAATGTCGTTGGCCTGCGCCTTGACCACTTTCCAGGTCGCCATACCACCGATTTCGGTGTCGTCTGCGGTACCAAACTTGCCATCCGCCCCCAGGTCACGGTTAGTGATCAATCTGCCGGTCGCGATGGGGCCGTTGTCGGTCAGCTCATAACCGCGCAGGAAAACCTGGTGTGATGGGTGCGAGCTGTAGGTCTGGTTTTGATCCACGAATGGCGACGTGGTGTTGGTGTGCTCATGGATGTCGTCGGCCGTGCCGAGAACGCCATCCGCCCCGGGCAGGTTGGTCGCGCGGGTCAGCACCATGAAGTTGGTGTTGCCACCGGGCACATACAGCGGATCATCCGGTTGCAGCGGGATGAAGATCGTGCCCGAACCGCCTTTGGTCACCAGGTCCAGACCGTGATCGAAGAACTGCCCGAAGAAGGTCATCCAGGCGTTGAACGGCGCGGACAACCCTGCGTCCGACGCGGTGTTCTCGAACAGGTACACATCATGGTCGTCGGCAGTACCGAACTGACCATCCATGCCGGGGCTGGCGACTATTCGAGTGCCATCCTTGAGCACGTCGTCGTTCCCCTCTGCGCCGAAGTTGAGCACACCGTCCGCACCCGGGTCGTAAGCAGTGGCATAGGCCGCCGGGTTGTTCGAGGTCTGGTCGACGATCAGATTACTGATCGTGCGCGGCTGCGAGTCAAACACAAAGCCGCTGTTCTGCTGATACGACGATCCCGGAATGGCCGGCGAGCCGGGGCCGAAGAAGCCGGCAGGAGCACCTTCCGCCGGATTGAAGACCGGATCGGTCAAGCGCGGGAAGGTGTTATCCGCGGCACCAAACTCGGTGTTGTTGATGCCGTTGAGGTTCATCAGGTTGTTGTTCGAGCCGTCGACCGCACGCAGGCCCAACGGCGCGCGGATATTCGGGATCAGCGAGAGGATGTCCTGACCGGCCGCATCAGCCTCGGCAATCTTGATCTGATCAAGGATGAAGTTGAGGTCGGAGCGGACCATGTTAAGGCCCTCGCCCCCCGCGGTGGCATTGACTACCGGTGTCTGCGCCGTCGGCACAACCGGCTCGCCGGGAGCCACCACATCAGTCGGTTGCGAGAACACCACTTCAGTCGTGCCGTGACCATCCTGGTAGATCGCTTTGACCCGCAGTGCCAGCCCGGCAAGATCCGGCGAGACCTTGAACGTGGTGCCGTCGGCACTTTGGAACGCCAGGTCACCCGCTGGCAGCTGGATGATGTCTTCGAACACGCCGGTGCCGGGGTCGGCTTCGAACTGCCAATAGTAGGACACCGAGGCATTGTTGACGAAACCCTGCGGGTTACCCACCGTGATGTTGTCGGAATCGCGCACTCCGGCCATGCTCACCGTCAATGTGTCGCCCACTGTGATCGCGCCGCCGTTTCCATCCGCGACGGTCGGTCTGCCCAACGGTTGTGCGTTCAGATCCGGCACCAGCACTTGCTGGGTATCGGCGAATTGCAGGCGTTCGATATGCAGCAAGGTATCGGTGCCGTCGCGACCCGCTTCGGTATCGGTCACTGTCCAGACATCGTCCGCCACATTGGCCGTGCCTCGGGTGTCACGCGTCACCACATACTCAGACTGAAGGCCGGAGAAAACGGCAGTGTCGAAAGCCGCCCCGCCTGTCGAAGTGCCCGGCAGGATTTCCCGCACGGCCTTGAGCTGACCTGGGTTATAGGTGCCGTCGATCATGAACGGAATCATGTCGACCATGCTGTCGAAGGTGGCGATTTCAGGGCCGGTATGGTTGACGTCGTTGGGGCCATACACCGCAATTCTGACGTTGATCCATTTGTCGCCATCGATCAGGTCATCGCCACCACGCCCCTCGATCAGGTCACTGCCATTGCCACCGAGGATGATATTGCCCGTGGCAAAACCAGTGGTCGGCAAGCCGGCATCGGCCAGGAATTGCTCCAGTCCGCGAATCAACGCCACATTGGTCAGCGCACTGCCCGTGGTCCCG
The DNA here is from genome assembly GCF_005930655.1 of Pseudomonas sp. FSL W5-0299. Classification (NCBI taxonomy): domain Bacteria; kingdom Pseudomonadati; phylum Pseudomonadota; class Gammaproteobacteria; order Pseudomonadales; family Pseudomonadaceae; genus Pseudomonas; species Pseudomonas sp. FSL W5-0299. The sequence goes on from NZ_RXHX01000039.1 coordinate 36,994, forward strand.
CCGTGGTCGGCAATCGTGACCGCATCAACATTATCGCCCTTGAGCACATCGCCAAATTGCGAACCGGACAAGCCTTCGACCTCGGCAAAACGGTCGAGGATCGAGGTCGGTGAGGCACCGACCGGATTGAACGGCCCGTTGTTCTGGTTTGGCGCGTTGCCGTGTGGTTGCGCCAGCGTGGCCATGGTCAGGTCAACGGTCACACCGACCCTGTCATTTTTGTAGGTCACCCAGTCGAAACCGGACATGCCGTCCATATTGTCCTGGGCATCGCTGCCGACAAAGATGTCATCGCCACCCTCGCCGATCATTTCGTCGAAGCCACCACCACCGACAAAGATATCGTTGCCGATCACGTCATCATTGAGCAACGGCGAGGCGTTATCGCCTGGCGCACCGTCCTGGGTACCGCTCTCGATCCAGTCATCACCTTCGTTGCCCGTAGCTGGCAGGTTGGTCTTGGCCCCGAGGATGAAATCGTCACCCTGACCGCCGAAGGTGGTGCTGATGTCTTCGGTGGTGATGATGAAGTCCTGGCCATCGCCCCCCAGGATCAGGTTGCCGCCAACCAGCATGCTACCGGCGACGATCACATCGTTACCGGCATTACCTTCCAGACGGTTGTCACCGAACGAGTCGGTGATGATGTCATCGCCCGCGCCGCCCAGTACCGCATCGTTGCCGGCGCCGCCTTCGAGGCGGTCGTTGCCACCGTCGCCGTAAAGGGTGTCATCGCCCTCACCGGAGACGATGATGTCATTGCCAGCGGTGCCACCCAGGACGACATGGTCTTCGCCGGTATATTGCAGATAATTACTGTCCGCCCCCACGGTGTCGGGGTTATCGCGGATCACCAGCGGCACGATTTCCACACCGTTGATCATGAGGCCGCCAGTTGGATCGGCGCTGCCCGCGCCAAGGCCAGTGAACTGATTGGCCTGATTCACTTCCAGGGTGTAAGTAGGCGTCAGGAACACGGTGTTCGACAGGTGTGTGACATCGGTGTTGAGCATGATCAGCTTGGCAAAGGAGTTGTTTTCCAACTCGGTGCCGAAGTTCAGGCCCGCGGTACGTGACAGATAGTAGAAGCGGTCGCCGTCCTGCAACGCCTCCATCTGGGTCTCAAACACGAAGTTGAACGACGAACCGAGCATACCGCCGAACGGCATCTTCTGCTCGGCGAGGCCACCGACCCAGAAGTCGATATCGTCGACGCCCGTGATCGTTACACCCGTCACGTCGTCGGCAGTACCCAGCAGCCCATCCTTGCCGGCCAGCGTTACGTTGCCATAGGCGCCGGTACTGTTGAGGAAGTCCAGGCGGTCAGCCGGCGCATCATCGCCACCGAATACCAGCGCCAGGGCTGCAGCGCGTTTGTCTGCCAGCGTGGTCGCCGCCGTAATCGTTTCATGCGTGCCATAGGCTGCGATGAAGTTGACCAACGACTCGGGGTGTTTGAGGTTGTCCGCGAAGTCTGCCCAACTGATGTACGGCTTGAGTTGGCTGTCGCCGGTTGATGAGTAGAACTCACGCCGCGCCTCATTCAAGGTCGGGATACCCGTGTCGCGACCACGCGCCAGATTCAAGGCCGGCAAATCGAGGGGCAGACCGAGCAGATTATTGCGCAACGCTTCGGTGACGAACTCGTCGATCTCGTTGCCGAGCTGGCGGGTCACACCGCGAATGATCGCCCCTGCCGCTTCGTCCGCAGTGGCCCCGCTGCCGGCGAACGCCAGCGGATTGAGGAAGGCCGCGATCAGACCCATTTGCGAATCCGGGTTGTTCGGGTCAGTGAGCAGCGGATTAAATTCGGGGTCGAAACGATCGACGGTCTCGGTCAACATCGAGTGACCGAAGCGATACACCACATGGGCGAACTCGGCGAGGATGGCCGGGTTGATCGAGGTGTCATACCCGTTGGGGGCAAGGAATGCGTCAACCTGCGGCTGAATGGTCCGCGCGAACTCTTCGAAGACGAGGTGCTGGTACTGCATCTCGGTGCCGAACTTGGCGGCCTGGAACAGGCGTTCGCCGTCCCACACCAAGGCTGATATTTCGGCGAGTGTCGTAGGCATTGCGGCGACGTCGTCCACCAGCCACTCATTGAGAAACGCCAGATCGCCGGCGGCCAGGATGGTTTGCTTGGATTGCTGGACCAGGCGGTTGTGCTCGGAGTGGAACACATGGTGCACGGCGGTCAGGCCAATGTTTTCGTTCGCCCGGCCGTCGCCGGCAATGTAGTGGGCGTCGAGCAGTTCGTTGTCATAGGTCAGGTTGTTGCCGCCCGCACCCACGGGCTGCGCATTGCCGACATCGGCGTCGGCATCCGCTTGCAGAACCCCACCGACGACGACCGGCGCGGCATTGTGGGCGATGTCGTCGAGGAAACCATGTCCGGTGCTTACGGCGTTGGCCAGACTGATCGGCGCATCCCGGTTGCCTTCGACCAGTTGCGTGACGTCATCAGCCGTCCCGGCAATACCGTCGGTACCGTTACTGGTGCGCATCACCACCTGCGGCATACCGTTCGGCCCCCGGATGAAGCTGCCATAGGCATCAGTCGCGAGCAACGGCACGTTGTGCACATCGAGGTCGGTCAGGTTGATGCCGAGAATGTCACGGGCCTGGGCTTTTACCACTGCCCAGGTCGCCATGCCGCCGCTTTCGCCGTCGCCATCATCGGCCGTGCCGAATTTGCCATCAGCGCCGAGATCGCGGTTGGTAATCAAGCGCCCCGTTGCAATAGGGTCACCGGCCGCGTTGAGGACGTACTCACGCAGGAACACCTGGTGCGACGGGTGCGAGCTGTATGTTTGGCTCTGGTCTACGAACGGTGAGGTGGTGTTGGGCTGACCATCATCGGAAGTGCCGACAATTCCGTCCGCGCCGGCCGTACGCACTGCACGTGGCAGCACCATGAAGTTGGTCGGGCTGCCCGGCACAAACAACGGATCGTCCGGCTGCAGCGGAATAAACACAACGTCGGTACTGCTCTTGCTGAGCAGATCAAGGCCGTGGTCGAAGAACTGGCCGAAGAAGGTCATCCACGAGTTGAAGCCGGCGGTCAGGCCGGCGTCCGGCGACTCGTTGGGGATGAAGAATACTTCCTTGTCGTCGGCCGTGCCGAACACGCCGTCCAGACCGGGGCTGATCACTGGGTCAGCACCACCGTTCGCAGCGACAGCGGCCGGGTTGTTGGCGGTCTGGTCGTTGATCAGGTTACTGATAATCCGTGGCTGCGGATCGACCACCGTCCCTGTCCCGACGTACGACGCACGATACGAAGCGTCAAGCAGGCGCAGGAAGGAATTGTCCGCAGCGCCAAATTCGCTTTGTCCGGCGACCAGGTTGTTGTAGCTGCCATCGACGGTTCGCAGGCCGTATGGCACCTGACTGTTGGGTAGCAAATCACTAAGGCTGGCGCCGTCGGCATGCGCTTCTGCGATGAAGATTTGCTTGAGAATGAACTCCAGGTCCGACTTGTTGAAATTGGCCATTTCGATTGCCCTCGATCTATATGGGAAAGGCTCGGGACGAATAAATCCTCCCGCGCCAAGTCACGTGCTGGCTTGCGCAGTTCGTTGGTTCAGTGTTTGGCGAGAGCAGGCGTGGGGCAGGCAAAGCCGTCCCCTGCGCCAGTGAATGCGCGCCTGGAATTCGCTGGATGAAATTGCTCGCTGAGCGTTTAGGCAGAGCGATTCCGAGCCACTGGTGGGCCATGGAATCGGGAAGTCGAAGCGAACTTCCTGAACAGCTCCGTCACGGTGCAACAGAACAAAATGATCGACATGCCGTGCTCCTTCAGGACCACCGTGCCCTGCACTTTCGAAGCGATGGCAAGATTCAGACGGGCGCCCTTGAACATGACTAAAGTTCTATAGCAATGCGCTGTCAATATTACGACGTAAAAAAAATATCATCGTCATTGGACATGCCAACTTACTGTTATCAAACGATATATAGATATTCAGAAGAACTACTAGAGCGAAATGTTATTTCAAACTGTATCGCTAGAGAGACAAACGCCACCTACGCTGCTGCATGTGAACATAAAAATTTACGGAACTTTTCCAGGAACGCTATGGCTTGTGTCCGCGAGAAGCATTCGCAACTACATCTATGGTTTTTCACACATTTTCCTTGCTGCTTTTTGCCGCAAGCACACCCGGCTTTTCGGTGAGGGTCTATCAAATGCACAAGCTCTCAAGTACCCGATCCGAACTGGCCGACGCGCTCTTTCGACTTCGCCGCAGTTTTTACTCGTTGGCCGGATTCAGCGGCGTCATCAACGTCATGATGTTGACGCCAGCTATTTATATGCTGCAGGTCTACGATCGAGCCTTGGTCAGTCGTAACGTCACAACATTGACGATGCTGACCTTCCTGGTGATAGGCCTGTTCTTGCTAATGGCCACGCTGGAAATGTTCCGCACCCGTGTGCTGATCCGAGTCGGCAACTGCCTCGACATGGACCTCAATCGACGCATTTTCACCGCAGCATTCGAGCGCAACCTGAGTCGCGCCGGAGGCAATCCGGCCCAGGCCCTGCAAGATCTCGCACAGGTGCGTCAATTTCTCACCGGCAATGGTCTGTTCGCATTCTTTGATGCGCCTTGGACCCCCATCTACCTGCTGGTCGCCTATTTGATCCACCCGCTGCTCGGACTGGTCACGCTGATCGGCTCGCTGATTCTGGTGGGCCTGGCTTATCTCACCGAGAAGGCAACGCAAAAGCCACTGGCCGAAGCCAATCAGGCTGCCCTCACCTCCGCCAGCTACGCCAACAACAACCTGCGCAACGCCGAGGTTATCGAGGCCATGGGCATGCTGCCTTCGATCGGCAAGCGCTGGTACCAAAGCCATTTGCACATTCTGGAAATGCAGACCCTGGCTTCCGACCGTGCTGCCCTGATCAGCAGTACCGGGCGCTTCGTGCGCATCACTTTGCAATCGCTGATCCTCGGCGCCGGCGCGTTGCTGGCGATCGAAGGCAAGATCACCCCGGGGATGATGATTGCTTGCTCGATCCTCACCGGCCGCGCGCTGGCCCCGGTTGAACAAGTCATCGCGTCGTGGAAGCAATTGCTTGGCTGCCGTTCGGCCTGGGCCCGGTTGAACGAGATGCTGAACGACTATCCTCGCCGGCCACCGAGCATGTCGCTGCAGCGGCCGCTGGGCATGCTGGCGGTGGAGAATGTGTATGCCGGTGCGCCCGGCACCAGCAACACGATTCTGCGCGGAGTGAGCTTCAACCTTTCCCCCGGCGAAAGCCTTGGCATTATCGGTCCATCCGCCTCGGGCAAATCCACCCTCGCTCGTCTGTTGGTTGGCGTCTGGCCGGCGCAGGCCGGCAAGGTGCGCCTGGACGGCGCGGACATCTTCACCTGGAACAAGGGCGAACTTGGCCCCTGGCTCGGTTACCTGCCACAGGACGTGGAGCTGTTCGAGGGCACCATCGCCGACAACATTGCGCGCTTTGGCGAAGTGGACAGCGATGCGGTCATACGCGCCGCCAGGACGACTGGAGTGCACGAGATGATCCTGCGTTTGGCGCAGGGTTATGAGACCCGTCTGGGCACCGACGGCAGCCCGCTGTCCGGAGGCCAGAAGCAACGCATCGCCTTGGCTCGCGCGCTGTATGGAGAACCCAATCTGATTGTGCTGGACGAGCCGAACGCCAACCTCGACGACGTCGGTGAAAAGGGCTTGGTCGAGGCGCTGGCTCAACTGAAAAACCGCGGCGCCACCGTCATTCTGATTTCCCACCGTCCCAATGTGCTCTGCGCCGTCGATAAGGTGCTGATGCTGCGCGACGGCGGTGTGCAGATGCTCGGTACTCGCGACGAAGTATTTGCAGCGCTGCGCAAGGCCAGTGTGATGCCTGCAGGCGCATCGACTCCGCTGGCCTCCGTCAAATCACGGGAGTGACCGATCATGCAAATGAGCCAACACACCGAGATGATTCTCGCCGATCCCAGGAACGTGGTGGATCTGGACGTCGGTAAACCCGTGCGCTGGGGCATGTTGCTGATGCTCGCCGGCTTCGGCGGCTTCCTCCTGTGGTCCTGGCTGGCGCCACTGGATGCCGGCGTGGTCGCGACTGGCACGGTCAAAGTCACCAGCAATCGTAAAGCCGTGCAGCATCTGACCGGCGGCACTGTGGAGGCCATTCTTGTTCGCGAAGGTGATGCAGTGAAAAAAGGCCAGGAGCTGGTCCGCCTCGACTCGCTGCGCGCCGCCTCCGAACAGGGTGCGGTCAGCGCCCAGTACATCGTCAGCAAGACGGTGGAAAACCGTCTGGAAGCGGAACGCGACGGCCGCGACGTGGTGAACTACGACCCTGAACTGCTCAAGCGCTTCGGGAATGACCACCGCCTGGTGGCCGCCATGAATCTGCAACAACGCCTGCTGGACACCCGACGCGCCGGCCTCGCTGGCGAAATCAGCATCCTTCAGGAAAACCTCGCGGCGTCGGCGGTGCAGCTCAAGGGCCTGCAGCAGGTCTATGGCGCCCGCGCCTCGCAGATCGACTTCCTCAACCAGGAACTAAAAGGTACCCGCGTGCTGGCGGCCGAAGGCTATGTGCCACGCAACCGCCTGCTTGAGCTGGAACGCAGCAATTCCGACCTCTCCGCCGGCCAGGCCGAAAACCTCAACAACATCGCCCGCATACGCAGCCAGACCACCGAAATCAAGCTGCGCATCCTTCAGCGCCAGCACGATTACCAGAAGGAAGTCGAATCGCAGCTCACCGACACCGCCAAGGAAAATACCACCCTGGCCGACCGCTTGCGTGCGCTGGACTATGAAGTGACCCACACGGTGATTCGCTCGCCGATCGATGGCATCGTCCATTCACTGAGCATTGCGACCATCGGCGGGATCATTCAGCCCGGCTTCAAAATCATGGAAATCGTTCCGGACAATGAACCGCTGCAGGTTGACGCGATGATTCCGGTACAGGCGATCGACAAGATGGTCCCCGGCCTGGCCGTGGACATTGCGTTTCCGGCCTTCAACCATGCCCAGACGCCCAACATCCCTGGCCGTGTGAAGACAGTCTCCGCCGACCGCCTGCTCGACGAGGAAAGCAAGCAACCGTTCTATCTGGCACAGGTAGAAGTCACTCCCGATGGCATGAGCCAGCTTGGCAGCAATCACATTCGTCCCGGTATGCCCGCCAGCGTCACCATCAAGACCGGCGAGCGCAACTTGATGAGCTATCTTCTCAAACCAATGCTCGAGCGTGTCGACAGCTCGTTCAAGGAACAATGAAATGGACCGTCATTGCCTGATCTTTTGCCTGCTTGCGCTGTCCTTCCCGGTTGGCGCCATGGACCTCAAGCAAGCCTGGGATCTGTTGCAGTACCAAGGCCCCGTCTATCGCGCCGCCGTACATGAAAAAGAGGCCGGCCTGGAAAACCGCGCCATTGGCCAAGCCGGCCTGCTACCGCAGATCAGTGCCTCGGCCTACGACAACAAGGTCAATGGCACCCAGCGCCAGAGCGGCATCGAAAGGGATCTCGACTACGACTCCAAGGGCGCTAACGTGCGCTTGCGCCAGCCGCTGTTCAACAAACAGAAAATGGCCGAGTTCCGCCAGGGTAAACAGCGTGCCGACTACAGCGTCGCGGTGTTCGATGCCAAGAGTCAGGACGCCGCAGTGCGCCTGGCCGAAAGCTATTTCGACGTGCTCCTGGCCAGCGAAACCATCATCCTTGCCAAAGCCAAGTTAAGCGCCTTTGACGAGCAACTCGCTTCGGCTAAACGACGCATGGAGTTGGGGGCCGGTACCGTCACCGACATCGACGAGTCGATCGCTCGCCGCGACCTCGCCGCGGTTGAGCTGATCGAAGCGCAGGACAACCTGGTCAACGCGCGCCGCAAGCTTGAGGAATACATCGGAGAATCCCCCGAATCCCTGACCACCTTGCGTCCGACCTTCAATACGCCACCGCTGCTACCGAGCAACCTGCAGGACTGGTTAATCAAGGCTCAGACTGACAGCCCGCTGATCCATGCGCGCCGTCATAGCAGCGACCTCGCTGAAGAAGAAGTGAAGCGCGCCAGGGCTGGCCACTGGCCGACACTTGATTTCGTTGCCGGCTACACCGCGGGCGATAGCCAATCAATCTCCGAGCTGAATCAACGCAACCGCTACGCCTCAATCGGGCTGGAGGCAAACTTCCCGTTGTACAACGGTGGTGGCACTAGCGCGTTGACGCGCCAGGCGAGTGCCAATAGCTATAAGGCCCTGGACGAACTCGACGCTACGCGCCAGGAAGTCATCTCCGGTACCACCCGTGAGTATCGCGGCGTAGAGAGTGGCGCCCAACGTATTCGCGCGCTGGAGAGAGCAGTGGAGTCCAACGAACGCTCACTGACTTCGACACGCAAAGGCTTCAAAGAAGGCGGCACCAGCACCAACTCGGACGTTCTCAATGCCGAAGAGCTGCTCTTCGATGCGCGCCACGATCTGTTCGAGGCCAAGCTGCGCTACTTGATGTCGCGCCTGCGCCTGGCCTCTTCGGTGGGCAGTCTGGGCGACGACGATATTGACCACATCAACGACTACCTCGGCCCGGAACTGTTGGTCACCAACTGACGTTCACCTGCGCAGCACTTTTTGAGCAGAGGGTGCGGCAGCGATCTTTATCGACAACCAAGAGTGCCCACACCTGTCCTTAAAATACAAAACGCCCGATGCGGTGCATCGGGCGTTCGGGTGAAACAGGCGTAGCCCTGCTTCAAGACTAGACAATTTACATTTTTATCTGGGGTACACGCTAAAACGCCAGTTTGTAGCCGATCAACACCAGCATCGTGGCCAGGCAAGGACGCAGCACTTCGTCGGAGATACGACCGGTCAAGTGGCTGCCCAGGTAAATCCCCGGCAGCGAACCCACCAGCAAGTAACCCAGCACCTGCCAATCCATGTTGCCCATGCTGGCATGGCCCAGGCCGGCGACCAGGGTCAACGGCACGGCGTGGGCGATTTCCGTGCCGACGAGGCGGCGTGTCGGCAGCAACGGATAGAGGATGAACAGCGCTACGGTGCCGAGGGCGCCGGCACCGATCGAGGTCAGCGCGACCATGGTGCCCAGGACCAGACCGGTGATGACCGTCAACACATTCAGGCGCGAACCGCTGGGGTTGTAATGGCCGCCAGCCCGTTTGTGGGCGAAGTCGAGCAGGCGTTTTTTGAAGAAAATCGCCAGGGCCGTGGCAAACAGAACGAAGCCGAGGGCTTGTTTGATAACGGCATTCATCGCGTCGGGAGAAGTCTGCAAACTGCTCAGGAACCACAACGTCAGCGCTACTGCCGGCACGCTGCCGAGGGTCAGCCAACCGGTGATCGCCCAGTCGATATTGTTGTTCTTGCGATGAACCAGCACACCGCTGGATTTGGTAATGGCCGCGTACAGCAAGTCGGTGCCCACCGCCGTGGCCGGATTGATACCGAACCACAGCAGAATCGGGGTCATCAAAGACCCACCGCCGACCCCGGTCATGCCGACGATAAAGCCGACGACCAACCCTGCCACCACCAACCCGAAGTTAACGAAATCCATTAACACGCCCGCAATAAAACGCATGGAAAAACTGGACCGCAGCATAGCGATTTTTCTTATAACCAGTTATATCGATGCGAACTATCGTTATTCCACAACTTACTACTTTTCCTATTTACTCAACCCCCCCTGTGGGAGCGAGCCTGCTCGCGATGGCGATGTTTCATTCACGTGATATTGAATGTGCCAACGCTATCGCGAGCAGGCTCGCGCCTCAGGGGGATCTGCTGTGTCAGTGAGTGCGGAGGGGTTGATTTACTGCACGGGCAGGAAATTCAAAAACAGCAAGCTCTGCGCGTAGTTCAGGCCGATCCGCCGATAACGCTCGTCCAGCATCTGCGTCAGCAGATCCAGCCGCGCGACGATCTTGCCGAACTCCACGGCAAAACTCAGGTTGCTGCCCTCCTCCGAAATTTCGTTGGAGAACAGCAAGGGCTCGCCGTTTTTGTTTTGCCGCTGGCTCAGGATCCAGGTGGCTTTCTCGATGTTGCGGGCGGCGTTATTGACGAAGGTCGGGTTGATCGCATCGGTCATATAGAACTCGAGACGGTTGCCGTGAGCGGTGACCAGCATGCTGCCGATGGCGTAGATGAAGGCGCCGACCCGGTCGCCGAGAAACTCAGGGCTCATGGCGTAGCTCAGCGCCGCGAGGTCCTTCTTGCCACCGAGGGTCGGCAGCGGCTGCTGTTGTTCGATGGCCAGGCGCACTTGTTTACCGGCGGTGCGGGCGTCGAGGAAGCCGGATTTTTTCAACTCGTCCGGGTTACGCAGGTAGAGCTTGCTCATCAGCAAGTAGAGGCTGTCGAGGTTGTCGCGCATCGCCAGGGTCGCCATGCGGTCGACGCTGGTCTGGAGGAATTCCTGAGGCGTGCCTTCGCGGAACTGGCTGACGATGTCGCTGCCCTGTTGCTGGCTGCAACCGCTGGCGAAGAGCATCGACAGGCTGGCCAGCAGCAGGCATCGGCGCCGTAGAAGTGAAGCGAAGAAGAGTAAAACTCGAGCCATGGGTGCCTGAACTTGGGCATTGGCCGACGGAGGGGATCGCCGCAGGCTGGCCAAGGATAGAGCCGCCAAAGCTGAAAAAGTGCAGTGCCGATGGTCCGTAAACCCTGGCCTCCATAACGAACACCGACACATTAGTCATACTTTTAATTGCAACGCTTCACATATCAGCTATAAATCCTTCCTTGATCGACGATCAAAATCGGTTATTAGTATGACTACATTCCAAAAACAACAAAAAGGAAGGTCAACCATGCTGCACTCCCGACACCTGCTCTCCGGCCTCGGACTGTCCCTGATGATCGCCACTCTCCCCACTCAAGCGGCTGGCCTGTCCAGCGAACACAAAGCCTTCGGCAAGACCAACGACGGCACACCCGTCGAGCAATACGTCTTGCGCAACAGCCATGGCCTGCAAGCCACGATCATTACCTACGGCGGCATTTTGCAGTCGCTGAAGGTGCCGGACAAAAACGGCAAGCTCGACGACGTGGTGCTGGGTTTTGACGACGTTCAGGGCTATCAGAGCGGCACCGCTTACTTTGGCGCGACCATCGGGCGTTTCGGCAATCGCCTGGCCAACGGCGCGTTCGAACTGGACGGCAAACGCTATCAGGTGCCGCTCAACGACGGCTCCAACTCGCTGCACGGCGGCCCGCAAGGGTTTGACAAGCACGTGTGGAAAGCTCAGCCGAGCAAAGGCAAGGATTCGGTGGGCGTTACCCTGACCTATCTGTCGGCGGACGGCGAAATGGGCTTCCCCGGCAACCTCAAGACCGAGGTCACTTACAGCCTCACCGAGAACAATGAACTGCGCATCGACTACAAGGCCAGCACTGATAAACCGACCGTACTGAACCTGACCAATCACAGCTATTTCAACCTCGCCGGCGCGGGCAACGGGGATGTTCTGAAACAGCTCGTCACCCTGCATTCGACCCATTACACGCCGGTCACCGCCAAACTGATTCCGACCGGCGAACTGGCCCCGGTCGCGGGTACGCCGATGGACTTCACACAACCCACCGCCATCGGCAAAAACATCAAGGCCGATCACCCGCAACTGAAATTCGCCGAGCCGAAACAGGGCGGATTTGACTTCAACTGGGCCCTGGACGCCAAGGGTGATGTGGGCAAGCTGGCGGCCGATGTCAGCGACCCACTCTCCGGGCGCCGCTTGCAGCTCTACACCACTGAACCCGGCGTGCAGTTCTACACCAGCAACTTCCTCGATGGCTCGGTCAAGGGCAAGGGCGGCAAGGTTTATCCGCATTGGGGCGCGTTTACCCTCGAGACCCAGCACTACCCGGACTCACCGAACCAGCCGAACTTCCCGTCCACCCGACTTGACCCGGGCAAGACCTATACCCAGAGCACTGTGCTGAAGTTTTCGGCCCACTAAACATCCCCCCACAATCAAGCAGCTGCCGAGCAGCTGCTACACGTCCACGGAACCACCGGGGTATTCTGCTGCCAACTGGAGAGTATCTATCGATTCGAAAAAGGAGGTTTTCATGCGGACCCTCGAACTGGCCGGCGTCGACGTACCGGTCATCGGTCAAGGCACCTGGCGCATGGGCGAAGATCCCTCGCAACACAACAAGGAAGTTGCCGCGCTGCGCCTGGGCATCGAGCTGGGCATGACCCTGATCGACACCGCCGAGATGTACGCTGAAGGCGGCGCGGAGGAAGTGGTGGGTGAAGCCATAACAGGCCTGCGCGACAAGGTCTTCCTGGTCAGCAAGGTCTACCCGCACAACGCCAGCCGCAAAGGCATCCCCCAGGCCTGCGAACGCAGCCTGCGGCGCTTGAACACCGATTACATCGATTTGTACCTGCTGCATTGGCGCGGCCAGTATCCGCTCGAGGAAACCGTCGCAGCCTTCGAACGACTGCGAGAAGACGGCAAAATCGGCCGTTGGGGCGTGTCCAATTTCGACGTTGACGACCTGGAGGAATTGAACTCACCGGCCTGCGCTACCAACCAGGTGCTGTACAACCTGGAAGAGCGCGGCATCGAATTTGATCTTCTGCCCTGGTGTCAACAGCATCAGCAGCCGTTGATGGCATACTGTCCCATCGGTCAGGGAGGAACGATGCTGACCCATCCGGCGCTCAGGCAGATTGCCGCCCGTCACGCCGCGACGCCGGCTCAGATAGCACTGGCATGGATTCTGCGACAGACAGGCGTGATCGCCATCCCCAAAGCGGTCGCTCCTGAACATGTGCAACTGAATGCGCAGGCCGCACAACTGCGGCTCGACGACGAGGACTTGAAGGCGCTGGACCACGCGTTTCACGCGCCACAACGCAAGCACCGGTTGGCCATGGTCTAAGCCATCGCGGTACTGTCAGAGGGCTTCTGCATGAGAAGCACTGATCAGCTCGACGACTTCAATTTGCCACGCTTTGTGCAAGCACAAGACCCCGTGTTCGAGTGGGTCCGGGAAGAGTTGAAAGCCGGCCGCAAGCGCCGGCACTGGATGTGGTTTGTTTTTCCGCAGTTCGCCGGATTGGGCGGTAGCCAGATGTCTCGACATTACGCGATCCGCTCCCGCGAGGAAGCCGTGGCCTATCTTGAGCATCCAACGCTGGGCGCTCGACTGCGAACCTGCACTCAATTGGTCCTGGACATCAAACAACGCTCGATCGCCGAGATTTTTGGACACCCCGACAACCTCAAGTTTCACTCGTCGATGACCCTGTTCGCCCAAATCGCCCCCAAGGGCAGCGTGTTCCATAAGGCACTGGATCAATACTTTCACGGCATACGGGATGACTGGACGCTGCAGCTGCTGGACTCAAAACAAGCCCAGTTGCCCACCAATCAAGGTTGAAAAGTCGTCGTCCACGAAGGGCAGAATCGCATCCGCCACCGGTTGCAATTGCCGGGTGACGTAATGGTCGTAGTCGATGGGCGCGCTGCGAATCTCCAGCGGTTCGGGCCCGGCGACGCTGATCACGTAGCTGATCCAGCCGCCGTTCTGGTATTGCCGGGGGCGGCCCTGCTGGTCGTTGTAGTCATCGGCGATCCGCGCCGCACGGACGTGGGGCGGCACGTTGCGTTCATAGTCATCCAGAGTACGGCGCAGGCGCTTGCGGTAGATCAGGCGGTCGTCGAACTCGCCGGCCAGGGTCTTGCGCACGTAGTCGCGCACGTAATCCTGATAGGGCTGGCGATGGAAAATCCGTGAGTACAGTTCCTGCTGGAATTGCCGGGCCAGCGGCGACCAGTCGGTGCGCACGGTTTCCAGGCCCTTGTAGACCATTTCGTCAGTGCCATCGGCGCGGGTGACCAGCCCGGCGTAACGCTTCTTGCTGCCCTCCTCGGCGCCGCGAATCGTCGGCATCAGAAAGCGTTTGTAGTGGGTCTCGAACTGCAATTCCAGAGCGCTTTCCAGCCCGTATTCCTGTTGCACATGCTCGCGCCACCACTGGTTGACGTGGTCCACCAGCGCGCGGCCGATCTGCGCGGCCTCTTCCTGGCCGTGGGCACGACGCAGCCAGACGAACGTCGAGTCGGTGTCGCCGTAAATCACCGTGTGCCCCTGGGCTTCGATCAGCTGCCGGGTGCGCAGCATGATCTCATGGCCGCGCAAGGTGATGGACGACGCCAGACGCGTATCGAAGAAGCGACAGCCGCTGGAACCGAGCACTCCATAGAAGGCGTTCATGATGATCTTCAGCGCTTGCGACAACGGCGCGTTGTGCTCGCGCTTGGCGGTCTCGCGGCCTTCGGCTACCCGCGCGACGATCGCCGGCAGGCAATGCCGGGTCCTGGAAAAACGCGCACCGCGAAAACCCGGCACGGACTCGCTGTCTTCGGGATGCTGCAAGCCTTCGATCAGCCCGACCGGATCAATCAGGAAAGTGCGGATAATCGACGGATAGAGGCTTTTGTAGTCGAGTACCAGCACCGACTCGTACAAGCCCGGCTGCGAATCCATGACAAAACCGCCGGGGCTGGCCTGCGCGGGCTTGTTGCCCAGATTCGGCGCCACGAAACCCTGTCGGTGCATCAGCGGCATGTACAGGTGGGTGAACGCCGCCACCGAACCGCCACTGCGGTCCGCCGGCAAACCAGTAACGCTGGCCCGTTCCAGGAGGAAGGTCAGCAGCTCGGTCTTGGCGAAAATCCGCGTCACCAGCTCGCAGTCCTTGAGGTTGTACGTGGCGAGTGCCGGCTTGTCCTCGGCGAACATGCGGTTGATTTCGTCCATGCGCTGGTACGGCGTACTGATCGCCTTGCCCTCGCCGAGCAGGGTTTGCGCGACGTTTTCCAGGCTGAACGAGGGGAAGCTCCAGGTCGCCGAGCGCAGGGATTCGATGCCGTCGATGATCAACCGGCCGGCGGCGGAGGCGAAGTAATGGTTGCGGCTGCCGTGCTCGCGCCATTGCATTTCTTCGCCGCCGCGCCCCAGTTTCAGCGGTACACCCAGCTGACGGGCGTGCTGGTGCAGCACGCGCAGGTCGAACTGCACGACGTTCCAGCCAATGATCGCGTCGGGGTCATGGCGGGCGAACCATTCGTTGAGCTTTTTCAGCAGGACGGTTCGGGAGTCGCAGTAGTCGAGTTGGAAATCCACCGCGCTGTCATCGCCATTGGGCGGACCAAGCATGTAGACCTGGCGCTCGCCGCAGCCTTCCAGGGCAATGGAATACAACTCGCCCTGAGCCGTGGTTTCGATGTCCAGGGACACCAGCCTGAGGTTGGGCCGGTAGTCGGGAGCGGGTTTCATCTGCGCGTCGAGCAGCAGGCCTTCGGACCCTGGCGTGCCACCAAAAAGGACCGGCGCGGTGATGAAACGCTCCATCATGTAGCGTTCCGGCGGGCGCACGTCAGCTTCGAACATCTCGACGCCGGCTTTGCGCAGCGCGGTTTCCAGGCGCATCAACTGACCATGTTGCTGGCAATACAGGCCGAGCACCGGGCGGTGCTCGAAATCCTGAAGGGCCAATGGCTTGAGCTCGACATTTTTTTCGCCGCGCAAAACAGCCTCGGCTTGCTCGCGCCGGGCCGCCGGGATAAATGCCACCGACGGTTGATGTGGCAGACGGATACGTTGGGGACCGGCGTCGGTCGCCAGCCAGAACTCGACTTGCGTACCGGCCGGGGTGTCGCGCCAATGCCGGGTCAGGACGAAGCCCTGCTGTAAATCCACCACTGCAACCTCAAGATTTGATTCAAGCGGCAATTCTACGCGTCATCGCGGGGGATAGCCCTCTCTGAGCTGAATGCAACCCCTTTGGGAGCGAGCCTGCTCGCGATGGCGGTGCATCCGTCACCGCTTGTATTGGCCGACCCTGCGCTATCGCGAGCAGGCTCACTCCCACAGGGGGCTGAGTTCAGCCCATGGATCAGCGAAAAACTTCCGGTTAACCGAAGAAAATCCGTCGAATGACGTTTTTTGCGCGTTTTCTGCCGCTTTCCGCCTTGCCCTCGGCGCCTGGGTCTACGATTCTTCAATAACAACGACAACACCTGAGAAGCCATCATGAAAACCGTCGCCCAACTGCTCAAGTTGAAAGATCAGAAAAATCAGGAAGTGCACCAGATCAAACCCGATCACATGGTGCTCGAAGCCCTGATGAAGATGGCCGAAAAAAACGTCGGCGCCTTGTTGGTGGTGGAGAATGACGAAGTGCTGGGGATCATCAGCGAGCGGGACTACGCGCGCAAACTGGTGCTGCATGGCCGTTCTTCGGTGGGCACGCCGGTTCGCGACATCATGGTGTCGCCGGTGATCACCGTGGACACCCATCAAACCGTTGATACCTGCCTGGGCATCATGTCCGACAGACGCCTGCGCCACCTGCCTGTGGTGGAAAACGGCAAGTTGATCGGCTTGCTGTCGATCGGCGACCTGGTCAAGGAAGCCATCGCCGAACAGGCTGAATTGATTCGCCAGTTGGAGCAGTACATTCGCGGCGAGTGACTCTGAAATTACGCAGTTTCCCTGTGGGAGCGAGCCTGCTCGCGAAGGCGGTGTGTCAGTCGACACTTGTATTGACTGATCCACCGCCATCGCGAGCAGGCTCGCTCCTACATTTGATTTACGTGATTTTTCAGGTTGGCCAATGCCGGGCGAAAACCGGTGCCAGCGTCGGGTGGCGGTCGATTCGCGTCAGCCACGCATAAAAACCGGGTCGGGCATTGCGCAGATGCTCACGACTGCCCGCCCATCGCGTCACCACCGCCGCCAGCACATCCAGCGCCCCAGGCGTCTCGTCGTCCAGGTACAACTCGCCCGAGAACTGATCGGCAAACACCTCCCAACTCCAGTGCAACCGTCGACGGGCGCCGGCCATGAGGTTTTCCATGGCCGATTGATTCGGCTCGATCAGCCAGCGCTCGGGGTAATCGATGATGCCGATGGCCGCATAGCAATTGCTGACGATGTACACCAGGCCCCGGATCGCTTGATCACGCTCGGCGGGCGTGTTCGACAGCAGGTTTGACTCGGGAAACGCGAGCCCCAGATGTATCAGGATCGCCGCGCTTTCGGTGAGGACGCTGCCGTCGGGCAATTGCAAGGTGGGAATCTGCTTGAGCGGGTTGAGTTTCTCCAGGGCTTTGGCAGCCTCCGCAGACGACTCGACGTCGATAAAACGATAAGGGATTTCACAGAGTTCGAGGGCGGCCTCTATCGCGGCGGCGCCGGAATTCTGGTGTCCGTAGAGCTGGTACATAAGCACCCCCCTTCAAGAGTGTCTCTTTGTAGCATCTGATACTGACCATGCTGGAAAATTTCTTTTTATGCCACTGCATCCAAATCGCTTTCCGATGGGTAGTACCAGTAGCAGCCCCTGAGGCTGCCGAGCAGATTACTCATTTACGGAGCGCTATTCATGAATGCCAAACAGCTGATTTGCCTTGCCGGTTTGTTCGTCGCGGGCCCAATGGCCTACGCCCAGTCAGGTCTGCCCGACAGTATCAAGGTCCCGGACGGGCACAAGGTCGCCCTGGAAACCACCGGTGTCGGCGAGATCACTTACGAATGCCGTGACAAGGTCAATGCCGCCGGCCAGACCGAATGGTTCTTTGTCGGCCCCAAAGCGGTACTCAATGATCGCAGCGGCAAACAGGTCGGCACCTATTTCGGACCGCCCGCCACCTGGCAGGCGAAAGACGGCTCGAAAGTCACCGGCACTCAACTGGCTGTCGCGCCTTCGAGTCCGGGCAACCTGCCCTATCAATTGGTCAAGGCCAACCCGGCCGAAGGAAAAGGCGCAATGACCGGCGTCAGCTACATCCAGCGCGTCGCCCTCAAAGGTGGCGTGGCTCCGAGCGCTGAATGCTCGGCGGCCAACAAGGGCAAGCAAGAAATAGTGAAGTACCAGGCGGATTACATTTTTTGGGCGGCCAACTGAAACCAGGCCTGCGGGAAATTGGTCTACGCTGCTCAGCATTGGCCCCGGTCCGATGGCCCGGGGCTGCTGCCCATTATTGACGGCTGAACTCAGTGTCCTTACCCGAAACTCTTTTCGATTACGAAGCCCATATCGCCGCCTGCGCTCGCGGTGAGCGTCAGGCCCTGCGTGATTTGTATGTGCAGGAGAGTCCGCGCCTGCTGGGCGTTGCCAAACGCCTGGTGCGTGACACTGCGCTGGCGGAAGACATCGTCCACGATGCCTTCATCAAGATATGGAATGGCGCCGCGCAGTTCGACCCGGCGCGAGGATCGGCGCGGGGCTGGATATTCAGTTTGACGCGACATCTGGCCCTGAATTTCATCCGTGACAACAGCCGCGAGATTCAAGGTGATTTCGATGGGGTGGACGACACGGCAACCTTCGATGCCCAGGCTCATTCCGGGCGCATTCATCAGTGCCTGGAACAACTGGAGCCTGCAAGGCGCGCCTGTATCCTGCATGCCTACGTCGACGGATATTCTCATACTGAAATCTCACACAAACTCGGCACCCCGCTGGGCACCGTCAAAGCCTGGATCAAGCGGAGCCTGACGGCACTGCGGGAGTGCATGGGATGATCAGCAAACCGACGAATGAAACCCCGGAAGAACTCGACGAACTGGCCAGCGAATATGTGTTGGGCACCCTGTCCGCAGAGCTTCGCACCCAGGTCCGACAGCGCCTGCGCGACGAACCTGATTTGCGGGCCGCCGTGGACGCCTGGGAGCGTCGCCTGCTCGGCCTGACCGATCTGGCAGAACCTCACCCGCCGTCACCCTACCTTTGGCAGCGTATCGAGCGCAGCGTGAACAAGGTGACACGGCCACCGTCGCTCATCGCGGCTCAGTCTTTATCCTGGTGGAATCTGTTGCCGCTCTGGCGCGGGCTCGCCGGTGCAGGGCTGGCGGCCACGTTGCTGCTCGGCGCATTGATGCTGACGCAAACCACCGTCAAGCCTACCTACCTGGTGGTGTTGGTCGGTCCTCAGGACAAGGCACCTGGCTGGGTGATCCAGGCCAGCAACCCGAGGGAAATCCAGCTGATTCCGCTGGGTGTCATTGAGGTCCCGGCCGACAAGGCGCTCGAGTTCTGGACCAAGGCCGATGACTGGCAAGGACCGGTGTCTCTGGGCTTGGTCAAACCGGGACAGACCCTATCGATTCCGCTCGACAAATTGCCGCCACTGCAACCCAATCAACTGTTCGAGCTGACCCTGGAAAATCCGCAGGGCTCACCGATCGGCAAGCCGACCGGGCCGATTCAATTCATCGGTCGGGCAGTGAAAGTCATCTGAGCGCGATCAACCGAGCGCCGCGATCAACTCCGCCGTCGTGACAATCGAGTGGGCATACGTCGGTCCATTGATCTCATGCGCGGCGTGCATGGCCTCGGCACTGAACGCGGCCGTGGCGTCGCGCACCAGCGTGACGTGATAGCCCAGTTCGGCGGCGAACCTGGCGGTGCTTTCGATGCACGTATTGGCGAGCATCCCCACCACCACAACCTTGTTGATCCCGTGCTGTTTGAGCAGATAGTCCAGATCGGTGTTGGCAAAACCACTGCCGCCCCAGTGTTCCTTGACGATCACGTCACCGGCCTGTGGCTGGAAATCCGGGTGCCATTCCCCGCCCCAGGTTCCGGCGGCAAATACTTGCGCACGGCTGGCGCCTTGTTGATAGGGACTGGGGTGTTTCCAGCGCGCCAGTTCATCGGGCTCGGCGCGGTGATGCGGAACATAGAAAACCTGGATGCCGGCCTTGCGAACAGCCGCCACCACGGTTTTCAGGTTGGCCAGCGTACCGACGCTGTCAGCCACCGGTTGAGCGCGGCCATGCAGTTTGCCGCCTTCGCTGAGGAAGTCGTTGTAAGGATCCACCAGCAGCAGGCCGGTGTGCTCGGGAGCATGGGAACTGGCACTCATGATCGACTCCTCGAAGGTAAAGGCACGCGCCAGCTATCCAGTGTAGAAGCGCCGATCGACCCCGCCGCCGCCATCCGACGACTGAACCATCACGCCCGCGTGAGGGGGAACGTGTCACCTATCAATGCCGTCGATGTTCACCATCACCTCAATGAAGTTCTCATAAAAAATCCGCGGCGTAACATCGCCTCCATACCAAACAACTACACCCCGGAGCACACCATCATGAAACGCCAAATCCTTCTCAGCATC
>NZ_RXHX01000004.1:0-320441 GCF_005930655.1 Pseudomonas sp. FSL W5-0299
TCTTTGTTTACCAAGGAGTTTTCCGTTTCGACTGCGCCGGAAGTGGGGCGAATTATAGACTTCCAGAATCTGCCGTCAACCCCTGATTTGGCTTTTCTATCAGGTTGCCCAAAATCGCTGCTTATATATAGACGCGACCGTCGCGAATGCGCAATATATTGCCCAAACCATAGAACAACACTTTCGCTTCCCACTTCGGACGATGCCACGCTATGAATGACCATCCCCGCAGCCTCGTCTCGACCCTGTTCTCGGTGGGCCTGCTTTTAATAGCCATGGCGTCGATCCAGTCCGGCGCCTCATTGGCCAAAAGCATGTTCCCGATTATCGGCGCTCAGGGGACCACCACCCTGCGGCTGCTCTTCGCCAGCGTGATCATGCTGATCCTGTTGCGCCCATGGCGGGCGAAGCTCACC
Organism: Pseudomonas sp. FSL W5-0299; assembly: GCF_005930655.1. NCBI lineage: Bacteria > Pseudomonadati > Pseudomonadota > Gammaproteobacteria > Pseudomonadales > Pseudomonadaceae > Pseudomonas > Pseudomonas sp. FSL W5-0299. Next base: position 417 of record NZ_RXHX01000004.1, read on the forward strand.
GCAAAGTCCTTGCGTACCGTTATCGTCTACGGGATGGCACTGGGCGGCATGAACTTCCTCTTCTATATGTCTTTGCGCACCGTCCCCCTGGGTATTGCCGTCGCCCTGGAGTTCACCGGGCCACTGGCGGTGGCTATCTATGCCTCACGCCGCGCAATCGACTTTTTGTGGATTGCCTTGGCGGCTATCGGCTTGCTGCTATTGATACCGACAGGAGCGACAAGTGCGGGAATCGACCTGGCAGGCGCCAGTTATGCCTTGGGTGCAGGGGTGTGCTGGGCGCTGTACATCCTGTTCGGCCAGAAGGCCGGCGCCGACAATGGCGTACAGACCGCAGCGTTGGGAGTGATGATTGCCGCACTGTTCGTCGCGCCTATCGGCATCGTCCATGCCGGTGCCGCCCTGCTGACTCCGTCATTGATCCCCGTGGCCATCGCTGTCGCCCTTCTGTCCACCGCCCTGCCCTATACGCTGGAGATGGTCGCGCTCACCCGAATGCCAACCCGGACTTTCGGCACATTGATGAGCATTGAACCGGCTATTGGCGCGCTGTCTGGCCTGCTGTTTCTCCACGAATACCTCACACTGTCACAGTGGATGGCGATCATGTGCATCATTCTGGCTTCCGTGGGGGCGACCATGACCATGGGAAGTGCTGCCAAGCCCGCGGTCGCGGCGGATTGATACAGGATTTGACGCAGGTCTGGTATTTGCCGCTCAATTAGGCCATGTTTAGGCCCGCAACCGAATGTCATCCAAGGATTTTTCAGGATAGGGATATCAGAACGCTTCAATCGAAAGCGAATGCAGCCACACCCGGGCGCGAGATCCGGGAGCGCTATAAGGACAGTAATGAAACGAATTTTGCTATTGATTGCCGTGCTCGCAATTGCGGGTTGCGCGGCGACATCGAAAACACAAGTCAAACATGGCAAGAAAGGGCTGCATATCAATTGTTCAGGGCTTTCGTCATCCTGGGACAAGTGCTACACCAGCGCCGCCAACTCGTGCGCGCCCAAGGGTTACAAGGTCATCGCCAAGTCGGGAGATGCCGTGGAAGAACCAGGTGATTATCCATTTGGTCTCAACCCTGCCGGCTATACCAGCCGAAGCATGATCGTCATTTGCAAATAGGTTGATGCCGCCCGGCAATCTGGCGGCCAATCTCATCGTAACTGGACTTCAGCACGGTGCGCTGGATGTCGGGAGTGGCCAGCATTCGCGCCACGACCAAGGCACCGATGCATTGCGACAGAATCGCCCACGCCAGACTGTCGCTTTCCAGAATACTTGCCCAACGCTCCTGCAGCCGACAAATCCAGACCTCCGCCTCCTGGCGAACAGCGATATCTGAACGAGCAATTTCGGCTCCCAATACCGGTAATGCACAACCGGACTCCGGGTGCTCGACATGGGCCATGCTCAGATAATGCTTCAGGCAACGTTCGAGCCTGTCGCAATCCTGATCAGCACCTAAACGCTCCAGGCTTTGGCACAACTCGCGTTCGACGATCGAAGCGAACAGTTCGTCCTTCGACGAAAAGTGACTGTAGAAAGCAGCACCACTCAAGCCGATCGCCTTCATCAGCCCGTCGACGCCTACCGTGGAAAAACCGGACTTTTTGGCCGACACCGCGCTGCTTGTCAGCAGTTTCTCTCTTGTTTCCAGCTTGTGATTGGCCGAGTAACGCATTGCCTTGCCCTCAGGATTGACTGTCTTGACGCGTGCCAAATCCTAGCATAACGTTCGTTCAGTTAACGATCGTTCATCAAAGGGATCTACCCATGAATAATAAGAAGGTCGTACTGATTGTCGGCGCCGGTGATGCCACCGGCGGCGCGATTGCCAAGCGTTTTGCACAGGAAGGTTTCATTGCCTGCGTCACTCGTCGTAGCGCGGACAAACTCCAGCCATTGGTCGATGCAATCAAGGCCAATGGCGGTGACGCCCACGGATTTGCCTGTGATGCACGTAAGGAAGAGGATGTGATTGCGCTGGTCGAGCAGATTGAGACCGAGATCGGCCCCATCGAAGCGTTTGTTTTCAACATCGGCGCCAATGTGCCGTGCAGCATTCTCGAAGAAACTGCCCGCAAGTATTTCAAGATCTGGGAAATGGCCTGTTTCTCAGGTTTCCTCAATGCCCGTGAAGTGGCCAAGCGGATGGCCAAGCGCCAACGCGGCACGATTCTGTTCACCGGCGCCACCGCTGGCTTGCGCGGTGCGGCAGGATTTGCAGCCTTCGCCGGCGCCAAGCACGGGATTCGCGCACTGGCTCAAAGCATGGCCCGCGAGCTGGGGCCGATGAATATTCACGTTGCCCATGTCGTCGTCGACGGCGCCATCGATACTGATTTCATCCGCAACAGTTTTCCGGAAAAGTACGCGACCAAGGACGAGGACGGCATCCTCAATCCCGAGCACATCGCCGAGAACTATTGGTACTTGCACAGCCAGCCCCGGGACGCGTGGACTTTCGAGCTGGATCTGCGCCCCTGGAACGAACGCTGGTAAGCCCTCCTCCCCGACAACAATAAGCAGAGCGCACCGACCATGAGCAAAACCGTGGAGTTTTTTTTCGATTTAGGCAGCCCCGCCACCTACCTGGCGTATACCCAATTACCGAAGATCTGCGAGCAGACCGACAGCCAGCTGGTCTACAAACCCATGCTGCTGGGCGGGGTCTTCAAAGCCACGGGCAACGCTTCACCGGCAACCATTCCGGCCAAAGGTCGCTACATGTTTCAGGACCTGGACCGCTACGCCAAACGATACGGCGTGCCACTGAAGTTCAACCCGCACTTCCCTATCAATACCCTGATGCTGATGCGCGCCGTCACCGGTATGCAATTACGTCATCCCGAACGCTTCCACGCGTTTATCGATTGTCTGTTCCACGCACTCTGGGTCGAGGGACGCAGCCTCGATGATCCGGCGACTGTTGCAGCCGTGCTGACGCGAAATGGTTTCGATCCAAACGAAGTACTGGCCCTTACCGCCGATGAGGACGTCAAAGCCGCTCTCAAGGACAACACCGAGCAAGCGGTCCAGCGCGGTGTATTCGGCGCACCGTGCATGTTCATCGGCGATCAGATGTTCTTCGGTCAGGATCGACTGGACTTCGTCCTTGAGGCCCTGCGTTAAATCTCGATGACCAAACGACCTTGAGCCGCTCCACCAGCGAGCAGTTCATGGGCGGCCTCGGCGGTTTGCAATGTGAACTGCCGCGGGTCAAGCAACGGCTTCAGCTTACCGGCCTCAATCAACTTCGCGGCGTCCCGAAGGATCTGTCCGTGGTGCTCGCCGCCCTTGCCAGTCAATAAAGGCAACAAGGTAAACACTCCGGAGTAAGTCGCGGCCCGAAACGACAACGGTGCCAGACTGTGCTGCCCCCATCCGAGACAGCTCACCACATGCCCCTCGTAGACCCGAGCAGCCTTGAAGGAAGCATCCAGCGTTTCACCGCCCACCGTGTCATAGACTATATCGAACCCCTCTCCCCCCGTGTGCTCCGCCACATAGTCCTCAACCGAAGACTTGCGGTAGTCGATAAACGTCGCACCGAAGCTTTCGATGATTGCCTGCTGACCCGCAGAGCCCGTGGCGAATACTTCAGCACCGAAAGCCCGGGCTATTTGCACCGCCACGTGCCCGACACCCCCGGCACCGCCATGGATCAGCACCTTCTGACCGGCACGCACTCGAGCCCGGTCTACCAATCCTTCCCATGCGGTTATCAACACCAGGGGCAACCCGGCGGTCTCACGCATACTCAGATTGCCCGGTTTGTGCGCCAGCAGACGCGCATCAACCACCGCGAACTGCGCAAGCGAACCTTGCGCACCGCCGATTCCGGTCGCCATCGCGTAGACCTCATCACCCGGCAGCCATCCACTTACGCCCTCGCCTAACGCCTCAATCGTCCCAGCCAGATCCATGCCCAGCACCGCTGGCAAGGGCTGACGCGCATGAGCCGCCTGACCCGAACGAATTTTTCCATCCAGCGGATTCACTCCACTGGCTTTGATCCTGACCAACACCTGACCCGGCCCTGGCACAGGTCGCGGGATGGAAACCAAGCGTAACGGCCCGTTGGCCACATCAACAATCAGAGCACGCATTTGAAGTGAGTCAGTCATTTCGCAAATTCCTGTCAGAGGTGGCGGTAGGACGATCTTCCTCCCACTCACTCATGCCGATAAGACGCTGTATCGCTATAGTGACCATGCCCATTTGGCATCAATGAGAAACCCCATGGACAAACTCAATGCAATGGCCATCTTCGTCCGGGTCGTCGAGCGCGGCAGCTTTTCTGCCGTTGCCAGGGAGATGCAGACCAGCCAACCAACCATCAGCAAAGTGCTAAGGGCGCTGGAAACTGAACTGGGCGGGAAGCTGATTTCCCGCAGCACGCGTCAACTCTCGCTGACTGACGAAGGTCAGCGGTACTACAGCGAGTGCCGACAAATCCTCGCGGCCGTGGACGCGGCGGAACACAGTTTTCATTCAGGACGCGAAACCGTTGCCGGGAACCTGAAGATCGGTTCCTCGGTCAGTTTCGGGCGATTGCAGATTGCACCGCGGCTTCCTGAGTTTCTGAAACAACACCCACAGGTGCAGATTGACCTGCAACTCAGTGACCAGAATCAGGACCTGGTCAGCGAAGGTCTCGACGTCACGTTCAGGATCGGCGAATTGACCGACAGCGGTCTGATCGCCCGCCGCATAGGCACCACCCACCGAGTGACCGTTGCTGCGCCAGGCTACCTCAAGCAACACGGCCAGCCGCAAACACCAGAAGAACTGCGCGGACACAATTGCCTGCAATTCAACCTGCTGAACAGTCAGAACCTATGGGTGTACGAAAGCGGAGCCCAGCATCATGAGGTGCGGATCAAGGGTAATGCAAAAAGCAACAACTCAGAGGCGATCCGCGAGATGGTGCTGGGAGGATTGGGAATTGCTTTGTCGCCGGTGTGGTTGTTCAGTGAGGATCTGAACGCCGGGCGAGTGACTGCGATTTTGCAGGACTACACCGCGCAGTCGCTGCCGATTCATGCCGTGTCCCCGGCGAATCGTCGCCAATCCGCCAGGGTCAAAGCCTTTGTCGACTACATGAGTCAGGCGCTCGAAACAGCGCCTGAACTCCAACCGGTCAAATAGCTGCAGTCCGGGTGTTCAACCACTCAAGGGCTGCGCCTTCGAGCAACGGGCTCAAGCGCTGGCGCACCTCGGCGTGGTAGGCGTTGAACCACTGCTTTTCGTCGTCAGTCAGCAGCGACGGTTCCAGACAGCGAGTGTCAATCGGGCACAGGGTCAGGGTTTCGAATTTCAGGAACTCACCGAATTCGCTCTTGCCCGCTTCGGTGTTCAACACCAGGTTTTCGATCCGTACACCCCAACGGCCCGGCCGGTAGGTGCCCGGTTCGATGGAGGTAATCATGCCCGGCTGCATCGCGGTTTGCGGTGCTGCGGCGGCCTGATAGGCAATGACCTGCGGGCCTTCGTGCACATTGAGGAAGTAGCCGACGCCGTGACCGGTGCCGTGTCCATAATCAACACTTTCAGCCCAGATCGGCGCGCGGGCAATCGAGTCGAGCAAAGGCGAGAGAATGCCACGAGGGAATTGCGCACGGGACAGCGCGATGACGCCCTTGAGCACCCGCGTGCAATCGCGTTTCTGCTCATCCGTCGGCGTACCGACCGGCACCATCCGCGTGATGTCGGTGGTACCGCCCAGGTATTGGCCGCCGGAGTCGATCAGCAACAGACCGTCGCCTTCGATCACCGCGTGCTCTTCTTCGGTGGCGTGGTAGTGCGGCATCGCGCCATTGGCGTTGAACGCGGCAATGGTGTTGAAACTCAGCGACACATAACCCGGACGTCGGGTACGCGCGGCCGTCAGGTGTTCGTCGATGGTCAGTTCGGTGATGCGCTCACGACCCAACGCCGAGTCCAGCCAGGTGAAGAACTCGCACAGCGCCGCGCCGTCTTGCTCCATGGCCTGACGAATGTGCCCGGCATCGGCCAGGCTTTTCTGTGATTTGGCCAACGTGGTCGGGTTGAGACCTTCGACCAGTTTCACGCCGCTGTTCAGGTTATCCAGCAAACCGGCCGTCACGCGCGCCGGATCGACTTGCAAGCTCGCGCCGCTCGGCACGGCGCGCAAGGCGTCGGCCACTTCGCTGTAATCGCGCAGGGTCACGCCGTCTTGTTCGAGGACCGCACGCAGCTCGGCATCGACCTTGCTCAGGGCCACGAACAGAGTGGCCTGCTCTTGACTGATCAGCGCGAAGGACACGAATACCGGGTTGAACGACACGTCGCCGCCACGCAGGTTGAACAGCCAGGCGATGTCATCCAGGGTGGCAATGAAGTGCCAGTCAGCACCACGATCTTTCAACACCTCACGCAATTTCGCGAGCTTTTCACCCCGACTGACCGTCGCCTGCGGTGGTAAGTGCTGGTAGATCGGCTCATTCGGCAGCGTCGGGCGGTCGCTCCAGACTTCGCTCAACAGGTCGATGTCAGTGCGCAGACGTGCGCCGCGTTCTTCAAGTTTGCCGCCCAGCGTCCGCGCCGACGCCACGGCCATCACCGCGCCATCTACCGCGACGACACCGCCTTCAGGGGTTTGCTCGGCCAACCAGTCCAGCGGGCCAGGCTGGCCCGGTTGCAGCTTGACCAGTTCAATGCCGCTGCCGTTGAGTTCCTTGCTCGCTTGTTCCCAGTAACGGCTGTCGGCCCAGACGCCGGCAAAGTCCGGGGTCACGATCAGTGTGCCGACCGAGCCATGAAAGCCCGACAACCACTGCCGCCCTTGCCAATAGCCCGGCAGGTATTCCGACAAGTGCGGATCGGCCGACGGCACCAGCAGGGCATGAATGCCCTCCCGGCTCATCAGCTCGCGGGTTTGCGCCAAACGTTGGGGCACCGATCCATTGATCGAAGGCTGCGTACTCATCATGTCTCCTGCTAATCACTTCATCATTATTGTTGAGTGCCGATCAGTGCCGACACTTTCAGGCCTTATTGCCAGAATGCCGGAGCACTGGCGCAGGCCGCTTTAATCAGTTGTGCCGCTTGGTCGACATCCTGTTCGGTGGTGAACCGGCCGAGGCTCAAGCGAATCGTGCGACCCGCCGAGCGGGCGTCATGCCCCAGGGCCAGCAGCACATGGGACGGGGCATTGCTGGCGGAGTTACAGGCCGAGGTCGCAGAAAACGCGATCGAGCTGCTCAGCGCCGCAGAATTGAACTCGCCTTCGTTGAAGGTCAGGCTCAGGGTATGAGGAATGCGTTGGGTCGGGCTGCCATTGAGCCGCACGCCGGGGATGCTCAGCAGTTGCTCGAGCAAGCGTTCGCGGAGCCGCACGATCGTGGCTTTTTCCTCGTCGAATGCGGCCGCCGCCAAGGCGAAGGCCACACCCATCGCAGCGATCTGATGAGTCGCCAAGGTGCCGGAACGCAAACCGCCCTCGTGACCGCCACCGTGAATCTGCGCCAGCAAACGCTGGTGCGCGCGCGGGCCGACGTACAGGGCGCCGATGCCTTTAGGGCCGTAGATCTTGTGCGCCGAAAACGACATCAGGTCCACCGGCAAGCGGGCAAGATCGATTGCCACTTTGCCTGCGCCCTGGGCGGCGTCGACATGGAACAGTGCATCACGATCACGCACCACCTGGCCGATGGCTGCAATGTCATTGACGGTGCCCAGTTCATTGTTGACCAGCATCAGCGACACCAGAAAGGTGTCTTCGCGCATCGCCTCGCTGACCGCTTGCGGGGTAATCAGGCCCTCGGCGTCAGGCACCAGATACGTCACGGCAACGCCTGTGTCCTGCAACTGTTTCGCCGTATCGAGGATTGCCTTGTGTTCGATCTGGCTGGTAATGATGTGTCCGCCGGACACCCCGCGGGCCTGGGCCACGCCCTTGAGGGCAAGGTTGTTCGATTCGGTGGCGCCGGAGGTCCAGACGATCTGGTCCGCCTGAGCGCCGACCAGCTCGGCGACCTGACGCCGCGCCTGCTCGACCGTTTGCCGGGCCTGCTGGCCGAAGGCATGGGAGCTGGACGCCGGGTTGCCAAAGTTTCCGTTGAAACCCAGACACTCGACCATGACCTTGATGACCCGCTCATCCACCGGCGTGGTGGCGGCGTAGTCAAAATACAGAGGACGTTTATTCATAGAAGACTCGCAGAGCATGTTCCGGGATCAGGAGGCTCGTCACTGAAACATCAAAGCGCAGCCTCGTGAGCTGCGCTGACCGTTCAGTGCGTTAGAAATACCTGATCGGAGGCCGTTAAAGAAGGACAACTTCATTTAAAAGTGCGTAGGAACGCTCCTGAAGTCGAGCTTAACAGGCATCGGCCAACCGGTTGAAGCGATGTGTCAGCTAAAGCTCTCGAGCAACAACGGATACAGCGAAGCCACCAACAGCAGGGCCATGCCCCAGTTGAACAGTCGCAACCAGCGACGATCCTTCAACACATTGCGCAACAAGGTGCCGCAACCGGCCCAGACGCCGACGCTCGGCAAATTGATCAAGGCAAAGACCGCAGCAATCACGATCACATTGGTGAAGTACCCCTGCATCGGCGTGTAGGTGCTGATGGCACCGATGGCCATGATCCACGCCTTGGGATTGACCCACTGAAACGCCGCCGCTCCGAGATAGCTGATGGGTTTGCTGTCGCCCTTTTCACTCTCGGAGACCGGACCGGAATGGGCGATTTTCCACGCCAGATACAGCAAGTACGCCGCGCCCACATAACGCAGAACCGTATAGAGCAACGGGTAGGTTTGAAACACGGCACCCAGCCCGAAACCGACCGCGAGGACGAGCACAAAGAAACCACACGTGATGCCCAGCATGTGCGGAATGGTGCGGTGAAAGCCGAAGTTCACGCCCGATGCCAGCAACATGGTGTTGTTCGGACCAGGGGTAATCGAGGTGACGAGGGCAAACAGGGCGAAGCCCAGCAGCAGATCGAGCGAGAGCGTCATGAGCGGCAGTCCAATCAGGGTCAGTCAGGTGTTGACCCTATCGCACGCCCCCGGGGAAACCCACGGACAGTTACGTGAAACTTCGAACGGTACAGTTTGAGATCAGCTTGGACGACCGTGAAGCTGTACAGCACGTTCAGCGTTCATCTCGCCATGTTTGTCGAAACCGACCGGTTTTTGCGGCAGGCCGAGCAATTCGGCTTTTTTCGCATGGTACTCGTCGAAGGACAAACCGCGACGATTCAAGTCCTCCAGCGCCAGTTCCCGAGTTTCTTCAGCGGTATAGGGTCGCAATTCGGGCGAAACATGGCTGGCACATCCGGCAAGAACGGAGACCGCGAGCAGCAGGAAAGTGGCGATTAGAGGTTTCATGGGTGGCGTCCTGGCATCTGGGTTCGAGGCAATGAACACAGGCTACCCGCCCCCTTCAAAGGGCAGAAATCAACGCTCTCGATAGTGGCTATCGAATTTGGCTAATACCGTTTAACCATCGAACACACGTTGTTGCGCGCAGCGTATCGCCTCAGCCATTACAACCAGGTGCAAACCGCTGCCCTGCTGGGCTTGAGCCGCAACGTCACGCGCACACGACTGATCAAGATCGGCGAACGGGCGGTGAACAAGCGCCGGCCCACGGAAAACGTGCAAGGCGAGCGCCTGATGCAATTGTCGATTTAACTCACCAGATTGCAGTGCAGCGCGTTGTCATGGCTACGTTCCAGACTGTGCAATACCTGGAACGAGCCAAACGTCACGGTTTTCGCCTGATGCGCGCGAATCAGCTGCCAGAAATCCTGCTCGCCGCTTTCAAAGCTCTGAAACGCAGCTTCCCCGGCCTCGCGAGTTTGCCATTGCAGGTAGTTGAGCACCCGCCGACCGTCGTCGCTGGCCTGGATGCTCGCACTCAAAAACCCGCTGTAGCCTTGGGCCAGGCGCTCGGTCTGCTTTGACAAGGCCGACACCAACGCGGGTTGCTGATGGGGTTCGATCTCGAATTCGATCAACTGGGTGAAGCTGCGATTTTTCTCTGGCGCTTGCATGAAGAGTCCCCACTGACGTGTAAGCCGGACCTTGCGATCCGAAGGCTTGCAGGGTAAAACCTCGACTTAACTAGAGGTCAAGAGGCATTTTTCAAATGATCACCCCGGAACATCTGCACAAGGAACTCACTGTCGGCCAATTGGCTGCGCGCAGCGGCGTGGCGGTCACGGCCCTGCACTTTTACGAGTCCAAGGGGTTGATCAAAAGCAATCGCAATCAGGGCAACCAGCGGCGTTATCCGCGGGAAGTGCTGCGGCGGGTGGCGTTGATCAAAGTCGCGCAGCGCCTGGGAATTCCGTTGGCTGAGATTGGCGAGGCACTGAAAGCCTTGCCGGATAACCGAGCGCCGACGGCGGCGGACTGGAAGGTGATGTCGGCGCAGTGGAGTCGGGATCTGGATGAGCGGATCAGTCAATTGACCTTGCTGCGGGACAAGCTCAATGGCTGTATCGGCTGCGGGTGTCTGTCGATGGAGGCGTGTCCGTTGCGTAACTTTGGCGATGTGCTGGGGGAACAGGGGCCGGGGGCGCAGCTGTTGGAATCTGGGGCAGATCCGAAATAGCGGCGTGGCCTTCGCGGGCAAGCCTCGCGCCTACAGGATTGCGTGTTACTGGCGAACGACACAAAACCTGTAGGAGCGAGGCTTGCCCGCGAAGACGTCCTCAAGGCAGACCGAAAGCTTAGAAACCCGGCGCAATCTGTCCTTTGCAGCGTGTCAGGATGAACTGCCGAAACTCATCGGAGCTCAACGCCTTGGCCCGTTTCTGCAAACAGTGGCGCTGCTGCTCGTCGGGCACTCAGTGGCGCAAAAAGCGCTGACCTATAGTTATCCGACCGGAAATCGGCGAAGGAACACCTTCAATTCACAACAAGGGAGAACCGTCATGAGCGTCAACCCCATTCCAGAGGGTTATCACAGCATCACGCCTTATCTGGGCATTCAAAAAGCGGCCGAAGCCATCGAGTTCTACAAGAAGGCTTTTGGCGCTACGGAAGTCATGCGTCTGTCCATGCCTGATGGCGGGATTGGCCACGCCGAGCTGAGGATTGGCGATTGCCCGATCATGCTCGGTACGCCGTGCGATCAAGGGCCGTTAAGCAATCCCGACACATCGCCGTCCGTGGGGCTGCATTTGTATGTGACCGATGTGGACAAGTCCTATAAACAGGCGATCGCGGCGGGTGGAACGGTGGTGTCCGAGGTCAAGGATCAGTTTTATGGCGACCGTTCAGGGACGTTGAAAGATCCCTATGGGCATTTGTGGTTCCTGGCCACGCGCAAGGAGGATTTGACTCAGGAGCAGATCGAGCAGCGGGCCAAGGAGATGTTTCAGCAGGGTTGAATCATTCAATGTCTGAGCGTGCCTCTTCGCGGGCAAGCCTCGCTCCTACAGGGGGGGTGTGGTTCCGGATATTTGCGAACGAAACAATCCCCCTTAGGAGCGAGGCTTGCCCGCGGAGGCGGCATCCCTGACACCACAGATCCCTCGAACACACTTCATGAACAAGCGCACCACGTTTCACGCCTTGCCCTGACGGCGCAACACTTTCAGGATGCAGACCACTACAACAAGGACTCGCCTCATGTTCGCCGGATTCCTGAAAGACCAGCGCCACGTCAACGGTGTGGACATTGCCTACCGCATCGGCGGCAGCGGACCTGGCCTGCTGTTGCTGCACGGTCACCCGCAGACCCACGTCATCTGGCACAAGGTTGCCGAGCAACTGGCCGAGCACTTCACCGTGATCGCCGCCGACTTGCGCGGTTACGGTGACAGCAGCAAACCACCGGCCAGCGACCACCACACCCACTACTCCAAACGAGAAATGGCCAAGGACAGCGTCGAGCTGATGAAGGCCCTGGGCTTCGAGCAGTTCTCGGTGCTGGCCCATGACCGTGGCGCTCGCGTAGCCCATCGCCTGGCGCTGGATCATCCCGCTGCCGTGCAACGCATGGTGCTGCTGGACATCGCTCCCACCCTGTCGATGTACGCGCAAACCAACGAAGCCTTTGCCCGCGCCTACTGGCACTGGTTCTTTCTGATCCGTCCGGCCCCGCTGCCGGAAACCCTGATCGAAGCCGACCCCGACGCCTATCTGCGCAGCGTGATGGGCAGTCGCAGCGCCGGGCTCAAGCCGTTCACCGCCGATGCCTTCGGCGAATACCTGCGCTGCCTGCAACTGCAGGGCACCGCGCGCGGCATCTGCGAGGACTACCGCGCCAGCGCCAGCATCGATCTGGAACATGACCGCGCCGATATCCAGGCAGGTAAATATCTGCACCTGCCGTTACTGGTGCTATGGGGTGCAGAAGGCACGGTCGGGCGCTGTTTCGAGCCACTCAAGGAATGGCAACACGTGGCGACCGACGTGCGTGGCAAAGCCTTGCCCGCCGGCCATTACATCGCTGAAGAAGTCCCCGAACTGCTGCTCGCCGAAGTGCTGGGCTTCCTGCGCTGATCGCTGCGTCCCGCTGCTATGCTGGCGGCTCATGCCGCCAGTGTTCGTTCTGCCATGACCACCAAGAAAGACAACGTGCCCCTACCCGAAGACCTGCGTGTACTCCTCACCGTGATCCGCAAGAGCGGTTTCGCCGCCGCGGCCGATGAGCTGGGCCTGTCGCCCGCCTATGTCAGCAAGCGCATCCAGATTCTCGAAACCACCCTCGGCACCCGCCTGCTCCATCGCACCAGTCGCCGCATCGCCCTGACCGAGGACGGTGAACGGGTCCAGCGCTGGGCGTTGCGCATTCTCGATGACTTCCAGCAACTGCACGACGAACTCTCCGACGCCCACGACAGCCCTCGCGGGCGCCTGCATCTGTGCAGCAGTTTCGGTTTCGGCCGTCATCACGTGGCGCCAGCCGTTTCGTTGCTGGCCGAGCGTTATCCGGAGCTGGAGATTCGTCTCGACCTGTTCGACCGGGTGGTGGACATCGTCAATGAAGGCTTCGATCTTGAGATCCGTGTCGGCGACGACATTCCCGGCCAGCACATCGGTCGGCAGTTGGTGAGCAATCGACGGGTTGTCTGCGCGGCGCCCGGTTACCTGCAACGGCAGGGCATGCCGCAGACCTTAAATGAACTGGAGCAGCATCATTGCCTGGTGATCAAGGAGCGCGACAACGCGTTCGGCATCTGGAACCTGGAACGCAACGGGGTTCAAGAAAGCGTGCGGGTCAGCGGCCCGCTGTCATCCAACAACGGCGAGATTGTCTTGCAGTGGGCACTGGACGGGCGCGGTGTGGTGCTGCGGTCATTGTGGGACGTGAAACCGCTGCTGGATCAGGGGCGACTGGTGCAGTTGCTGCCCGAATACAGTCAGAGCGCCAACGTCTGGGCGGTGTACCCGACGCGGCTGGCGTACTCGGGGAAGCTGCGGGCGTGTGTGGAGTTTTTGCAGGAGCATTTCAAGGGGTTGTCGGTTTGATTGGTTGTATCAGGGCGGGCCCTTTCGCGGGCAAGCCTCGCTCCTACAAGGATTGCGCAGAACCTAAAGAAGAGAGGCTTGCCCACGAAGGCGATTTCAGCTCAGCCAGGGGTTGGCAGCCAGGTGATTACGTTCGAAGGCTTTGATTTGTTCGCTGCGCTGCAGGGTGCTGCCGATGGCGTCGAGGCCCAGCAGCAGTGCGGTTTTGCGCAGGGTGTCGATCTCGAACGAGATGACTTTACCGTCGTGGAGGCGAATTTCCTGTGCCTCGAGATCAACGTTGATGAGCGCGCTGTCCGGCTGACTGACCACGTGCCCAAGCCGCTGCGATACGGCCTCCTCAAGGGTGATCAGCAACACTCCATTTCGCTGGCAGTTATCATAGAAAATCCCGGCAAAGCTACTGCCGATCAACGCCCGAATCCCCATCTGCCGCAAGCCCCAGACCGCATGTTCGCGGCTCGACCCACAGCCAAAGTTCGGCCCGACCACCATGAAACGTGCGCCTTGCCACGCCGGTTGGTTCAGCACGAACTCAGGGTTTGGTGAACCGTCGGGCAAAAATCGCAGGTCAAAAAACAAACCGCGATCCAGCCAGGCGCGGTCGATGCCCTTGAGAAACTGCTTGGGCATGATCACGTCGGTGTCGATATTGGCGGCGAGCATCGGCGCCGCCTGGCCGGTGACCTGGGTGAAGGGTTGCAGGCTCATGCGCGGTCTCCAAAGTGACGGATGTCGGTGAGGCGGCCGGTGATCGCCGCGGCGGCGACCATGGCCGGGCTCATCAGGTGCGTGCGCGCGCCCGCGCCCTGACGGCCTTCGAAATTGCGGTTGGTGCTGGAGGCGCAGCGGTCGCCCGGCGCCAGCACGTCGTCGTTCATCGCCAGGCACATCGAGCACCCGGACTGACGCCACTCGAACCCGGCCTCGATAAAGATCGCCGCCAGGCCTTCGGCCTCCGCCTGATTGCGCACTTCGGTGGACCCCGGCACGATCATCGCCCGCACGTGCCCGGCGACATGTTTGCCACGCACCACGCTGGCGGCGTCGCGCAGGTCTTCGATGCGCGCGTTGGTGCAGGAGCCGATAAAGGCGTGGCTGATGACGATGTCGCTCAGCGGCATCCCGGCTTCGAGGCCCATGTAATTCAGGGCGCGGCGCATGTCCTGACGCAGGATCAGGTCGCTGATGTCTTGCGGGTCTGGCACGCGCGCGCCGATAGGGGAAGCCTGGTCCGGACTGGTGCCCCACGTCACCATCGGTTCCAGAGCGCTCGCGTCCACCTGGACTTCACGGTCGAAGTGCGCGCCCGCATCGCTGTGCAAGGCGCGCCACTTCTCCACCGCTTGCTCCCACAACGCGCCTTTGGGTGCGCGGGGTTTGCCCTTGAGGTAGGCGAAGACTTTCTCGTCCGGGGCCATGAACGCCCCCCGCGCCCCGGCCTCGACGGCCATGTTGCAGATGGTCATGCGTGCTTCGACGCTCAAGGCATCGATGGTCGAACCGCGAAACTCGATGGCGTAGCCGGTGGCACCCGAGGCGCCGATCTGGCCGATCAGCGCCATGATCACATCCTTGGACGTCAGCCCCGGCGCCAGCGCCCCCTCCACCGTCACGCGCATGCTTTTCAGGCGTTTGTAGACCAGCGTCTGAGACGCCAGCAGGTGCTCGATTTCCGAGGTGCCGATGCCGAAACCAAACGCACCGAGGGCGCCATAGGTTGTGGTGTGGCTGTCGCCCGCCGCGATGACCATGCCCGGCAGAATGAAACCCTGCTCCGGCGCAATGACGTGTTCGATGCCTTGGCGTTTGTTGAGGATGTCGAGCAGTTCGAGGCCGAAATCACGGCAGTTTTCCGCCAGGTACGACACCTGTCGCGCGCCGCCGGGGTCCGGCATCGCGGCGATGCGCACCGGGGCGGTGGGGTTGACGTGATCGACCACCGCCAGCGCGGTGCCGGCCCGCCAGACCCCGCGTCCGGCCTCGCGCAACCCGCTGAACGCTTGGGGGCTGGTGTATTCGTTGATGACCTGGCGATCGATGTACAACAGGACGTGACCCTGGTCATCGAGGCGACACACCGTGTGGGAATCGATGTGTTTGTCGTAGAGAGTTCTTGCTGGAGGCATGGAAAGGCTCGCTCAGTCTCGCGGGTGAAAGGCGTCTGAGCTCCATCTTAGGGAGTAGGACATCGCCATCAATGGCCGGACAGTGATCCCGTGAACCATGGTTCGTGTTGGATCGGTCCCCCCCCCTGTAGGAGTGAGCCTGCTCGCGATAGCGGTGTGCCAGTCACGTTGAAGCGGGCTGAACGACCGCTATCGCGAGCAGGCTCGCTCCTACAGGGGTTGTCTGCGCGCCGACCGGAACGCGAAACATTTTCTTTCACATTGTCGTTCGGGATTTCCGTTCCTCATCCGTCCTATATAGATGCAGTCAGTCCGCGTAGGCAAAAGCCACGGACGACTTTTCATGGACCTCATCGCTGGGAAGCCCGCAGCAGAGGCCTT
Source organism: Pseudomonas sp. FSL W5-0299 (assembly GCF_005930655.1). NCBI lineage: Bacteria > Pseudomonadati > Pseudomonadota > Gammaproteobacteria > Pseudomonadales > Pseudomonadaceae > Pseudomonas > Pseudomonas sp. FSL W5-0299. The sequence goes on from NZ_RXHX01000004.1 coordinate 16,403, forward strand.
CCCATCGATACAAGACCTTTAATCATGTCGAAGAAATCCCGCTCCAAACTCTGGTTTCTGGTCCATAGCTGGCTGGCCTTGCCGATCTGGTTTTTCGTACTGATCGTCTGTGTCACCGGCACACTGGCGGTGGTCAGTCAGGAAATTGTCTGGCTGGCCAACCCGCAGATGCGCGCCAGCCAACCCACCGACGACGCACCGCTGCTCAGTTATGACCAGATCGTCGCCGCCATCAAGAAGGCAGAACCGAACACCCTGGTCGAGGCCATCAGCCGGCCCGACGAGTCGCACTTCGCGCTCGATGTCGATGTCAGCTACCCCGACGGGCGCTCGGTGAAGGTTTACGTCAACCCGTACAGCGGCGTGATTCAGGGCGCCGCCCCGCCATTCAATTTCCAGGCCTTCACCCGTGCATTGCATGGCTGGTGGCTGGTGCCGTTCACCAACGGTTACAGCTGGGGCTGGTACCTGGTGTCGTTCCTGAGCCTGCCTTTGCTGGCGTCTTTGGTGACCGGGCTGGTGGTCTACAAGCGCTTCTGGAAAGGTTTCTTTAGACCGACGTTACGCATCCGTCATGGCGCGCGGATTTTCTGGGGCGACTTTCACCGCCTGAGCGGCATCTGGTCGATCTGGTTCATCGCGGTGATTTCCATCACCAGCACCTGGTTCCTCATCCAGGCGTTCATGTTCGATAACCAGGTGTCGATCTCCACCGCGCCGGTGGCCTTGGTGGTTCCGCGTGAGAGCGTGCCGGTGAGCACCGATGGCTCGCCAGCGCCGATGATCAGCCTGGAAGCCGCGATTGCCCAGGCCAAGGAACGCATCCCGGGTCTGGAAGACAGCTTCGTCAGCCTGCCCGCCAACGCCTATAGCTACCTCACGGTGGGCGGTCGCAGTTGGTATCCGTTGATGTTCCAGACTGCCGAGATCAACCCGTACACCGGCGATATCGCCGCCACCCGCCTGCTGTCTGACCGTTCCGGCCTGGAGTTGGTGACCGAATCCATGCGGCCGCTGCACACCGGTGATTTCGGCGGCCTCTGGATCAAGCTGATCTGGTTCTTCTTCGGTTTGATCCTGAGCATGATGGTCCTTAGCGGCCTGCTGATCTGGACCAAGCGCACCGCCCTGGCCACGGCCAATGCCCTCAAGCGCAAAGACAAACGTCCTCGCACCGCCGCTGTCGATCGCCGCGAAACCACGGAGGTCAGCCAATGAGCCTGTTCACCGCTGAAAAACCAGCCTCGAAACTGAGCCGCTTCTGGCACAAATGGCGCTTCCACATCAACGTTCTGCTGCTGCTGGTGCCGCTGGGGTTCATGCCCAAATACTTTGCCGACGCGGCGCTGTTTCGCGGCGACACCGGCCTGGGTGAGCGGGAAATCGGTGAAGTACAGGTCGGGCCCTGGAGCCTGCGCCTCGCCGAGTTGCGCAACGAAGCCCCGACCCTCGATGGCCCGGCCGGCCACATGAAGAGCTTCAACGCGGCGCTGTGCGACAGCTGCCGCGACCAGGTCAAGGCGACGTATCTGCGCATCGGCAAACCCCGCAGCCTGCGCGCCGCCGGGGTGATTTTCTTCGGCACGCCGTACCGCATGGGCGCGATGCTGCCGATCCCCGAAAAGACCAAAGCCGACGCCGAACTGTGGATCACCATGGAAGGCTGGGACGGCGCGATGCATCAAGCGTCGATCCCCCTGAGCCAGGCATCCCCCGCCACCCTCGCGTGGCTGAACAAACAAGGAGGCAAACCATGATGCTACGTTCTCTAAACGCGGTTTTACTGGTGCTCTGCGCCGGGTTCAGCGCCAGCGCCCTGGCCCACAACCCGATGTGCGAATGCAAAGCCATCGACGCCGAACAAATCAAATGCACGGGCGGTTTCTCCGACGGCAGCGGCGCACCGGGGGTGACGCTAGATGTGATCGGCTACGACGAAACCATCCTGGTACCGGGCAAGCTCGGCGCCGATTCGACCCTGACTTTCAAGAAGCCCGGTGCCGAATTCTACGTGCTGTTCGACGCAGGCCCCGGCCACGTCGTCGAGATCGACCAAGCGGACATCGAAGCCCCATGAGTACGCCTACCACGCACGTCGTCCGCCCGGCCGGTGCCGGCCATGAAACCCTGTATGTGTTGCTGTTGTGCCTGATGATCCTGGCGGTAGCCGGTTCGGTCGTCGCCTGGCGCCATGAGCCTCAGGAAGTCAGCAGCGTAGGCAGCCATCAGCTGGATGCCCGTCGCGATCTGAGCGCATCCGAGCAAGGCATCTATGCCGACCTGCGGGTGACGCTGGACGAGATTCATCTGCTGCGTCAGGAACAGCAAGCGCTGCCGACGCCCGCAACGCTTGCCGATGAAGGCTTTGCACCATTTGCCCAGGACGCCAGTTCCGTCAGCCGTGGCGGCCATGCCTGGCAGCTGCTCGACGCCAAGGCCTATTTCGGTCAAAGCCAGACGCCCGCCGTGGCCGGTTCGTTTCTGATGCGCCTGACTGCTGGCGACGATGCCCCTGACGTCTGGCTCAATCGCGACAAAGCCCTCGCGGCCCCGACCGATCTCACTGACACCGCGCTCGAAAGCGCCGGCTGGCAGCAGATCGTCGCGCAATTCGATGCCGGCGTGACCCGCCAGCACCGGCACTGAACCCTCGCCTTCACCCGAGAGAAGACCGCTTTCCCATGCCTATTTCATCTCAACGCTCATTCCTGCGCCCGCTGCTGGTCGGCCTGCTTGCCTTATTGCTGACGCCACTGGCCAGCGCCGAGGATGCCAAGCGCCTGCGCATCGGCATTACCCTGCACCCTTATTACAGCTACGTGGCCAACATTGTCGGTGACAAGGCCGAAGTGGTGCCGCTGATTCCGGCCGGTTTCAACCCGCACGCCTATGAACCCCGCGCCGAAGACATCAAGCGCATCAGCGGACTCGATGTGGTCGTACTCAATGGCGTCGGTCATGACGACTTCGCCGACCGCATGATCGCCGCCAGCGAAACGCCGAACGTCCCGGTGATCGAAGCCAACGAAAACGTGCCGCTGCTGGCGGCCACCGGCACCGCCGCACGCGGGGCCGGCAAGGTGGTGAACCCGCACACCTTCCTGTCGATCAGCGCCTCCATTGCCCAGGTCAACAACATTGCCCGGGAACTGGGCAAGCTCGACCCGGCTAATGCCAAGACCTACACCCAGAACGCCCGCGCCTACGGCAAGCGCCTGCGGCAAATGCGCGCCGACGCCCTGGCGAAACTGACCCAGGCACCGAACGCCGAACTGCGAGTGGCCACGGTGCACGCGGCTTATGACTACCTGCTGCGCGAATTCGGCCTCGAAGTGACCGCCGTGGTCGAGCCGGCCCACGGCATCGAGCCGAGCCCAAGCCAGCTGAAAAAGACCATCGATCAACTGCGGGAACTGGACGTGAAGGTGATCTTCTCCGAGATGGATTTCCCGTCCAGCTACGTCGACACCATCCAGCGTGAGTCCGGGGTGAAGCTGTACCCGCTGTCGCACATTTCCTATGGCGAATACACCGCCGACAAGTACGAAAAGGAAATGACCGGCAACCTCGACACCGTGGTTCGGGCGATTCAGGAGTCGGGGAAATGACGGCGAAAGAAACCATCAGCGAGTCGCCTGTGGCTGTGGGAGCGACCACGCCCGCGAAGGTGTCCAGTCATTCGACATCATCGCTAAATGACCCACCGCAATCGCGAGCAGGTCGAATCGTCGCGCCGTCACTCCCACAGGTTTCGGGGCCGACGCTGGATTTTGCGCAGGTCAGTTTGACGCTGGGGCGCACGACGATCCTCGACAACGTGACCTTCCAGGTCCAGCCCGGCAGCGTGCATGCGCTGGTCGGCCCGAACGGTGGCGGCAAGAGCTCGCTGATCAAGACTCTGCTCGGACAGATGCCACATCAAGGTCGCTTGAGCCTGCAATGGCCGGGCACACCGGGGACCATCGGTTATGTGCCTCAGGCGCTGGAATTCGACCGCGGCCTGCCCATGACCGTCGACGATTTCATGGCCGCGATGTGTCAGCGTCGTCCGGCGTTCCTCGGTTTGAGCAAGCATTACGCAGCCGCGATTGGTGAAGCGCTGGAACGGGTCGGCCTGCAGGACAAGCGCAAGCGGCGCATGGGCGCGTTGTCCGGTGGGGAGCGTCAACGCGTGTTGCTCGCTCAAGGCTTGATCCCGGCGCCGCAGTTGCTGGTGCTCGACGAGCCGATGTCGGCCCTCGATGAGGCCGGTATCCAGGTGTTCGAGCGATTGCTCGGCGACTGGCGCCAGAGCGGCATCACCGTGTTATGGATCGAGCATGATCTGGAAGCCGTCGGGCGTCTGGCCGACCGGGTGACCGGACTCAATCGCCGGGTGCTGTTCGATGCCTCGCCGAAACAGGCGCTGACCCCGGAACGCCTGCTGACCCTGTTCTCGACCCATCCACGGAGCGCTGCCTGATGAGTTATGAAGCCTTTCGCTTGATGGTTCAGGGTTGGGCGTCTTCGGGTTATCTGCCTGAAGCGCTGGCCTATGGTTTTGTGGTCAACGCCCTGCTCGCCGGTTTACTGATCGGCCCGGTGCTGGGCGGTCTGGGCACGCTGGTGGTGGTCAAGCGCTTCGCGTTTTTCTCCGAAGCGGTGGGTCACGCGGCATTGACCGGCGTGGCCGTCGGCATCCTGCTCGGCGAACCTTACACCGGGCCTTACGGCAGCCTGTTCGGTTACTGCCTGCTGTTCGGCATCCTGCTCAACTACCTGCGCAACCGCACCGGGCTGGCGCCGGATACGTTGATCGGTGTGTTCCTCTCGGTGTCGTTGGCCCTGGGCGCGAGCCTGCTGCTGATTCTGGCGGGCAAGATCAACGTGCACATCCTCGAAAACGTGCTGTTCGGTTCGGTGCTGACGGTCAACGGTAACGATCTGCTGGTGCTGGCCATCGTCGGTTCTCTGGTCATGGCGCTGGCCTTGCCGCTGTACAACCGCATCATGCTGGCCAGTTTCAACCCGCAGCTGGCGGCGGTTCGTGGTGTGGCGGTGAAGACCCTGGATTATCTGTTTGTGATTCTGGTGACCCTGATCACCGTGGCCGCAGTGAAAGTCATCGGCGCGATTCTGGTCGGTGCGCTGCTGGTGATTCCCGCCGCAGCGGCCCGCTTGCTCAGCCAGTCGCTGAAGGGTTTCTTCTGGTGCTCGGTGCTGATCGCCACGGTCAGCACGCTGTGCGGGATCCTCGCGCCGATCGTCTTCGACCTGCCCATTCCGTCCGGTGCCGCGATCATTCTGGTCGCCGGTATCGCCTTCGCCCTCGCCGCCATCGCCCGTGGTGTTGTCCCAAGCCTGAAAGGGAATATCGGATAAATGTCTTTTTCTCTGCGTCAACTGACCCTGGCCGTCGCTCTGTGCGGGCTGGTCACTACCCCCTTTGCAGCGGACACAAAACCCCTGCGCGTGCTGGCCTCCTTGCCGATCACTTACGGGCTGGGTGAAGTCTTGCTCAAGGGCACCGACGTCACCCTTGAACGTGCTGCGCCGGCGAACCTGCCGGGCAGCCGTCAGACCGCGTACTTCACCGGTCGTGGCGCTCCGGCGCTGGCCAGACTGGCGACCGACGCCGATGCGGTGATCGGTCTGCGCTCACTGTGGGCAGACGATCCGCTGTACCCGATTGCCCGGCGCAGCAACATTCGTATCGTTGAAGTCGACGCCGCCCGCCCGGTGGACGGCGCCCTGCCCGGCATCGCCGTGCAGCCGGGCAATAAGGTCGACGGCTTGAACAGCCAGCCGTGGCTTTCCAGCAACAACATGGGGCGGATGGCGGATGTGATGGCGGCGGACCTGGTGCGCCTGGCGCCCGAGGCCAAGCCTGCGATCGAGGCTAACCTGGCGGCACTGAAACAGCGCTTGCTCAAGCTCAGCGCGGACAGCGAAGCGCAATTGGCCAGTGCCGATAACCTCACTGTAATGAGCCTGAGCGATCACTTCGGCTACTTGATCGGCGGGTTGAACCTGGAGCTGATCGGCCTCGATGCACGGCCGGACGCCGAGTGGACACCTGAAGCACTCAAGCAATTGGGCGCGACGCTGAAGGACAATGATGTGGCGGTGGTGTTGCATCATCGCCAGCCGTCTGAGGCGGTGAAAGCGGTGATCGCAGAGGCAGGCAGTCGGCTGGTGGTGTTGAGTGTCGACGCGGCGGAACCGGTGGCTGAGCTGGAAGGGAATGTGGATCGGGTGATCAAGGGGTTGAGCGGGGTTTAACGTCAGTGAGTCCACGTTATCGTTCATCGCGAGCAGGCTCGCGCCCACAGGGGATTTGTGTCACGCCATAGATCCAATGTAGGAGCGAGCCTGCTCGCGAAGGCGGCCTGACAGGCGAGACACATTCCAGACATGAAAAAGCCCGCTGACTGTCACCAGTCCAGCGGGCTTCCTTTTGCGTCGTGCCTTAGTTAGCCACTGCCGCCTGCTCGTCCATCTTCTGACGCAAGCTCAACGGGCGCATGTCGGTCCAGGTTTCTTCGATGTAGGCCAGGCATTCCTTTTTCAGGCAGCTCTTGCCCACGGTGCGCCAGCCGGCAGGCACCGCTTTGTAGTCGGGCCAGATCGAGTATTGCTCTTCGTGGTTGACCACGACCTGAAAGAGGATGTCCTCGCGGTCGAATACTGACGTCATGCTGTGTCTCCATCGCTGTAGGGTGGGCTGCGCGGCGTGCGCAGCCGGTATGTAGAAGGAACGTTGCGCGGCGCGAAAAATTTAGAGGCTGGCGGTGGCTGCGGCCATGGCCCGGCCGAAAATCTCGGCCACCCGATCGATTTCCGCGGAGGTAATCACCAGCGGCGGCAGGAAACGCACCACGCCGCCGTGACGCCCACCCAGCTCAAGAATCAGCCCGCGCTTGAGGCATTCACGCTGCACCAGCGGCGCCAGGCGACCGAAGATCGGCGGATGCCCCAATGCATCGGGCGCACCCGTCGGATCGACCAGCTCAACGCCGAGCATCAAGCCGCGCCCGCGAATGTCGCCCAATTGCGGGAAGTCCCGCTGCAGAATGCGCAGGTGCTCGCTCAGGCGCTCGCCCATGGCGGCAGCGTGCTCGCAGACCTTGTGTTCGGTCAGGTAACGCATCACCGCAGAACCCGCCGCCATGGCCATCTGATTACCGCGGAAAGTCCCGGCATGAGCGCCCGGCAGCCAGGTGTCGAGCCAGTCGCGGTAAACCACGACGGCGAGTGGCAGACTGCCGCCGATGGCTTTGGACATGACCACCACGTCCGGAATGATCCCCGCGTGCTCGAAGGCGAACATCTTGCCGGTGCGAGCGAAACCGCTCTGGATTTCATCGACGATCAGCGCCACGCCGGCCTGTTCGGTGATGCGCCGCAGGCCGCGCAGCCAATCGAGATCGGCCGGGATCACCCCGCCCTCGCCCTGCACCGCTTCGACGATCACCGCCGCCGGCAATTGCACGCCGGCCTCTGGATCATTGAGCAGGTTTTCCAGGTAGCTCAGGTTGACCTTCACCCCTTGCGCACCGCCGAGGCCGAACGGGCAGCGGTAGTCGTAGGGATACGGCATGAACTGCACGCCGTTGCTGAGCAAGGCGCCCAGCGGCTTTTTCGGCCCCAGGCTGCCCATCAGGCTCAGCGCGCCCTGGCTCATGCCGTGATAACCGCCCTGGAATGACAACACGGTGCTGCGTCCGGTGGCGGTGCGCACCAGTTTCAGCGCGGCTTCCACCGCGTCGGTGCCGGTGGGGCCGCAGAACTGGATCTTGGCTTCAGCAGCCAACGCCGCCGGCAGCAAACCGAACAGGTCCTGGACGAATTGATCCTTGACCGGCGTGGTCAGGTCGAGGGTGTGCAGCGGCAACTCATCGCTCAGCACTTGCTGGATCGCTTCGATCACCACCGCATGGTTATGCCCCAGGGCCAATGTCCCGGCACCCGCCAGGCAGTCGATGAAACGGCGGCCTTCGACGTCTTCGACATAAATGCCCTTGGCGCGCTTGAGCGCCAGGGGAATGCGTCGCGGGTAACTGCGGGCATTCGATTCCTGCTGGTTTTGACGGGCCAGCAACGGCGATTCATTGAACTGATACAGCGTCTCGACCGGCGCCGGAGCGATCCGGGCCGACTGATCTTCCATAAGGCTGGTAGCGACTGACATCTCTCGACCCCTCAATAAGGTTTTCCTGTTCTGGAAACGCATCAGGGCGCCGAGGATTTAGACCCTCGATCAGCTTTCTATGAAGGCGGTGTCAGTGCCTTATGCATTGGAATGGCATGGAGCCCGGCCACGATGAAGATTTCAGCGCAGGGCCGGTACCCCAAATGGCGATAAAAAGCCTCGCTGGTGCGGGTGCTGTTGAGGCGAGCCTGGCCCAGTCCCTGATTGATCAACCAGCCTTCGAGGTCGTGAACCAGCGCCTCTCCGGCACCGCGACGAAACCATTCCGGCTGCACATAGCAGAACGCGACCTTGCCACTGATCGCCGCCATGGCGACACCGACCGGTTTGTCCTGCAACAGGGCGATGTTCAGGTACAACCGTTGGTCGGTCAGCCACGGTTGCACGTGCTCGATGGTTTTGTTGTGGGTCCAGGTGGCGACGGTTCTCGGGTCGTTGCGATGGTCGAGCGCGCAGCCGACACGAATGGAGCGCTCGACGATCCGACTGATGATGCCGGCGTCGGCGGGGGTTGCCTTGCAGATGTGAATCGATGCATCCATGGCGCTGTTACCTCAATCCATTGAGAAAAAGCTGCCGGGGACGATAGCGCTGTGGCGAGTCGCTGACTAATGGAGAGAAGTTACATTTGATGTGCAACACAGCCTCCCTTGTGGGAGTGAGCCTGATCGCGATGGCGGTGTAACAGTCAACATGGATGTTGGATGTTATGGCCTCATCGCGAGCAGGCTCACGCCCACAGGGAAAGGTTGCGGTGTTGGTTAGAGGGGTTGCAATGGCATGGTCAATTCAACCCGCAACCCATCCGGCCGGCTGTCGAAATGCAGGGTGCAACCGCACCGCTGAACAATCGCCTGGACAATCGCCAGGCCCAATCCGCAGCCGGTGCTCTGGCCGTTGCGCCAGAAACGTTGGGTCAGGTGTTGCAGGTCATCATCGGCAATGCCCGGGCCGTGGTCGCGGACCAGAAAGCGTGCGCGACTGCCAGTGGTTTCCAGGCTCAGTTCCACCGATCCGTCGCCCGGGGTATGGCGCAGGGCGTTGTCCAGCAAATTGCGCAATGCGGCGATCGACAGCACCGCGGGCATCTGCACCGGGGCATCGGAGAACTTCGCTGGCATGTGCAGCTTGATCCGCCGACGATCACCGCTGGCCGCATCCTGAATCGCCAGTTTCGCCACCTGTTCGGCGCTGCATTGCACCCCGTCGTCGAACGACAGACTGCCCTCGACCCGCGCCAGCAGCAGCAATTGCTCCAGCGTGCGGTGCATGCGGTCGGCGCCCTCTTCTGCCCGTGCCAGGGACTGATCCCGGGCCGCGCCATCAGTCATGCGCGCCACTTGCAGATGGGTTTTGATTGCGGTCAGGGGGCTGCGTAATTCGTGGGCCGCGTCGCCGGTCAGGCGGCGTTCGCGCTCGATGGTCTTGCCGATGCGCTGGAACAGCTGATTCTGGGTGTCCAGCAACGGTTGAAGCTCGCTGGGCAGCGGCTGGATCTGCAAAGGTTCGAGCGAATCGGCGCTGCGGCGCATCAAGGCATCGCGCATCCGGTTGAGCGGCGCCAGCCCTTGGCCAATCCCCAGCCACAACAGGCACAGGCAGCCGAGCAACGCCACGCCCACCGGCACCGAAGCGGCCAGCAGGATCGACATGTTCAGTGCCTCACGCTCGATCTGCCGATCCGCCGTGGTAATGCGCAGATCACCGCGAGCCAGGGTGAAGCTGCGCCACGGCGCGCCGTCGATCATCTGATCGTGGAAGCCCATTTTCTCGGCTTCCAGGGTTTGTTGCGGATCGGTGTGACTGCGGGCGAGGATTTCGCCGCGCAACGAGCTGACCTGGCAGGCCATGCCACCCGGAATATTCAGTTGTTCCGCGCTGAAATGGGTGCCCTCGCCCTTGCTCGGCAACGCGGGCAATTGTTCCATCAGGCCGGCGACCATGCGCGCCGATGCCACCAGCCGCTGGTCGAGGGAAAACATCATTTGGTTGCGCAGGTCGCTGAGCATCCAGGCCGCCGCCAGGGCCCAGATCAGCGCAAAAGCGGCGCCGAGTGTCAGGCTCAGGCGCAAACGCAGGCTCATCACTTTTTCATTTCCTCTCCACCATCGGCGGGCCCCAGGCGATAACCCAGGCCGCGCACCGTCTCGACAATGCCATTGCCGAGTTTGCGCCGCAGGTGATGGATATGCACGTTGAGGGCGTTGCTTTCCAGTTCGTCATTGAAACCGTAGACGCTGTCCTTCAATTGTTCGGTGGACAGCACTCGGCCACGGTTATGCAGCAAGGCTTGCAACAGCGACTGTTCACGCCGCGAAAGGTCGACGGACTGGCCGCCGAGCATGGTTTCCCGGCTGCTCGGGTCGTAGGTCAGACGGCCGTGTTCGATCAGGTTGACGCTGCGCCCCGCCACGCGTCGCAACAAGGTGTGCAGACGGGCGGCGAGTTCACGCAGGTCGAACGGTTTGAGCAGGTAATCGTCGGCGCCGGCCTGCAAACCGTCGACGCGGTCGGTGACCGAATCCCGCGCCGTGAGAATCAGCACCGGAATCTCCAGGCCACTGTGGCGCAACTGCTGCAACAACTTCAGGCCGTCCTCATCGGGAAGACCAAGGTCGAGCACCATGACGTCGAACTCAGCCACTTTGAGCATCGCCCGGGCAGCCGATGCCGTGGCGACGTGCTCCACCGTCAGGCCCTGTGCGGTGAGGCCGGCGACAATGCCGCTGGCGATCAGCTCATCATCTTCACAAACCAGTACGTGCATGGGCGCTCCATGAGTAAAAACGCGAGTCAAGCAGATGTGGATTAAGGCGCAATTATGTCAATTGCGAGGGATGACGAATAGCCCGGCTTTCTGTCACCCAACCAAATCAAACTTATTCATTCACCTTAGTTGCAAAGCGACACAAACAACCTCAAAAAAAACTCTTATTGATTTTCGTAAAGCGATAAGCTCAGCCCGCAACTAACTCACAACACCAAAACATGACAACCTGACCACAAACCTGCTCTTGAACAACCAACAAACGTTTAACTATTGAAAGGAACAACAACATGCCAATCTTGAAAAACTTTGTCACCGTCGACTGGCGCTCTGGCAAAGATGGAATTCATTTCTTCTTCAAAGACATAAATAAATACTCTCGTTACAGCCTTGGCGACAGGCAAGTTCCAAAGGGATACCCGAGCGATATTTCATACGGCAACTGGAATGACTTCCACTCCCATGCCAAAAACCTACGCTTTGGCTTAACCACCACTGATCTGATCAATGAATCTGAAGGTTATGATTCTGACGCAACATGGTTGTTTTTTTACGAAGGCACTACACCGACCGTCTGCAAGTATAATCAAGACACCGATAGAGTCAGTTATATAAAGCCTGTGGAAAATACTGGATGGGCTCCCATTCTTCCTTATTTCGATCGTATCATCGCAGTGACGTGGTGGACTCTAAACGAAACGGGCCACATATTTAAGTTCATCATGAGCGACGGAAAGCACTTCCAATTCAACTACAAAAGCAACTATTACAATCAACCCTCCATCTCCCCGACCGTCTGGAGCGGACTGTCCCCCTACCTCGACCGAATTATTATCGGCGTGCAAAAAGACAGTAATAGTGACGACAATTATTTCTACATCTTCCTGACTGGCAACGAATACATCATCTACAACCTGCAAATGAATCGTATGCATTCTGGCCCGCACCCGGTGAATGAGGTGAATTGGCCCGGATTGCTACGAGACTGAAAATCTGTCGACTCGCGGTTAATCATCGGTTAATCGCCGCCTCCCATTGTGCACCTCACTTGCACAGGGATAAGGCTTACCCATGCGTCGACTGTTTCTTCTTTTTGTTCTCTTGATCTCGGGTGTGGCCCAGGCAGGGACCAATCCGTTCGATACCAAACCTGAATTTTTACCGGTGGAAAAGGCCTTTGTCTTTACTTCCGAGCGCCTTGAATCGGGTGAAACACAGCTCTTTTGGCAAATTACCGACGGCTATTACCTTTACCAGAAACGCCTGAAATTCGAGGGGCTGCCCTCGGAGCAACAGCCGCCGTTACCCGAAGGCGAAGCGCACAATGATGAATTCTTCGGCGAACAACCGGTGTATCGCCAAGGCCTGGAGCTGAAGATTCCGGCGGGCGCCACCGGTCAGATCAAGGTGGGCTTCCAGGGGTGTGCCGATGCCGGATTGTGCTATCCGCCGCAAACCCAGGTCGTGGACCTGGGTGGCAACGTTGCGGGCGCAACCAACGAAGCACCGGATCAGGCCCTGGCCAGCGGCCTGCAACAACGGGCGCTGGGCTGGAGCTTGCTGGTGTTCTTCGGTCTGGGCCTGCTGCTGGCCTTCACTCCTTGCTCGTTGCCGATGCTGCCGATACTGGCCGGCTTGATCGTCGGCAGCGGCGCCACGCCCAAACGCGGTTTCGCCCTGGCGACCAGCTACGTGGTGAGCATGGCGCTGGTGTATGCGGCGATGGGTGTGCTGGCCGCGCTGCTTGGTGCGAACCTTCAGGCGCTGTTGCAGAACCCCTGGCTGCTGGGCAGCTTCGCGGCGATATTTGTCCTGCTGGCGTTGCCGATGTTCGGTTTCTTCGAGCTGCAACTGCCGGTGGCGGTGCGTGATCGGCTGGAAAATGTGTCGCGCAATCAGCGTGGCGGCAGTCTGATCGGTGCCGGTGTGCTCGGGGCCTTGTCGGGGCTGCTGGTCGGCCCGTGCATGACCGCGCCGTTGGCCGGCGCCCTGCTCTACATCGCACAAAGCGGTAATGCGCTGCATGGCGGGCTGATTCTGTTCGCAATGGGCATCGGCATCGGTGTGCCGCTGTTGTTGCTGGTGACCGTGGGCAATCGCTTCCTGCCCAAACCCGGCGCCTGGATGAACCTGCTCAAAGGCGTGTTCGGTTTCCTGTTCCTCGCCACCGCCCTGCTGATGCTGCGCCCGGTGCTGGATCAATCGCTGTGGATCGGTTTGTGTGGCGCCTTGCTGCTGATTGCCGCCTATAGCGCCTGGAAACAGTCGGAAGGTTTTGGCCGCGTCGCCCATCTGTTCGGCGCCAGTGCGCTGTTGCTCGGGATGTGGGGCGGTCTGCTGATGATCGGGGCCGCCGGGGGCAGTGATGACTTGCTCAAACCGTTGCAGGTCTACAGCGCTTCCGCCTCTTCCGGCAATGCCGCTCGCCCGACCGGCCATGAGGCCTTCACCACGATCAACAATCCGCAAGCGCTGCAACAGGAACTGGACGCCGCCCAGGCCCAGGGCCAATGGGTGCTGCTGGACTACTACGCCGACTGGTGTGTGTCGTGCAAAGTCATGGAAAAACAGGTCTTCGGCAAAGCCCATGTAATGGCAGCGCTGAGCGATGTGCGCTTGCTACGGCTGGACGTCACCGCCGACAATGCCGACAGCCGCGAACTGCTCGGCCGTTATAAAGTGCCGGGGCCACCGAGTTTTCTGTGGATCGGCGCAGACGGCCAGGAGCGCCGCAGTCAGCGCATCACCGGCGAGGTCGATGCCGACACTTTCCTGCAACGCTGGACCACCACCCGAGACGCCCGTTAATGCTGACCTTTACCCTCGGCACTTTTGCCATCGCGCTTAACCATCTGCTGCTGATCAGTGCCCTGGCGCTGGCGACGTTTGTCGGCTGGCGGGTGGCCAAGCGCGGTGGAGAGAACCCCGAGTCGGCGCTGTTCAGCCTTTTTTTGCTGGGCATGCTGGCGGCGCGGGTCGGGTTCGTCGGCGCCTACTGGGCCCACTATCGCAACGATCCGTGGCAGATCATCGACCTGCGCGATGGCGGTTTCCTCGCCTGGCCCGGAGTGATTGTGCTGCTGCTCACCGCGCTGTATCGCGGTTGGCGCCGGCCGGGTCTGCGCCGCCCGCTGGGGTTTGGCGTGGCCAGCGGGTTGGCATTCTGGCTGCTGGCGACTTTCTCTCTGAGTATTTACGAACAAGGCACGCGCCTGCCGGAAATCGCCCTGCGCAACGCCGCCGGCGAAACCGTGCAACTGGCGGACTACAAGGGTGGACCGCTGGTCATCAATCTCTGGGCCACCTGGTGCCCGCCGTGCCGCCGGGAAATGCCGGTGCTGGAAAACGCCCAGCAACAGCGCCCGGACCTGACCTTCCTGTTCGTCAATCAGGCCGAAAGCATGCAAAGCGTCAGCACCTTCCTCGAAACCCAAGGCCTGAGCCTGACCAACGTGCTGTTCGACGGCAGCGGTCGACTGGGTCAGGCCGTGGGTTCCATGGCATTGCCGACTACGCTGTTCTATAGCCCCGACGGTCGATTGCTGGGCAGCCATTTGGGTGAACTCTCGGATGCCAGCCTGGCCCGCGCCCTGGAAAACTTCGACACCCCTTCTCCTGCCGTACCGGCCACCTCTTCAAGGAAACTGCCATGCCCCGCCTCCGCCACCTGCTGACGCTGACTCTGGGCGCAGCGCTGCTGCACCTGCCGTCGGTGCAGGCCGCCGAAGAATTGCCTGAAGCGATCAAGAAGATCGAAGCCAAGGGCGCGAAAATCGTCGGTCAGTTCGACGCACCCGATGGGCTGCGCGGTTACGCCGCCCAGTACCAGAACCGCGGTATCGCGCTGTACCTGACCCCGGACGGCAAGCATGTACTGCTGGGCAATCTGTACGACGCCGAGGGCAACGACCTGAGCAGTGCACCGTTGCAGAAACTGGTCTACGCGCCGATGTCCAAGGAAGTCTGGGCCAAGATGGAAGCCAGCAACTGGATCGCCGACGGCAAAAAAGATGCGCCACGCATCGTGTACTTGTTCAGCGACCCGAACTGCCCCTACTGCAACATGTTCTGGGAACAGGCTCGGCCGTGGGTCAATGCCGGCAAAGTGCAGCTGCGGCACATCATGGTCGGGATCATTCGCGAAGACAGCCCGGGCAAATCCGCCGCGCTGCTAGCCGCCAAGGACCCGAGCAAGGCGCTGGAAGATCACGAAAAATCCGGCAAGGGCAGTTCGCTGAAAGCCCTGAAGGACGTGCCGCCGGCGATTCAGGCGAAATTGGCGGCGAACATGCAGTTGATGGAAGACCTGGAATTGCAGGCCACCCCGGCGATTTTCTACATGGACGACAAGGGCGAGCTGCAACAGCAGCAAGGCGCGCCTTCGCCGGACAAGTTGGTGAAGATTCTCGGGCCCAAGTAGTTTGCTGTAGAGACTTGGTGACCACACCGGCCCCATCGCGAGCAGGCTCGCTCCCACATTTGAATGCATTCCCCTGTGGGAGCGAGCCTGCTCGCGATGGGGCCAGCAAGATCGACTAATTTCTCTCGGCTAAAAACTTCAACAACGCCTCCGTCACAAACGGCGGATTCTCCAGATTGGAGATATGCCCCGCCTCCGGCACCAGCACATACGGGCAGCCAATCAACCCGGCCATTTCCTTCGTTTCCGACGGCGGCCGCGGTTTGTCCTGATCGCCACACATCACCAGCGTGGTGGCAGGGTTCAGCTCGCCCAGACGCGGCAACAGATCATCCCGCCCAAACGTAATCCGCCCCATCGGCACAATGCTTTCACGCAGACGTTCGGACGGCAACGCCGCCAGTTTCGCGCGAAAATCCTGATACAGGGCCGACTGTGGATCGATGCCCGGACGGAAGAAAATCGGCACCACGATGTCGAGCAACTGCGGCGCGATCACGCCGGTGTCTTCGATCTGTTTGAACAGCGAGAAATAGTATTGGCGAGTCGGTTCCGGCTCGACGCCGACGTAAGTGTCCATCAGCACCAGGCCATTGATCCGCTGTGGCGCTGACAGCGCCAGTCGCACGCCCCACATGCCACCGACCGACAGACCGACCAGCGTGACACGATCAACGTCCAGATGATCGAGCAGCGCCAAGGCCTGGCGGGCGATGTCATCCAGCGACTTCGTGCCTTCGGGAAGTGGCCCGGATTCACCGTGGCCCCACAGGTCCAGGGCAATGACCCGATAGTGTTGCGACAACGCAGCAATCTGCGGTGCCCACATGGCCTGGTCCCACAGGTAGCTGCCGGCCAGCAATACGGCCGGGCCGGTGCCTTGATCGATGTAGTGAAGGGGCTGTCCGTCAATCGTTACAAAGGGCATTAACTGTCTCCTTTTTGAAGGGAATTCAACAAAAAAAGCAGAGGCAGCCTGAGCCGGTCCGAAGCGGCAGTCAACGCGCAAATTCGCGCAAATTTCGATGACGCCTTCGCGAGCAGGCTCGCTCCCACAGGTCTGGTGTCGATCATAAAAATTGCGAACGACACAAATCCTGTAGGAGCGAGGCTTGCCCGCGAAAGGCCCCGCACAGACGCTAAAGAATCAAAACCCCTCCAACTCCGCCATCAAGTCATTGAGGCGATCCACCTTCTCCTCGGTGATGTCACTCGCCGCCAACCCGTTGATGTACTCGGCCAACTCCGCCACCGTGCTGCACTCGAACATCGCCCGCAACGGCACATCCCGTTGCAAGGCTTTCTGCACCCGCGAAGCAATCTGCGTCGCCAGCAACGAATGCCCGCCCAGTTCGAAGAAGTTGTCCTGCGCGCCGACCTTCTCGACCTTCAGCACCTCCGCCCAGATATTCGCCAGTGTCTGCTCCAGCTCGGTGCGCGGCGCCTGGTAATCCTGGCTCTGCAACTGGCCGATCTCCAGCGCCGGCAGCGCCTTGCGGTCGAGTTTGCCGTTGGCATTGAGCGGCATCCGCTCCAGCCACAACCAGTGCAGCGGCACCATGTATTCCGGGAGTTCGGTACGCAGGCGTTGCTTGATGCGTTCGAGTCGCTCCGTTGGCTTGATCAAAGCATCCGCCGCGACCAAATAGCCGACCAGATGCTTGCCGTTCACGCCTTCCTGCACACCGACCGCCGCTTCGCGTACTTCCGGTTGCTCATGCAAACGTGCTTCGATTTCACCCAGTTCGATGCGGTAACCGCGAATCTTCACTTGATGGTCGATACGCCCAACGTATTCCAGCACGCCGTCACTGCGACGTCGGGCCAAGTCGCCGGTGCGATACAGACGATCCCCCGGCGCGCCAAACAGGTTCGGTACAAATACCAGGGCGGTGCGCAACGGGTCGCTGACGTAACCACGCCCGACCCCCGTGCCGGCGACGCACAACTCGCCCACCGCCCCCAACGGCACCAGGTCCAGCGCACCATCGAGCAGGTACAAACGGTTGTTGTCGGTCGGCGTACCGATGGGCAGGTAACTGCCACGGGTCGAGGCCATGTCAACGCGGAAGAACGCCACGTCGTCCGAGCATTCCGCCGGGCCATAGGCATTCACTAGCCCGATCTCCGGGTAGCGCAGCAGCCATTGATGCGCCAGTTCCGGCGGCATCGCTTCACCGGTCGGCAGCATCCAGCGCAGGCCGTCGAGGCTCATGCGTTCCTGGGCGAGCATGCCCTGAATCAGCGACGGCACGCTTTCCAGTACCGTAATGCCCTGGGCCGATACGTGCGCCAGCAACCCTTGCGGGTCATGGGCGATGGTGTTCGGCACAATGTCCACCCGCGCCCCGAACAGCGGTGCGGCGAGGAACTGCCAGACCGAAATGTCGAAGCTTTGCGAAGCGGTCTGGGCGATCACATCAACATCGCTGAGATTCAGGTACGGCACCTTGCTCAACTGGTTGTTGAGCATGCCGCGCTGTTCGACCATCACGCCTTTGGGCAAACCGGTGGAGCCGGAGGTGTAGATCACATAGGCGAGGTTGTCCGGGCCGCTGTAAACACCCGGATTCGCCACCGATACATCGCTCGCCTGCACCTCTTCCCAGACCAGTAATTTCGGCCGGTTGGCGCAACTGAACGCCTCCAGCAGCGCGACCGCCTGTTCACGACAGGTTTGCGTGCAGACCAGCAATGGCGTGCGGCTCAGGTCGATGATCCGGCTCAGACGCTGACTCGGCAGCCCCGGGTCCAGCGGCAGATAACCCGCGCCCGCCTTGAAGCTGCCGATGATCATGCCGAGCAGATCGAGGTTACGTTCAGCCAGCAACGCCACCGGTTGATCCAGCCCGACCCCGGCCGCGATCAACGCATGACCGAGGCGGTTGCTGCGCCGGTTCAGTTCGACATAACTGTGTTGCTGATCCAGGCAACTGGCGGCAATCCGCTGCGGATGCCGAGCGACCTGCGCTTCGAACAACGCGACATAGCTTTGTTCCAGCGGGTAATCGTGCTCGCTCTGGTTGCAGCCGTGGATCAGGAAATCCTGTTCCTCGTCGCCCAGCAACGGCAGATCGGCCATGTCGCCATGGAAGCCTTCGACCAGCGCCAGCAACAATCGCTTGAACTCGCCGAGCATGCGCTCGACGGTCGATTCGTCGAAATAACGCTGGTCGTAAGACAGGTGCAGCCCCAGGTCATCCCCCGGATAGCAGACCGCCGTCAGCGGGAAGTTGGTGTGGGTGCGGCCCGAATCGGACGTGGCGTTGAGGCTCTGTGCACGGTCCAGCACCGAGACTTCCACCGGGGCGTTTTCGAACACGAACAGGCTGTCGAACAGCGGTTGGCCCTTGGGCAGTTCGCTGTTTTCCTGAATGCTCACCAGCGGCAGGTATTCGTACTCACGCAGTTGCATGTTGCTGTCGAGCAAACCACTCAACCACTGGCGCACACTGCAACGCTGATCGTCCTCGGGCATTTTCACCCGCAGCGCAATGCTGTTGATGAACAGCCCGACGGTGCGCTGCATCTGCGGCATGTCCACCGGACGCCCGGCCACCGTGACGCCGAACAGCACGTCACGATCACCGCTCAAACGTCGTAGCACCAAGGCCCACGCCGCTTGCGCAAAGGTGTTGATGGTCAGTTGATGCGCCTGCGCCAGTTCGCGCAGTTGCGCACCGTCGCGAGCATCAAGCCTTGTGTAGCGGTCACCGACGATCATGCCGCCGCTTTCACCGGCATGCTCACGCAGGAACGGCCGGTCGCTCGGGATCGGCGTGGTCCGTTCGAAACCTTGCAGATTGGTTTTCCACCACTGCCGCGCCTCGGCCAGGCTCTGGCGTTGCAGCCAGCCAATATAGTCGCGATAACGCGGGGGCACGGTCAGTTGCGCTTCCCGGCCTTCGCCGAGGGCGGGGTAGATTTCGAAGAAATCGTTCATCAGCAGTGAGCGGCACCAGGCATCAATCAGGATGTGGTGGTTGCTCATAATGAACCAGTAACGCGCCGCGCCGACCTTGATCAAGCGCAGGTGGAAAGGTGCCTGATTGAGCAGATCGAACCCGGCTTCACGCTCGCTTTTGAGCAGCGCTTGCAGTTTCGGCTCTTGCTCGGCTTCGGCAATTTGCGTCCAGTCGAGGATCTCGATCGGCGTGCTGCCGGGTTTGTGGATCACTTGCAGCATGTCTTCGCCAACGTTCCAGCAGAACGATGCGCGCAGTGCTTCGTGGCGGGCAATCACCGCTTGCCAGGCCTGGGCGAAACGTTGCGGGTCGAGTTCGCTGTTGATGCGGTAGCGATCCTGCATGTAGTAGAGGCCGGTGCCCGGTTCCAGCAAGGTGTGCAGCAGCATGCCTTCCTGCATCGGGGTCAGCGGGTAGACGTCTTCGATGACGGCGGCCGGGATTGGCAACGCGTCGATTTGCGGCTGGGTCAGTTTCGCCAACGGGAAGTCCGACGGCGTCAGGCCTCCCGCATCGTCGCGCAGGCAATGTTCGATCAGGCTTTGCAGTTCGCCAAGATAAGCGTTGGCCAGGTCGGTGATGGCTTGCGGATCGTGGCGTTCGGCGCTGAAGGTCCAGCGCAGCACCAGCTCACCGCCATACACCTGACTGTCGACGCTCAGCTCATTGGGCAGCGGCGCGCGAGGATCATGGGCCGCACCGACCGCTTCATCGAGAGGACGGAACAAGGCGTCCGCGCCGAAGCTCTGGTCGAACTGACCGAGGTAGTTGAAGGTGATCGGCGCCACCGGCAACGCGGCCAGGGTCTGACGACTCAGATCATCGGCCAGATAACGCAGCACGCCATAACCCAGGCCTTTGTGCGGCACGGCACGCAGTTGTTCCTTGATCGCCTTGATCGAGGCGCCCTGCCCGTCCGCCGGCATAAGGCGTAACGGATAAGCGCTGGTGAACCAGCCGACGGTGCGGGTCAGGTCGATCTCGTCGAACAGGGTTTCGCGGCCGTGGCCTTCAAGCTGAATCAGCGCCGACTCCTCTCCGCTCCAATTGCACAGCACCCGAGCCAACGCGGTCAGCAGCAGGTCGTTGACCTGCGTGCGATAGGCACTCGGCGCCTGTTGCAGCAACTGGAGAGTACGCTCGGCATCGAGGCGCACGCTGACGGTTTGCGCATGCCGGTTCTGCCGCCCGCCCTCAGGACGATTACAGGGCAATTCGGCATTCGGCCCGGTCAGTTGCGACTGCCACCAGCTCAGTTCTTCACGCAGGGATTCGCTGCCGGCATAGGCCTGCAAACGGGTGGACCAATCCTTGAAAGCGCTGGTTTTCGCCGACAGTTTGACCGACTGCCCGGCGTCCAGTTGACGGTAAACGGTTTGCAGATCGTCGAGCAGCACCCGCCACGAAACGCCGTCCACCACCAAGTGGTGAATGGCGATGAACAGCCGTTGTACGCCCTCGGGACCATCGACCAGCAACACGCGCATCAGCGGCCCCTGTTCGAGGTCGAGGCTGCGCTGGGCATCGGCGAACAGCGCGGCGCATTTGTCCATGGACGAAACTCGCACTTGCCACAGCACCGGCACGTTGGAAATCGCCTGATGCTCGGCGCGCCATTGCGTGTCGGTCTGGCTGAAACGCAACCGCAAGGCATCGTGCTGTTCGATTACCGCCAGCAGCGCTTGCTCCAGGCGATGGGGTTCCAGCGCGTCAGTCGGCTCCAGCAGCAATGCCTGGTTCCAGTGCTGACGCTCGGGAATGTCCGTGTCGAAGAACCAGTGCTGAATCGGCGTCAAACCCGACTCACCGCTGAGCAGGCCTTGCTCGGCGGTGACCTGCTCGGTGCGGGTGGCCACGGCGGCCAGGGTTTGCACGGTCTGGTGCTGGAACAGGTCACGCGGACTGAAATGAATGCCCTGCTGCCGCGCACGGCTGACCACCTGGATTGACAGAATCGAATCGCCGCCCAGTTCGAAGAAGTTGTCGTTAAGGCCCACTTGCTCGACGTTCAGCACCTCGCACCAGATGCCGGTCAAGGTCAGCTCTAGCTCGTTGCTTGGCGCCACGTAGTGTTGACGGTTCAGTTCCGGGTCCGGCGCTGGCAAGGCGCGGCGGTCGAGTTTGCCATTGGTGGTCAGCGGCATGCTGGCCAGCAGGATCAGGTGCGTCGGCACCATGTAATCCGGCAGTTGCGATTTGAGGTGATGCTTCAGCGCTTCACGCAATGCCGCTTGTTGCGTTTCGTCCTGCTCGGCGACCTCGGTCACCAGATAGCCGACCAGCTGTTTGCCGCTCGGCGCGTCGAGGGCCAGGACCACGGCTTCGCGGACCGACTCATGCTCCAGCAGACGGGTTTCGATCTCGCCCAACTCGATGCGGAACCCGCGAATCTTCACTTGATGGTCGATGCGCCCCAGGTACTCCACCAGGCCATCGGCACGCTGGCGCACCAGGTCGCCGGTGCGGTACAGACGTCCGCCATCGGCGGCGAATGGATCCGCCACAAACCGTTCGGCGGTCATGCCTGGTCGCTGGTGATAACCCTGCGCCAGGCCGGCGCCACCGACGAACAACTCACCGGTCGCGCCTTGCGGTACCAAGGCCAGGTCGGCATCGAGGATGTAGGCGACCCGCGCGCCGATCACGCTGCCGATCGGCACGCTGGCCAAGCCTTCTTCCAGCTGTTCGGGTGCGAGACTGGCCAATGGCATGACCACGGTTTCAGTCGGGCCGTAGGCGTTGAAAAACAGGCTTGGTTTGAACGCCGCACGGATTCGCGTCAGGTGTTCACCGGTCAGGGCTTCGCCGCCGGTGATGCACATGCGCACCGGGAGGATTTCGCCCTGGGTCGCCAGCCACTGCGCCAATTGGCTGCCATAGCTTGGGGTGAAGCCGAGGATGTTGATGTGGTGGCGACGAATGAGCCCGCAGATGTCTTCCGCGTCCCATTGGCCTTGGGCGCGCAGGACAACGTGCGCACCACTCAACAACGGCACCAGCAAACGCTCGGTCGCAGCGTCGAAGTTGATCGAATAGAAATGCAGTTCGCAATCGTCCGGGCGCATGCCGAAGCGCTCAATGACCGCTTGGCAATGCATGGCGATTTCACCGTGGGACACCACCACACCTTTCGGTTTGCCGGTCGAACCCGAGGTGTAAATCAGGTACGCCTGATGTTGCGGCAGGCTGATAAAGGGCAGTTCGGTGGCCGGGTAATGGGCCAACGCGGCGGCGTCCTCTTCGAGGCACCAACGGCCGACGCTGGCCGGCAATTCGCCGAGCGCGTCGAACATCGCCGCATCGCTGAGCAGCAAACCGATGCCGCTGTCCTCGATCATGTAATGCAGGCGATCGAGCGGGTATTCCGGGTCCAGCGGCACATAAGCGCCGCCGGCCTTGAGGATCGCCAGCAGGCCGACGACCATTTCCAGCGAACGCTCAAGCGCCAGGCCGACGCGAACCTGCGGGCCGACACCGCGTTCGCGAAGCATCCAGGCCAGGCGATTGGCGCGGCTGTCGAGTTCCGCGTAGCTCAGGGTTTCACCCGCAAACGTCAACGCCGGTGCGTCTTTGCGGGCGAGGGCTTGCTCGCTGAACAGGTGATGGATGCATTGATCGAGGCGATGCTCGCCCCGTTCGACGCCAAGGCTGTCCAACAGCTTTTGCTGTTCCGTGGCTTCGAGCAACGGCAACTCGCAGAGTCGCTGTTGCGGATCGCACAGCAGCGCTTCCAGCAGATTGCGCCAGTGCCCCGCCATGCGTGCAATGCGCGGTTCATCGAACAAATCAGTGCTGTAAGTCAGGCAGCAACCCAGTCGATGATCGAGGTCGGTGACTTCCAGATTGAGGTCGAACTTGGTCGCCCGGGCATCGTTGGCCAGGTACTCGACGGTCATGCCGGCCAGGGTGCGGCTTTGCTGGAATTCCCAGCGTTGCACGTTGCACATCACCTGGAACAGCGGGTTGTACGCGGCACTGCGCGGTGGCTGCAAGGCCTCAACCAAGTGATCGAATGGCAAGTCCTGATGGGACTGGCCTTCGATCACCGTGTGGCGCACCTGCTCGAACAATTCACCGACGGACATCTGCCCGTCGAGCTGGCAACGCAGCACTTGGGTGTTGAGGAACGCCCCGATCAGTCCTTCGCTTTCCGGGCGAATCCGGTTGGCCACCGGCGCGCCGATGCGCAGGTCGTTTTGGCCGCTGTAGCGATAAAGCAGCACGGCCAGTGCGGCTGTCATGGTCATGAACAGGGTCAGGCCGTTTTGCGCGTTGAAGGCGCGCACCCGTGCGGCGAGGTCATCGCTCAGGTCGAAACGGAACAGTTCGCCCTGATGGCTTTGCACCGGCGGACGTGGACGGTCGGCGGGCAATTCCAGCAGCGGATGTTCGCGGCCCAGTTGCGCGGTCCAGTAGTCGAGCTGGCGCTGGCGCTCGCCGGATTCCAGCCACTGGCGCTGCCAGACGCTGTAATCCAGGTACTGCACTGGCAGCGGTGCCAACGGCGATTCGCGGTCATCGACGAACGCTTCGTACAGCGCGCTCAGTTCACGGGCAAAGATGTCCATCGCCCAGCCTTCGGTGACGATGTGGTGCAAAGTCAGCACCAGATAGTGTTCGTACTCGGCGGTCTTGACCAGACAGGCGCGCAGAAGCGGACCGGTTTCCAGATCGAACGGTTTATGTGCCTCGTCGTCAGCCAGTTGCTGCACCCGTTGCTCACGGCTGTCGGCCTCCAGCGCCGAGAAGTCCTTCCAGTCCATGCGCATGCCGGTTTGCGCATGCACCTGTTGGCGGGCCACGCCGTCGATGCTCGGGAACGTGGTGCGCAGGGTTTCGTGACGCATGATCAGCGCTTGCAAAGCTGCTTCGAAACGCCCGACATCGAGTACACCGCGCAACCGTGCCATGCCGCCGACGTTATAGGCCGGGCTGTCCGGCTCCATTTGCCAGAGAAACCACATGCGTTGCTGGGAATAAGAGAGCGGCACCGGTTGGCGGCGGTCGACGTCCTCGATGGGCGGTTGCTGGTTGGTCTTGCCGCTGGCCTGGATCAGTTGCACCTGTTCGGCAAACGCGCCCAGCTCACTGTTTTCGAACAGTGCCCGCAGCGGCAACTCAACGTCGCAGGCCTGACGGGTGCGGGAAATGATTTGCGTGGCCAGCAACGAATGACCGCCGAGGGCGAAGAAATCGTCACGCAGCCCAATCTGCCCAAGGCCGAGGACTTCGCGCCAGATGCCGGCGATTTGCTGCTCAAGCGCTGTGACCGGCTCGACGTGTTCGCGCACTTGCCATTGCGGTTCGGGCAAGGCACGACGGTCGAGTTTGCCGCTCGGGCTCAGGGGCATTTCGTCCAGGCGCATCAGCTGCGCCGGGACCATGTATTCCGGCAGCTCAGCCGCCAGTGCGGCTGTCAGGCGTGCGGTTTGAACATCAACCTGTTCAATGGAATCGGTGGCGGTGTAGTAACCGATCAATTGGCCACCGGCGACCGTTTCGCGCACCAGCACCGCGGCTTGGGCGACACCTTCCTGGGCCAGCAAGCGCGCTTCGATTTCTTCGGGCTCGACACGGAAGCCGCGCAGTTTGACCTGCTGATCGAGGCGACCGAGGTATTCGATCACCCCATCCGCCGTCCAGCGCGCACGGTCGCCGGTGCGGTACAGACGCGCGCCCTGCTCGCCCAGTGGATCGACGACAAAACGTTCAGCGGTCAGTCCCGGACGGCCCAGATAACCCCGAGCAAGGCCGATGCCGCTGATGCACAGCTCACCCGGCACCCCGGCCGGCACCGGGTTGAGGTCGCTGTCGAGCACGCGGCACACCACGTTGCCCAACGGACGGCCAATCGGCGAGCGCTCGCCATCGGCGCGGACGCAGTGCCAATGGGTGACGTTGATTGCGGTTTCGGTCGGGCCGTAGCGGTTGTGCAATTGCACGGCCGGCAGCTGTTCCAGCACGCGGTTGCGCAGCTCGGCGGGTAAGGCTTCGCCACCGGAGAAGACCCGGCGCAGGCTGGTGCATTCAGCGGTCAGCGGCTCGTCGATGAACAACGAAAGCAGTGGCGGCACGAAGTGCAGCGTGGTCACGCCGTACTGCTGAACCAGCTGCGCGATGCGATGCGGATCGCGGTGCTCGCCGGGGCCGGCAATCAGCAAGCGGGCGCCGGTGATCAGCGGCCAGAAGCACTCCCACACCGACACGTCGAAACTGATCGGGGCTTTCTGCATCAGCACGTCGGTGTCGTTCAACCCGTAGGTGTTCTGCATCCATTGCAGGCGCTCGGCGAGCGCCGCGTGGGTGTTGCCGACGCCCTTGGGTTGACCGGTGGAACCTGAGGTGTAAATCACGTAGGCGAGGTTGTCGCCGTGAAGGTGCAGGCCCGGCGCCTGGCTTGGCCAGTTCTCCAGATGCAGCGCATCCATGGCGATGAAGCTGACGCCATCGGTGGCCGGCAGGCGTTCGAGCAATTGGGTCTGAGTTAGCAGCAACTCCACACCGCTGTCGCTGAGCATGTAGGCCAGGCGCTCGGCCGGGTAATCCGGGTCCAGCGGCACATAGGCACCACCAGCCTTGATGATCGCCAGCAGGCCGATCAGCAACTGCGGCGAACGCTCGGCGGCGATGGCCACGCAGACGTCCGGACCGACGCCTTTGTCGCGCAGGTAATGGGCCAGGCGGTTGGCCTGGATGTGCAGTTCGGCGAAATCGAGGCTGCCGCCGTCCCAGATCAGCGCGGTGCGTTCCGGGGTCTGGCGCGCTTGCTCGTTGAGCCGTTCCGGCAACCATTGGCTGGCCGGTGTGCACGGCGCGGCGCTCCAGGACGATTGTTGGTCGTGTTCGTTTGCGCTCAGCAGTGGCAGGTCGCCGATGGCGGTGGACGGTAGCTCGCAAATGGCTCGCAGCAGGTGGCTGAAATGCTCGGCCAGGCGCTCGATGGTCGTCGCGTCGAACAGCTCGCTGGCGTAGTCGAAGGACAGGCTCAAGCGACCCTTCTGGTCTTCTTCGCTGTGCAGTTGCAGGTCGAACTTGGCTTCGCGGCTGTGCCACGGCAGTTCTTCGGCGAGCAATCCCGGCAGGCGGCGCAGCGCGTTCAAGTCCCGTTGCTGGTGGTTGAACATCACCTGGAACAAGCCTTGTTCGCGCGCTTGCGGGAACGCTTCGAGCAGTTGTTCGAACGGCAGATCCTGATGCGCTTGCGCCCCCAGCGCGGCCTGGCGGGTTTGCGCCAGCAGCTCAACGAATGGCAGGCGCGAATCCACGTCGGCACGCAGCACCTGGGTGTTGATGAAGAAGCCGATCAGCCCTTGGGTTTCCAGGCGCGGGCGGTTGGCATTCGGCACGCCGATGCGGATGTCGCGCTGGCCGCTGTAGCGGTGCAACAGGCTCTGGAAGGCGGCGAGCAACAGCATGAACGGCGTCGACTCATGCGCCTGGGCGGTCTGGCGAATGGCATCGCTCAGGGTCGCGGCGAGCTTTATCGAGTGGCGGGCAGCACTGTGAACGTGCTGCGCCGAGCGCGGATGATCGGTGGCCAGGTTCAGCGTTGGATGCTCTTCGCCCAACTGCGTTTTCCAGTAGGCGAGTTGACGCTCGCCCTCCCCTTGCGCAAGCCATTGACGCTGCCAGCTGCCGTAATCGGCGTATTGGGTTGGCAATGCGGGAAGCGTGGCCTTTTGTCCCTGGGAAGCCGCGGCGTAAAGGCGCGAGAACTCGTCGATCAGCACGTTCAGCGACCAGCCATCGGCAATGATGTGATGCATCGTCACCAGCAGTTGATGGTCATCGTCGTCGAGGCGCACCAGCGTCACCCACAGCAGCGGGCCTTTCTCCAGATCGAATTGGGTGCGGGCTTCGTCCTCACGGATGTGCAGCGCGCGGGCTTCGCGCTCCTCGGCGGGCAGTTCGCTGATGTCGATCAATTGCAGGTTGAATTCGCCCGCCGCATCGACCTGCTGGAGCGCCACGCCGTCCCGTTCGAAGAAGCGTGTGCGCAAGGATTCATGACGTTCGATCAGCTGCTGGAAACTGGCGCGCAAGGCGTTTTCGTCCAGCTCGCCACGCAGGCGCAAGGCCCCGGGAATGTTGTAGGCGCTGCTGTGCGGATCGAGTTGCCAGGTAATCCAGAGGCGGTTTTGCGCCAGAGACTGTGGCATCGGTTCGTGACGCGACAACGGAGTAATCACGCCTTGGGCCAGGCCGCCGTCCTGTTGCAGCTGAGCGACATCGGCAGTGAAGGCGCCGAGGGTTGGCGCTTCGAACAGCAGGCGCAGGTTCAGCTCCAGTCCGAGTGTTTCACGCAGTCGCGCAACCACTTGAGTGGCGGCGATGGAATTGCCGCCGAGCAGGAAGAAGTGATCGTCGGCGTTAACCTGTTTGACCTGCAGTTGCTCACTCCAGATCTGGCCGATCAAGGCTTGCAGGTCGCAACCCGACGCTGTGCCGGATTCGCCCTGAACGTCCGCTGAAGGGAACAGCGCATAGCTGTCGAGACTGCCGTCCTTCAGACGATTGCGGCAGGCCGAACGTTGCAGTTTGCCGCTGGAGGTTTTGGGCAATGCGCCCGGATTGAGCAGCACCACCACGCTCGGCGCTTCCTGATACGCCTCGGCCACCGCTTGGCGGATGGCTTTGATCAACGCGTCGGTCGGGAGGATTTTCTGCACGCTGCGGCTGATTTCCGCGGCGATGCCGATGCCTTCCTGGCCATCGACAGTGACCGCGAAGGCCGCGACACGGCCTTTGCGCACCACTTCCACTTCGCGTTCGACGGTCTGTTCGATGTCTTGCGGATACAGGTTGTGACCGCGAACGATCAGCATGTCTTTCAGGCGCCCGGTGATGAACAGTTCACCGTCACGCATGAAACCCAGGTCGCCGGTGCGCAGCCAGGTCCGGTCGTTGTGCTGGACGAAGGTCTTGGCGCTGGCCTCGGGGTTGCGCCAGTAGCCATGGGCGATGCTAGGCCCGGCAGCCCACACTTCGCCGACGGCGTTGTCGGTGAGTTCGTTGAGCGCGACCGGGTCGACAATCAACACCGCGTGATCCGGCTGGCTGATGCCGCAACTCATGATCGCGCTGCCCTCGCCAGGCTCTGCGCGGTTTTGGGCCAGGGCTTGATCGTCCACGCGCAGGTTGCCGATGCCCTGACCGCGCGGGGTTCCGGCGACAAACAAGGTGGCTTCGGCCAACCCGTAGGACGCCATGAAACTGTCAGTGGTGAAACCGCACACCGCGAACTTTTCGCCGAAACGATCGAGGGTGTCGAGACGAATCGGTTCGGAGCCGGAATACGCGACGCGCCAGCCGCTCAGGTCGAGGCGTTCCAGCGCCGACTCACTGACGCGCTCGCTGCAGAGGCGATAGGCGAAATCCGGGCCGCCGCTGATCGTGCCGCCGTATTCGCTGATCGCTTCCAGCCAGCGCAACGGCCGGCCGAGGAAATACGCCGGCGACATCAACACACACGGCACACCGCTGAAAACCGGCTGCAACAGACCGCCGATCAGGCCCATGTCGTGGTACAGCGGCAGCCAGCTGACGATCACGTCATCCGGGTTCAGATCGATACCGAAGCCATGACGGATCAGCAGTTCATTGGCCACCAGGTTGCCGTGGCTGACTTGCACGCCTTTGGGCAACGCGGTGGAACCGGAGGTGTATTGCAGAAAGGCGATGTGGTCGCCGGCCAGGTTCGGCGCGACCCAGCTGGCGGCCAAGGCACCGTCGAGGGTGTCGACGCACAGCAGCGGCGGCGCACCTTCAATCTGCTGCAAGGCGTCACGCAGGCCGGCGCTGGTCAGCAGCAGGCGCGGCTCGGCATCGTTGATGATCGACAGCAAACGTTCCTGGTGATGACGTTTAGCCGACTCCGGCGGATAAGCCGGCACCGCGATCACTCCGGCGTACAGGCAACCAAAAAACGCCGCGACGTAATCCGGGCCGCTCGGAAACAACAGCACGGCGCGATCGCCGAATTCAGCCTCGGCCTGCAACGCACCGGCAATGGTCCGCGCCCGCTGATCCAGCTCGCGATAACTGAGGACCACGGCCTGCTCCGGGGTTTCGGCGAGAAAACGCAAGGCCACCCGATCCGGCGTCAGGGCCGCTCGGCGCTGGAGGGCTTGGACCAGATTGCTTGGGAGTTCGAACGCGTCGGTCATGAGGTTTCCTGCCTGAATTCGGCTTGCAAATGAAATCGGTTTTCTTACGTCACGCCCACTAAAGGGCATGCAGGACGCGGTCTTCGCCGACTGCGCAAGGCATTGGGAGTGCGGTTTTGGCCGGGATTTACCCAGCACCTTTCACCAATGAGAACGGATGACGTCTTGAAATAATTAGTCGGCAGGGTCGATCGTCAACGGAACCAAGTGCTGCACGCGAGTGCGACAGCGTGTCGCAGTTCTCACTCTGCACCACTGAGGAGCATTAGTTCTCTTTCTCAATTGACAATCATTATCATTCAGCATAATTTGTCGCTCGATGTGTAGGACGGCCCCCCCCCCGCCGCCCCACCAACCTATTGGCAGCAAGGTGATTTCCATGACGGAACAAGTATCCACAAGCAGGTGCGATTCACCGCTACTTCAGGCCTTTGTCGACAACCGACTGATTCTGGTCAAGATTGCAGCGCGGATTACCGGTTGCCGGTCGCGTGCTGAAGACGTGGTCCAGGATGCGTTTTTCCGGCTGCAATCGGCGCCGCAAATCACGTCATCCTTCAAGGCTCAGCTCAGTTATCTGTTCCAGATCGTGCGCAACCTGGCGATCGACCACTATCGCAAGCAGGCGCTGGAGCAGAAATACTCCGGGCCGGAAGAGGAAGGTCTGAACGTGGTGATTCAGGGCGCTTCGCCGGAAACCTCGCACATCAATTTCTCGACCCTGGAAAACATCGCCGATGCGCTGACGGAGCTGCCGAGCCGTACCCGTTACGCCTTCGAGATGTACCGCCTGCACGGCGTGCCGCAAAAGGACATCGCCAAGGAACTCGGCGTCTCGCCGACCCTGGTGAACTTCATGATTCGCGATGCGCTGGTGCACTGCCGCAAGGTGTCGGGCAATCGTGTGGATACCTTTGTCCGTCGCTAAAAGCTCAAAGTTTGCGGTGACCCCGATCGCGAGCAGGCTCACTCCTACATTGGATCTTTGGTGTTCACCGATTGTGTGTTCACTGGAGATTCAATGTGGGAGCGAGCCTGCTCGCGATGGGGCACTCAAGGTCAGTGCAGACCTTGAGCCATAAGCATCACGCCAACTTGCACCGAGCAAAAAACCGCTCCCGCCCCAGCATCATCAACGCCGCGCGCTTGTGCGGAAAGTCGAACTCTTTCTCACAGTGGTAACCCTGATCCTGCATGTACTTGATCATCTTCCCGTTGTCGGCGCGAGGCTCGGCGACGACTCGCTGGGTGCGCGGATCGTCGAGAAACAGGTAGTGCGTCAACGCCGATAACCAGCTCGCCACCTTGTGCGGGCCACGGTGATTTTCTTCACCCACCAGCATGTGGATACCACGGTCGTAATCGCCGGTGTCATAGAACGGCGCGATGCGATCTTCCTTGGCCCAGTAGGCTTCGAAATAGGCAAACGGCTGATCATCGAAACAACCGATCAGGGTCAGGGTGTGAGGATCGGCTTCGAGTTTGCTCAGGTACTCGCGGTGCTGCTCAAGGCTGCCCTCCTCCTGCCAGAAACTCGCGACCCGCGGGCTGTTCTGCCAGCGATTGAAACGCCCCAGGTCCAGATCGATATCCAGCGTGCGCAGGGAAATCCAGCCACCGAGCCGCGCATCGAAGCGCCGATAGACTTCACCGCGTGGTTTTAACGGGCGCAGCGGATGACGCTTGCCGCCACTGATGACCATTTGCTGCGGATAAGTGTCGGCCTGCGCCTGGCTGAGCCACGGCTGGGGCAACTGCCAGAACAGCGTGCGTTCGCAACGGTATTGGCCGGCGGTGTCGGTGGGAATCAGCAAACCGCTCGCCAAGGCGTCGGCAGGCGATTGCTGCAGTTGAAACGTCAGGTGCTGGCACGCCGGATCACGGGCAAACAGCCAATAGCAGGTGGCCCAGAGCGCCTGACTTTCAGGCGTGTCGAAACGCTTTTCGACCTGCACCTGCACATCGGGCTCGCGGGTCAGGCGCAGCTCGATCAGCGGCTGCCCTTCCAGGCTGAGGTGCAGGCGACTCTGGGTTTCATCAGCTACAAGACGGCTTCCGTTGGGCAAGGCCAGGGCAGTCAGGTCATTCAGATTGGGCATGGGTCGGGCTCACGATAATCGTCGACAGTTCAACCCTGTGACGTGAGCCGGGGCAGGAAATTTAAGTGAAGTCGCGAATTGGCGCGACCGGCGGTGTCATTCAGGGCTTGGGCACCGCCACCACTGCAATCTTGTATGGATCGAAAATCTTCAGCATCTGCCCATTGTCCCGCAACCCTTGCAGCAACTTGCCGAACGCCTCGCCGCTGATGGGCGCGGACGGACGCAGGATCGCGTAGTGGTGATACACCTGATCGACGCGCTGCGACACCAGCAGCTGATCGGCCACGAGCTCGTTGCGCAGCAGGTAATCGCTCAGGTAGGAACGCGTCACCAAGGCAATGTCTGCCCTCCCGCGCAGCACCATCAGCAGGTTGCTGTCATGGGAATAGGTCAGCGTGGCGTCGTAGTTCTGCGCGAGGAATTTCGGGTCGGCATTGAAGTTGGCGAACTCGTAGTGATAGCCGCTGAACAGCGCCAGACGCTTGCCGGTGAGGTCGGCAAAATAACTTTGCTGGCGCTCGGGCTCACGTTGCGCGACGAAAATCTCGGCGTCTTCAAGCCCCATGTCGACGCTGACGTGGGGAATGTCCTTCCAGCCCCAGTCCGGGTTCTCGAAAATGGCCATGTCGACCCGACCTTGCTTGAAATCTCCGAATCGCCGCGGAATCGAAGTCGGCACCAGGACGAACTGATAGTCGCTCTGCGATTGATTCAAGGCTTCTACCAATTGCGGCAGCAGGCCAGTGTCGGCACCGGATTCCGGGCGCACGGTATAAGGCGGGAAATGTGCGGCACCGACACGCACCAGTTGTGCAGCCTGGGACGGCAATACCCAAGCCGCCGCGAGCGACGCCAGCAAAAGCCGCGTGGCCGTCCTAATTGGCGAAGACATCAAAACAACCCACTCCCCAAAAAATACCCATCAATGCATTCAAGCTAGGCGGTTTCGGCCACTTAGCCAGTTTCCTGCTGGCTCATGACACCTTATTACTTCTCTTCGAGCACAAGAATCAATGCTTCATCGGCCAATTGATCGAGGCTCATGCTGCCGCCGGCACGAAACCAGGTGGTGGTCCAGGACAACGCCCCCGTCAGAAAACGACGCGTGATGAACACATCGCCGCGGATAAAACCGGCGTCCTTGGCTTCACCCAACACCTGCAGCCAAAGCGCTTCGTAAATATCGCGCAGCGCCAGCACCTGCGCCTGACCGTCTTCGGACAGCGAACGCCATTCGTACACCAACACCGCCATGGCCTCGCCGCTGCCGCCCATGATCGACTGCAATTCGCAGCGAATCAGCGCCAGCACCCGCTCGCGTACATTGCCGGCCTCGGCCAGGGCGGCGTGCATCAACGCCGTGTTGTAGCGGATGGTCTCTTCCATCACCGCGCGCAGGATCTCGTCCTTGCTTTTGAAGTGATGAAAAATGCTGCCCGACTGAATGCCCACGGCGCCAGCCAGATCGCGCACCGTGGTGCGTTCATACCCTTTGTTACGGAACAGGTGAGCCGCCACTTGCAGCAGTTTGCCGCGGGCGCTGTCGGGGTCGGTCAATTGGCCGTTGTCGACCAATTCGCGCATGACCCCCAGGGCTTTTTGCTCGTCCACCCATTCTCTCCTACAGTCGATCAATCAAATGCGCCGCCCGCCGCTAAAACAGCGGGGTTGCGCGGGCAATTTAAGCTGGCGACGACAACCAAGCAAGCGCTCGGGCAGAAGATATTTCAGTCGTTTACAAACCAAGCGCTTGCTTGGTAGTCTCGATGCACTTCTATCGGAGGTGGTTATGGAAAGGACTGCGCCAGAAACGATTCGCATCGGATGCGCCAGCGCGTTCTGGGGCGATACCTCAACCGCTGCTGCGCAACTGGTGCACGGTGGGCGTCTGGACTATCTGGTCTTCGACTATTTGGCAGAAATCACGATGTCGATCATGGCCGGCGCACGGATGAAAGATCCGCAGGCGGGCTATGCGGGCGACTTCATCGAAGTCCTCAGCCCACTGCTTGGGCAACTCGCCGAACAAAACATCCGCGTCATCAGCAATGCCGGCGGGGTCAATCCACAGGCCTGCGCCGCTGCCTTGCAAGCGGCATGTGACAAGGCCGGGGTGGCACTGAAAATCGCCGTGTTGCTGGGCGACGACCTGCAACCGCAGTTCAAACAGCTGAGCAGCCGTGGCCTGCATGAAATGTTCAGCGGCGCGCCCTTGCCGCCGATGTGCGTCTCGACCAACGCCTACCTCGGCGCACCGGGCATTGTCGAAGCCCTTCGATTGGGTGCCGACATCGTCATTACCGGACGCGTCGTCGACAGCGCGGTCGTCAGTGCCGCGCTGGTCCATGAATTCGGCTGGTCCTGGCATGACTACGACAAACTGGCCCAGGCCGCATTGGCCGGGCACATCATCGAATGTGGCGCCCAGTGCACCGGCGGCAATTTCACCGATTGGCGCGATGTGCCCGATTACGAACACATTGGCTTCCCCATCGTCGAAGTCAGCGCCGACAGCCAGTTCATCGTCAGCAAACCCGAGGGCTCAGGCGGCCTGGTCACGCCGCTGACCGTCGGCGAACAAATGCTCTATGAAATCGGCAACCCCCAAGCCTACCTGCTGCCTGACGTGGTCTGCGATTTCACCCAGGTCAAACTCGTGCAACAAGGTAAAAACGCAGTTCAGGTGCATGGCGCCAAAGGCTTGCCGCCTACCGATCAATACAAGGTCAGCGCGACCTACCCGGACGGTTTCCGCTGCACCGCCAGTTGCCTGATCGCCGGGATCGATGCCGTGGCCAAGGCCGAACGGGTCGGCCAGGCGATCATCAACAAGACCTCGGAGATCTTCAGCCAGCGCGGCTGGGCGCCCTACAGCGAAGTGAACATCGAACTCCTGGGCAGCGAGGCCACTTACGGTGCCCACGGCCAACGCCAGGACAGCCGCGAAGTGGTGATCAAACTCGCAGTGCGCCATCCGAACAAACAGGCATTGATCGTGTTCTCCCGGGAAATCGCCCAGGCTGCCACCGGCATGGCGCCGGGACTGACCGGGATTGTCGGTGGACGGCCGACGGTGTATCCGCTGATCCGGCTGTTCTCGTTCCTCATCGCCAAAACCGCCTGCACGCTGGAAATTGATCTGCAGGGCCAACGCCACCCGTGCGCCCTGCCCGCCGTCGATGTGCTCGACCCGGATGACTTGCCCGTTCCGTTCGACCCGCCGCAACCCACAGGCCGCGCCGATGCCAGCGTGGCCCTGATCAAACTCGCCGTCGCGCGCTCCGGCGACAAGGGTAATCACAGCAACATCGGCGTCATGGCCCGGGAAGCCGAGTATCTGCCATGGATCGCCGAAGCCCTGACGCCTGAGGTGATGGTCGACTGGATGAGCCATGTCCTTGACCCGATCCACGGACGTGTCAAGCGTTGGTATTTGCCCGGCACCCACAGTTTCAATTTTCTCCTGGAGAACGCCCTCGGCGGCGGTGGCGTGGCCAGCCTGCGAATCGATCCGCAAGGCAAAGCCTTCGCCCAGCAGTTGCTGGACATCCAGATTCCGGTGCCCCAGGGCATCGCCGACCAGGTCAACTAGAGGACGGTCGCCATGGCCTACGATTCGATTTTCAAAGCCGGTTTGTTTGCAGGCCAAACCATCATCGTCACCGGTGGCGGCAGCGGCATCGGCCGGTGCACCGCCCATGAGCTGGCGGCACTTGGCGCCCATGTGCTGCTGGTCGGGCGCAAGGCCGACAAGTTGAAAAACGTCGCCGCCGAGATTGCCGAAGACGGCGGCAAGGCGGACTGGGCCACCTGCGACATTCGTGAAGAAGAAGCGGTCAGGCATCTGGTCAGCGAGTTGATCCGCCAGCACGGCCCGATCCACGGATTGGTCAACAATGCCGGTGGCCAATACCCGTCGCCGCTGGCCTCGATCAATCAGAAGGGTTTCGAAACCGTGATGCGCACCAACCTGGTGGGCGGTTTCCTGATGGCCCGGGAAGTGTTCAACCAATCCATGAGCAAACACGGCGGCGCCATCGTCAACATGCTCGCCGACATGTGGGGCGGCATGCCCGGCATGGGCCACTCGGGCGCGGCGCGCTCGGGCATGGACAACCTCACCAAGACTGCCGCCTTCGAATGGGGTTATGCCGGGGTGCGGGTCAACGCGGTGGCGCCGGGTTGGGTGGCATCGAGCGGTATGGACACCTACGAAGGTGCGTTCAAAGCGGTGATTCCAACCTTGCGCGAGCACGTGCCGCTCAAGCGCATCGGCACGGAATCCGAAGTCAGCGCGGCGATTGTTTTCCTGCTCAGCCCGGCCGCCGCGTTCATCAGCGGCAGTACGCTGCGCATCGACGGCGCCGCGAGTCTCGGCGGTCGGGCGTGGCCGATTCACAAGGCGACGAACAGTGAGTCGTACAACGGTTTTCACCGCGCCTACCTTCCTGATGTGCTCAAGGACAAGGAATAAACCATGCCGGTGATCCAGTCCCAGGTAGACCCGTTCAGCGAACAGTTCGCCCAGAACCGCACGGCCATGCTGGTCGGCATCGAGCAGGTCCGCCAGCTCGAACAAAACCTGCTGAACAAGGCGGCCGAAGCCAAGCCAAAATTCGACAAACGCGGCCAGTTGCTGCCCCGTGAACGCCTCAATCTGCTGCTCGACCCCGGCGCGCCGTTCCTCGAACTGGCGAGCCTGGCCGGCTACAAACTGCACGACGACAAGGACGGCAGCTCGGCCGGCGGAGGCTTGATCGCCGGGATCGGCTACGTGTCCGGCGTGCGGGTGCTGGTGGTGGCGAATAACAGTGCGATCAAGGGCGGGACCATTTCCCCCAGCGGTCTGAAAAAGTCCCTGCGCCTGCAACAGATCGCCATGGAAAACAAACTGCCGGTGATCACCCTCGCCGAGAGCGGCGGCGCCAATCTCAATTACGCGGCGGAGATTTTCGTCGAAGGCGCGCGCAGCTTTGCCAATCAGGCGCGGATGTCGGCCATGGGGCTGCCGCAGATTACCGTGGTCCACGGCTCGGCCACAGCGGGCGGGGCTTATCAGCCGGGGCTCTCGGATTATGTGGTGGTGGTGCGCGGCAAGGCGAAGCTGTTTCTGGCCGGCCCGCCGCTGCTCAAGGCCGCCACCGGAGAAGTCGCCACCGATGAAGAACTGGGCGGCGCCGAGATGCACGCACAAACCGCCGGCACCGCCGAATACCTGGCCGAGAACGATGCCGATGGCGTGCGCCAGGTGCGCGAGATTGTCAGTCTGCTGTCGTGGAATTCACGGCTGCCGGTGGCGCCCGCCCGGTACTGGGAAAACCCGCTCTACCCGATCGACGAGTTGCTCGGGCTGATTCCCGACGATCCGAAAAAGCCCTATGACGTGCGCGAAATCATCGCGCGGATTGCCGACGGTTCGAGCTTCCTCGAGTTCAAGGGTGAGTTCGATCAGCAGACCCTCTGCGGCCATTTGCACATTCAGGGCCGCGCCTGCGGATTCATCGGCAACAACGGCCCGATCACGCCCAAGGGGGCGAGCAAGGCGGCGCAATTCATTCAGCTGTGTGACCAGAGCCGGACGCCGCTGCTGTTTTTCCACAACACCACCGGGTTCATGGTCGGCACCGAGTCGGAACAGCAAGGCGTGATCAAGCACGGCGCGAAGATGATTCAAGCGGTGGCCAACGCCCGGGTGCCTAAACTGACCATCGTCGTCGGCGGCTCCTACGGCGCCGGCAACTACGCGATGTGCGGCCGCGGCCTCGACCCGCGTTTCATCTTCGCCTGGCCCAACAGCCGCACCGCCGTCATGGGTGGTGCCCAGGCCGGCAAGGTGCTGCGCATCGTCACCGAGGCCAAACAACTCAAGGACGGCCTGGTGCCGGACCCAAAAATGCTCGACATGCTGGAACAGGTGACCGCGCAGAAACTCGACAGCCAGTCCACCGCGCTGTATGGCAGCGCCAACCTGTGGGACGACGGGCTGATCGACCCGCGGGATACCCGGACCTTGCTCGGTTACTTGCTGGACATCTGTCATGAGGCCGAAGTGCGGCCACTGCAAACCAACAGTTTTGGCGTCGCGAGATTCTGATCGCGGATCACAGGAGAACAATAAAAATGATCTTCACCCAGGAACACGAAGCACTGCGTCGCACGGTCCGCCAATTCGTCGATCACGAGATCAATCCCCACGTCGAAGAATGGGAAAAGGCCGGGCGCTTTCCCATCCAGGAGATTTTCCGCAAGGCCGGCGACCTCGGCTTGCTGGGGATTTCCAAACCGGAAAAATTCGGTGGGATGGGACTCGACTACAGCTATTCGATCGTGGCGGCCGAAGAGTTCGGCACGATTCATTGTGGCGGGATTCCGATGTCCATTGGCGTGCAGACCGACATGTGCACGCCCGCCCTCGCCCGCTTCGGCTCCGATGAATTGCGCGAAGAATTCCTCCGTCCCGCGATTACCGGTGAACAGGTCGGTTGCATTGGCGTCTCCGAAGTCGGTGCCGGTTCCGACGTCGCCGGATTGAAAACCAGCGCCCGCAAGGACGGCGACGACTACGTGATCAACGGCAGCAAAATGTGGATCACCAACTCGCCGAGCGCCGACTTCATCTGCCTGCTCGCCAACACCTCCGACGACAAACCGCACGTCAACAAATCGCTGATCATGGTGCCGATGAACACCCCGGGCATCAGCCTCAGTTCGCACCTGGACAAGCTCGGCATGCGCAGTTCGGAAACCGCCCAAGTGTTTTTCGACAACGTGCGCGTGCCGCAGCGCAACCGCATCGGCCATGAAGGCGCGGGCTTTATGATGCAGATGCTGCAATTTCAGGAAGAACGCCTGTTCGGCGCGGCGAACATGATCAAGGGCCTGGAATACTGCGTCGACAGCACCATCGAGTACTGCAAGGAGCGCAAGACCTTCGGCAGCGCGCTGATCGACAATCAGGTCATTCACTTTCGCCTGGCCGAACTGCAAACCGAAATCGAATGCTTGCGGGCGCTGGTCTATCAGGCCACCGAGCAGTACATCAAAGGCCAGGACGTCACGCGCCTGGCGTCGATGGCCAAACTCAAGGCCGGTCGCCTGGGTCGCGAAGTCAGCGACAGCTGCCTGCAATATTGGGGGGGCATGGGCTTCATGTGGGACAACCCGGTGGCCCGCGCTTACCGTGACGTGCGGCTGGTGTCGATCGGCGGCGGGGCCGACGAAATCATGCTGGGCATCATCTGCAAACTCATGGGCATCCTGCCGGGGAAAAAGAAATGAGCGCCCTGCCGGTTTGCCAGACCTTGCTGCTCGAATCCCATAACGGCGTACTGCACATCACCCTCAACCGCCCGGAAAGCCGCAACGCCATGAGCTTGCAGATGGTTGCCGAACTGCGTGCGGTGCTCGCCGCGGTGCGTGACGATCGAGCCGTTCGTGCGCTGGTGATCGGCGGTGCCGGCGGGCATTTTTGTGCTGGCGGCGACATCAAGGACATGGCCAATGCCCGGGCTCAAGGCCCGGACGCCTATCGCGATTTGAACCGAGCGTTCGGCGCGCTGCTGCAAGAGGTGCAACACGCGCCGCAAGTGGTCATCACGGTGCTGCAAGGCGCGGTGCTCGGCGGTGGATTGGGACTGGCCTGCGTCAGCGATGTCGCGCTGGCCGATCACCTGGCGCAGTTCGGTCTGCCGGAAACCAGCCTCGGTCTGTTGCCCGCGCAGATCGCGCCGTTTGTGGTGCAGCGCATCGGTTTGACCCAGGCGCGTCGACTGGCACTGACGGCCGCACGCTTCGATGGCACCCAGGCACGGCGCATGGGCTTGGTGCATTTCGTCGAGCATGACGCGCAAGCCTTGGCCGAACGCCTCGATGAAATTCTGGCCCATGTGTTGTGCTGCGCGCCGGGGGCGAATGCCACGACCAAAAAACTGTTGTTGGCGAGTGCGGGGCAGCCTTCGGACGCGTTGCTGGATGAAGCCGCCGGGTGGTTCAGCGAAGCGGTGACCGGGGCTGAAGGGGTCGAGGGGACGATGGCCTTCGTGCAAAAACGTAAACCGGGGTGGGCCCTCTAAAAGCTTCGCGGGCAAGCCTCGCGCCTACAGGTTTTGTGCCGAGCCCAATCCCGCGGCAATCGCGGTACCTGTAGGAGCGAGGCTTGCCTGCGAAGAGGCCATCACATTCACCGCAATAACAAGGGAACAACCCATGCCCGGACTCAGCAAAATCCTCATCGCCAACCGCGGTGAAATCGCCTGCCGCATCCAGCGCACCGCCCACGCCCTGGGCTACCGCACCGTCGCCGTATTCAGCGATGCCGACGCCGACGCCCTGCACGTCCAAATGGCCGACGAAGCGGTCAACATCGGCCCGGCCCCGGTGCAGCAGTCCTACCTGAACATCCCGGCGATCATCGACGCCGCCCGGCGCAGCGGTGCCGACGCGATACACCCCGGCTACGGCTTCCTCTCGGAAAATGCCGAATTCGCCTTCGCCTGCCAAAACGCCGGCATCACCTTCATTGGCCCGAGCCCCGAAGCAATCGAATTGATGGGCAGCAAGCGCCTGTCGAAACTCGCCATGCTCGCGGCCGGCGTGCCCTGCATCAAAGGCTATCAGAGCGCCGAACAGGACGATGCGACCCTGAGCCGCGAAGCCGCACGCATCGGCTATCCGCTGATGATCAAGGCCAGCGCCGGCGGCGGCGGACGCGGCATGCGCCTGGTGCACAGCGCCGACGATTTGCTGGAACAGCTGCGAACCGCGCGCTCCGAAGCCCTGCACGGGTTTGGCAGCGACGAACTGATTCTCGAACAAGCGCTGATCGATCCGCGCCATGTCGAAATCCAGGTGTTCGGCGACCAGCACGGCAACCTGATCTACCTCGGCGAACGCGACTGTTCGATCCAGCGTCGCCACCAGAAAGTCATCGAAGAAGCACCCTGCCCGGTGATGACCACCGAGTTGCGCCAAGCCATGGGCGAAGCGGCGTTGAAGGCTGGGCGCGCGGTGAATTACGTGGGCGCCGGCACCGTTGAGTTTTTGCTGGACGCGCGCGGGCAGTTCTACTTTCTGGAGATGAACACCCGGCTGCAAGTGGAGCACCCGGTGACCGAATTGATCACCGGCCTTGATCTGGTGGCCTGGCAGCTGCACGTCGCCGAGGGCCTGCCGCTGCCGTTGAGCCAGGAAGAAGTGCAGCTCAACGGGCATGCCATGGAAGTGCGTTTGTACGCCGAAGATCCGGCCCAGGGCTTTTTGCCACAAACCGGGCGAGTCGAGGCGTGGGAGCTGGCGTTGCAAGACGGTGTGCGGATCGATCACGGTTTGATCGAAGGCCAGAACATCAGCCCGTTCTACGATCCGCTGCTGGGCAAGATCATTGCCCACGGAGCCACCCGTGAAGAAGCGCGGCGCAAGCTGCTGCGGGCGGTGCAGGACAGCGTGTTGCTGGGCGTGCAAAGCAATCAGCGCTTGCTCGCCAGCCTGCTGCAACACCCGCAGTTCATCAGCGGCGAGTTCAGCACCGGGTTTATCCCGAGCTGTTTCGCCGACCATCCTTGTCTGCATCCGAAGGTGCCGAGCGCCGAAGAACTGGCCATTGCGGCGGCGTTGTTCTATCACGCCTCGGCGCAGGCTCACCGCGCCCCGCTGGCCGGTTGGCGAAACAACGCCAGCGCGCCCCTGCATCTTCGAATCGGCCTGGAGGATCAGGACTGGCCAGTGGAACTGAACGCAGCGCCTGACTCACCGTACCGCTTGCAAGTCGGCAGCCGAACCCTCGAATTGAAGGTCATTCAGTGCGACGGGCACTGGGCAACCCTGATGATCGACGGCATCCGCCAACGCCATGCCTACCGCCTCGCGGGCGGGCAACTCTGGCTGTTCACCCGCCCCGGCAGCCTGCGTCTGGTCGATCGGACCCAAGCCTTGGTCAGCAGCCAGGCCAGTGTCAGCTCCGGCACCCTCAAGGCACCCATGGACGGGGCGATCGTCGACGTACTGGTCAGCGAGGGCAGCCCGGTCAGCAAAGGTCAACTGCTGGTGGTGCTCGAAGCGATGAAAATGGAGCACCCGCTCAAATCAGGGATCGACGGCGTGCTTAAACGCTTGAAGGTGCGAGTCGGCGATCAGGTCAAGAATCGTCAAATTTTGTTGGAGGTCGAATAAGCCGCTAGGCGGATCCGCCGGCTTTGGCTACGCTCAAGCCCTATCAGGACGCGGATACCAGGAACCCTGCGATGCCTCACTGGCTGGTGATCGATCTGGAAGCCACCACCGATGACGGTGGCTGGCCAGTTACGGAAATGGAAATCATCGAAATCGGAGCCACCCTGGTGGACCGAAAAGGGCGCGAGGTGGATTGTTTCCAGTGCTTTGTTCGGCCACTGCGTCGGCCTTTGCTGACGCCGTTTTGCCGGGAGCTGACGCACATCACTCAGGCCAACGTCGACGCAGCGCAGACGCTGAATGAGGTCTGGCCGTCATTCGAGCAATGGCTCGTGCGCCATCAATCGGAGCTGGAGGGCTGGGCCAGTTGGGGCGATTACGATCGCAAGCAACTGCTTCAGGAATGGCAGCGACTGCATCTGTGCAGCGTGCTTGAGAAAGTGCCGCACATGAATCTCAAACAGCGCTTTGCCAAGGCCCGGCGCCTGGAACGCCCGCTGGGGCTCAACGGCGCGCTGCAACTGGCGGGCATGCAGTTCAATGGCCAACAGCATCGGGCGCTGGAAGATGCGCGCAATACGGCGCGCCTGTTGCCACAGGTTCTCCCGCCAGAGAGGTGACGGCGTTCATGGCCTTGTGCATACTGGCCGGCCCTTTTTAGCCCTTTTCGAGGAATCGCCCATGTTTAAAGTCAACGAGTACTTCGACGGCACCGTCAAGTCGATCGCCTTTGGCACCGCTGAAGGTCCTGCGACCATCGGCGTCATGGCTCCGGGCGAATACGAATTCGGCACCAGCCAGCGTGAAATCATGCACGTGGTGACCGGCGCCCTCACCGTCAAACTGCCTGACAGCACCGATTGGGAAACCTTCGCCGCCGGCAGCCAGTTCAACGTGCCTGCCAACAGCAAATTCCAGCTGAAAGTGGCCGTCGACACCGCTTACCTGTGCGAATACCGCGGCTAAACCCCCGGGTTTTCACAGCGACAAAAAAATGCCCGGGGCCCTTGGGACCCGGGCATTTTTTATTTCGTGTGTTTATTCCAGGATCGTCACTGGCATGCCGACTTCAAGTTGGCCATTGCTGTCGTTGACCAGGTTCTGCCCGAACATTGCACCGTCCGCCTGGGAACGGTATTTCTGCAACGTGGCCAGAGGCTCGCGATCACTGCTGCGCTCACCGGTTTGCGGGTCGATGGTGGTCAGGATGCAGCGCGAACAGGGCTTGACCACGCGGAACTCAACATCCCCGATGCGAATACGCTTCCAGTTGTCCTCGGCAAACGCCTCGCTGCCCTCGATCACCAGGTTTGGTCGAAAGCGCAGCATTTCCAGCGGGCGCCCGACATTTTTCGAGAGATCTTCCAGGGACGCCTGCCCGATCAGCAACAGCGGGAAGCCATCGGCGAACGCCACTTGATCGTCATTCCGGCCATAGCCCGCTTGTGTGGTGCGCGCGCGATCCAGAGGAATTTGCACCAGGCGCGTCGGCTTTCCAATGAACTCACTGACCCAGGCGCCGGCTTCATCGCCGGCATCGGGCACGCGCAGGCTGTCTTTGAAGATCGTCACGCCCCGCAGTTCAGCGCCGCTACCCGGCAAGGCAATATCGATTGCCGGACGCCCGGGTGCACTGAGGGTCAAGCCGCCGTCAGCATTCCATAACGCCGACAGCTGGCTCATCTTCCCCACCGTGCGCTGGGTCAGGAAGCGCCCATTGGCCTCGTCCACGAGCATCCAGCGTCGGTCACCGTCCAGCCCCAGTTTGTCGAGACAAATCTGCTGCAGGGCCTCGGCCTTGCCGGATTTCAACGGATAACGGTAAAGCGCGCTCAGACGCAACATGGCCAGCTCCCTGGTGGGCAAAAAATGCCACCCTATACGAGCTTGGTCGCCGAATCAAAGGCAGAAAACCGATCTCTGTTTACCTTTTGGGTCGGGCCTGTTCGCGAAGGCGATGTATCAGCCAATATCAATGTTGACAGTGATGGCCTCTTCGCGAGCAGGCTCGCTACAGGTTGATCGTGTGCAGCCTAAATCGTGTCAGGCCGGCACTTCGTCGAGCATCAGGCGCTGACGCACTACGTCGACGAGTTTGTCCGGCTGGAACTTGGAGAGGAAATTGTCGCAGCCGACCTTCTTGACCATAGAGTCGTTGAAACTGCCCGACAGCGACGTATGCAGCACCACGTAGAGGCCACGCAAGCGCGGGTCGTTGCGGATTTCGGTGGTCAGGCGATAGCCGTCCATTTCCGGCATTTCGGCGTCGGTAAAGACCATCAGCAGTTTGTCGGTCATCGACACGCCCGTATCGGCCCAGGCCTTGAGCATGTTCAGCGCCTTCAAGCCGTCGCTGGCGATGTGCATCTTCACGCCCAACTGGCCCAGGGTGTCGCGCAGTTGCGACAGGGCAACATTGGAGTCATCCACCAACAGCACTTCACGACCACGGGCGCGCTCCAGCACCGGGTCGTCGAGTTTCTCGCGCGAGACCTTGGCGTTGTACGGCACGATTTCGGCCAGGACTTTT
The DNA here is from genome assembly GCF_005930655.1 of Pseudomonas sp. FSL W5-0299. Classification (NCBI taxonomy): domain Bacteria; kingdom Pseudomonadati; phylum Pseudomonadota; class Gammaproteobacteria; order Pseudomonadales; family Pseudomonadaceae; genus Pseudomonas; species Pseudomonas sp. FSL W5-0299. The sequence goes on from NZ_RXHX01000004.1 coordinate 60,711, forward strand.
TCGACGTCGATGATTTCCACCAACTGATCGTCGACCTTGCTGATGGCGGTCAGGTAATGCTGGCGGCCGGCGCTGGCCGGCGGCGGCAGAATGGCTTCCCAGTTCATGTTGACGATGCGGTCTACGCCGCCAACCAGGAACGCCTGCACTGAACGGTTGTACTCGGTGACGATGATCGTACTGGTAGGGCCAGGCACCAGCGGACGCATGCCGATGGCCTGGGACAGGTCAATCACCGGCAACGTCTGCCCACGCAAGTTGACCACGCCGCAGACAAACGGATGGCGCTGGGGCATTAGGGTCAGCTTCGGCAGTTGCAACACTTCCTGCACTTTAAAAACGTTGATCGCGAACAATTGCCGACCGGCCAGCCGGAACATGAGAATTTCCAGGCGATTCTCACCCACCAGTTGTGTGCGTTGGTCTACCGTGTCGAGAATGCCGGCCATTAATGACTCCTGGGCTTGTTCTGATGAATTCACTAAAGAGGGTTATCGGCAGTTTTGGCCAGACCTTGACCCTGAGACAAAATGCCATGATCGGGCATTGATGTCACATTAACATCATGCTTTACTGGCGCAGCGATTTCATCTGCTTCATCCCCTGCGGCGCGACCTCGGTTTGCACGTTAGGTTCCCCTGTGTAAGGGATTCCCCTAGTAACAATCAGGCCCAACCTGATATTCGCAATATCCAATAGCCATTAATGTGACGCCATTCTCATTGCATGAACGGAGTCAGGCTTTTGTGTGCGATCGCAGGTAAGTGGCCATCCACCCTCTCGAGTTCCCCAGCCTGCGCCCAGGCCAGCCGGAGCGCGATCTCATGCCGGCACGGCAGCGTCGGGACGCTGGACGTCTTCGTCGACACACACGACATCCCCTCATTTGACATGACGTTGTGGAGATAACCATGCCGAACGACACTAAACAGTGGGCTCAGCGCTTTCCGGAGTTCCTCGTCGAGGCTGAAACACTCCTGGCCAAATCGGAAGAGTGCCTTAGCCATCTGCAGTTGATCAGCAATGACAAAGACGCAATCGATTGCATGCTCAGCAGCCTGCTCAAATTAGCGAGTAAGGCGGATGCCCTGGCCCTGGAGGCGGTTTCTGAATTTTCGCTGCACATCCATGGCTTGTTGAACCACGCCCAAGGCCACATGCAACTGCACGACCAGGCCCTGTGTGCGTTGAAGGACTGCTTTACGTTGATGGCCTGGCAACTCGAACTCATCGATCAGACCACCGGCCAACTCAGCCTGGATGAAAGTGAACAGACTTCCCTGATTGAAGCCTTTGCGTTTCAGGTCGGACAAAGTCATTTCCAGCCTCCGGTTAATTCCAAACCCTTCACGCTTGTTTCCTATTCGGAGCGGCAGGCTTAATCCGCCAGATAACCAAGCCTTATTGCGTATTATCATTGTCATGATGCCGCTCATTAATTGGAGTGTGCTCATGTCAACGACAGCTCGATGCAAATAACTATTCCCTCCGTTAAACTTTTTCCATTATGGAACTATCGTCCTAAACCCCTAATTCCTGACTGAATAGACATATATACCGAACGCGACCAACGGTAGCTTAAATGGTATTATGCCGACCATTAGTTGACGCCATTCTAATGTCAAAGTGACTCCAGACGAGTGCAGGCCGAATTTGAAGGTGCTGTCAGCCCCCGCCCTGGATTGCACGGCTAGAGACGAGTCACTACAGATTTCAGACAGAGACCCGTCATCCACGATGGCCGGTCTGCCCGCAGCGAACATCCATTGGCTCCATCCGCTATGTACGCCAGCCTCAAGTCATTCACCCCACGGCTCCCCTCCCAAAAAAATGCGCGGCGGTTAACGCTTTTGCTGTGCACCGCCTCGGCACTCGGCAGCCTGCTGGTTTTCAGCTTGTCTGCTTCAGTGCCGATGAGTCTGCTGGTACTGAACATGGCGGCACTTGGCTGCGTCTGGGTACAACATTTCCTGTCGAGCAAATCAATAAAATTTCAGCCACAAGAACTAGCCGATCGTCTACTTGAGGTCCAGGAAAATGAACGTCATCGTCTCAGCAGGGAACTACATGACGACATCGGCCAGTTGCTGACCGCGGCAAAACTTCAAAGTGAATGGCTCAAACGCCGGATGCCTGAAGACATGCAAGGCCAGTGCACGGTGCTCTGCGACACACTGGACGAAACCCTTGCCAAGGTTCGCGATGTCTCGGCCATTCTCAATCCCAGGCAGTTGGCCAGCCTCGGACTTGAAGCCAGCCTGCGTGCGCATTTGCTCAAGACCCTGGCCAATACTTCAATTCACTGGAGCCTGGAATGCCATCAACGCCTGACCGGCATACCGGAAGAAATGGCGGTGGCCGCCTTTCGAATCACCCAGGAAGCGGTGACCAATATTCTTCGCCATGCCAAAGCGAATAACCTGCTGATCCGCCTGCAACGCATGCCCCAGGGTTTGGCGCTGCTGATCAGCGACGACGGCCTGGGGTTCGCACCAGCCGCAGACCCCGGTCGCGAGGGGCAACGCGGGATGGCCGGGATGGTGGAACGGATCGATCAACTGGGCGGTACCCTGGTCGTGACCAGCGAGCCGGGCAAAGGCACTCAAATCGAAGCACTCTTTCCCTGGGCGCCCCGTGCGCTCGAACGGGCCAGTACGAATAAGGTTATGCATTGACTTGTAACTTACTTCTGGTGGATGACCACTCGCTTATCAGGGCAGGCGTGCGCGCTCTGGTGCTGGATATTCCCGGCTACGCGGTCATTGGTGAGGCCAATGACGGCTCGCAGCTACTCGAGATGGTCGAGAAGCTGTCCCCTGACATCGTTCTGCTGGATATCTCCATGAAGCAGACCGGCGGCCTTGAAGCCTTGCAGCGACTCAAGCAGGTCCGCCCGCAAAGCAAGGTGTTGATCCTGTCGATGCACACCGACCCGGCCCTGATCATGCAGGCGCTTGAGTCCGGTGCCCATGGCTATTTGCTCAAAGACACCACGGCCACCGAGCTGGAACATGCCCTGGATGCCTTGCGCAACAACGAGCGTTACCTGAGCCCGGCCATTGCCCACACAGTCATCAACCAGGCACTGATTCGTAACCAGAAGCATCAACCCGAGGCTGCGGACTCACACAACCTGACGGCCCGCCAGCTGGAAATCCTGCGACTGATTGTTCGGGGCAAATCCACCCGGGAAATCGCCAATGGCCTGGGTCTCAGCATCAAAACCGTTGAAACCCACCGCTCGCAGATCATGAAGCGCCTGCAGATCTACGACGTAGCCGGCCTGGTGCTGTTTGCCGTGCGCGAGCAAATCATCAGCCTCGACGACTGACCGTTTTCGAAGCGCTCAGCAGAGGCGAATTCTGCGGCAAATGCACGCGCAATGCCGCTGGACGCGCCGAGAATCGCAGGCTCTCGCCCTCGATAGGTTCGCCATCCAGATTGATGTAGAGGCCTTCCGCAACTTTGATCTCGACCCATGGCAGGCGAGCTCGCACAAACATGTTGTCGATGCCGAAGCCATCGGCCAGCAGCGTTTTCAACGTACCGACCACTTCCTGCGGCGCCGGCAAAATGCTGATATCCAGCAGCCCATCGTCAGCCAGCGCCTCCGGGCACAGTACATGACCACCGCCAGCCTGCCGGCCATTGCCGATACCCAACGCCAAAAGCTCACCACTCCAATGAAAGTCCGGCCCCTGCAACTCGCCGTAGGCAGCATGCAGTTCGCTGAAGCGCGACAACCCGGTGAACAGATACGCCGCGCCCCCGAGGACTTTCTTCAAGTCTTCCGAGGTATTCGCCGTGACCTGACTGCCAAAGCCGCCGGTGGCCATGTTCAGAAAGACTTGACCGCCCACCTCGCCCAGATCGATCGCTTGCGGTGCAACCTCCAGAAGGTCCAGCGCCAGAGCGGGTTCGAGCGGCACACCGGCGGCACGCGCAAAATCGTTCGCGGTGCCCAGCGGCATCAGCACCAGACTGGCCTGCGTCGAATGCGCTGCCATGGCCTCAGCGATATCACGCAAGGTGCCATCACCGCCGCCGGCAATCAGTTGCGTATAGCCCGCGCTCAAGGCTTCTTCCACCAGCCGCTGCGCGTCACCCGCCTCCCAGGTCAGTCGGACGGCCAACTCCCAGCCCTGCTGGCGTTTAACGTCGACGGCCGCACGGACCTCCTCGTTGAGCGCCTGCTTGCCATGCAGAATCAACAGCGCTTTGCGCTCACTCATTATTGCCGCTCCCATGTTTGGACTCCGTATGAGAGATGTTGACCTCACCACCGCCTATAAAAGTCGCAGGGATTTGAATTTTTTTGAGCCGTACAGCCTTGTGGTCCTACAGCGCGGGAAATTTTCTTACAACATGTACGGAATCGGCTCAATTGACCAACCTTGGCGATTGGTACACCTTGAGGTCCGCGGCATCAGTCATCAACATTCAATACACAGGGATGTGAAAACCATGAGTAGACCTTCTTCAAGGGCCACACAAAGCGCAATCAACACCAGTGTCGGCCATCCAAAGGGCTTGAAGGCAAGGAGCGTTTCAGCCCATGCAAAGCCATGACATCAGGTTGCCGATCAGTCAGGTCGCGCCATCGGCAGGCAATCGCGCCAATCATCAGGCTGAATTCAATAACAGCGCAAAAACCGCCGGAGGAGTTGATATGGAACCTCGCGTCATTGAACTCGAGACACACCTCAAATACATCCGAAGAGACATGGAAGAGGTCCGTGGCGATGTTAAATCCATCAAACACAGGCTGGCCTATTCTGCGGGTGGAACAGCCGTGGTCCTGGGGCTGCTGGGCTGGGTCGCCAACAGCCGCTTTGATCAGGTCGTGTCACTTCTGGTTCGTTAAACGCTAGCCATACACGCAAGCTCCGGCACGATCTACCGGGCTTGCGTGGCAAGACTTTCGCCAGAATCAGCTCAGGACTTCGCTCAGCGGAATGAAGTTCACGTCATCGCCTTCGATCAACGTGCGGTCTTCCAGTACCTCAACCAGACCATCAGCCCAAGCGGCACTGCGGAGCACCCCGGAGCTCTGATTCTTGTAGATGATTGCCCGACCATTCTCCAGGCGCCCACGCAAATACTCTCGGCGATTACCAGCCTTTGGCCAGTCGAACCCTGCAGGCACCTGAAACTTTAATGGCTCGACCTCTTTCACACCCTGGCGGCGCAAAAGATAGGGCCTGGCCAACAAGGCAAATGTAACCAGCGTCGACGCAGGGTTGCCGGGCAAACCAATCACGGGGACGCCGCGAAAATGACCGAACGTCAGCGGCTTGCCTGGTTTGATGGCGAGTTTCCACAGGGTCAACTCGCCCTCTTCGCGCAAGGCATTGCCCAGAAAATCGGCTTCTCCCACCGACACGCCGCCGGTAGAAAGGATCAAATCGACATCCTTCAACTCCCCAAGGCGGGCGCGAGTGGCCGCTAAATCATCGGGAAGAATTCCGGCATCGATCACTTCACAGCCCAAGCGCTGCAACCAACTGCACAGCAACACGCGATTACTGTTGTAAATCTGTCCCGGCCCGAGGGGCTGGCCCGGCTCTATCAATTCATCTCCGGTTGACAGGACTGCGACACGAACCTTGCGAACCACGTTCAGCTCAGCACATCCCAGCGACGCCGCCAGGCCCTGCTCGATAGGTCCCAGACGGGTGCCCGCCGGCAAAACAAGTTCGCCAACGGTAGTTTCCTGGCCTTGCGGGCGAATATTTTGACCCGGGGTCATTGCCTCGATAAAACGAACGCGCTCGTCCGCCTGAACCTCGGCGTTCTCCTGCATCTCGACGCAATCGGCACCTGCCGGTACAGGCGCACCGGTAAAGATTCGGGCGCAGGTACCTGGCTTCAATGGTTCGGGTGCCTGGCCGGCGAAAATCTTCTGACTGACCATTAAGGGTTCGCCCGTCCAGTCAGCGACGCGCAAGGCATAGCCGTCCATGGCACTGTTCGGCCAGGGCGGCAGATCAAGCGTCGAGACCAGGTCATCGGCCAGTATGCGACCTTCAACCTGTGCCAACGGCAAGCGCTCACGCTCACCTATCGTTGATGCCTCAGCCATTTCCAGCAAACGCGCCAGCGCGACTTCGACCGCCATCAAGCTACCGGCTTTGCCGGGCTTACCCACGGGATTCACAGGGTGCCGCCTGTTTAAGGTGAGCGACGAAATTGCAGGGACGGTGCCGCGAATCCAGCTGTTCGGCGAGAATGCCATCCCAGCCAGTGCGCACAGCATTGGTCGAACCCGGCAAACAGCAGACCAGCGTGCCATTGGCCAAACCCGCCAGGGCCCGGGACTGAACAGTCGAAGTGCCGATGTCCGCGACCGAAATCTGCCGGAACAACTCGCCGAAACCGTCGACTTGCTTGTCAAGCAGACAGCTCACCGCTTCCGGCGTGCTGTCGCGCCCCGTGAACCCGGTACCGCCGGTGATCAACACCACCTGCACGACATCCTCGGCAATCCAGTTGGCGACTTGCGCGCGAATTTTGTAGAGATCATCTTTAAGCAAAACCCGAGCGGCCAGGTGATGGCCGGCAGCGCTCAAGCGGTCGACGAAAAGCTGCCCTGACGTATCGGTTTCCAGGGTGCGGGTATCGCTGACCGTCAACACCGCGATGTTGAGCGGCGCGAAAGGTACTTCAGCCTTGGCTTTCATAGGCTCGTCCAGTTGTAGGATAAACAGCCCGGTGTTATATCACAGCGCTCCGTTTTTTCGCCGCCCCCATGGAGACGTGCCATGACCTTGAGTACACATTTGCCGCCCTGCTCCATTCTGCTCCTGGCCGGTGGTCGAGGCCAACGCATGGGCGGCCAGGACAAGGGTTTGCTGGAATGGCATGGCGAGCCACTGATCGCGCACCTGCATCGCAAGACCCGCGCGCTGAGTGATGATCTGATCATCTCCTGCAACAGGAACCTGGAAAAATATGCGCCTTTTGCCGACCAGTTGGTCCATGACGATGAAGGCGACTTCCCGGGACCCTTGGCCGGTATTCGCGCCGGCCTCAGGGCCGCCCGCCACGCCTGTCTGCTGGTGTTGCCGTGCGATGTGCCGCGCATCGATGCGGCCCTGCTCCAGAGCATGCGCGAAACCGCCCGCCAGCATCCGGACAAACCGCTGATGCTGCGCCATAACGAACACTGGGAGCCGTTGCTGTGCATCATCCCGGTGGCGCTTTCGGCAGCGTTTGAAAGAGCCTGGAATGAGGGCGAACGCAGTCCGGGACGCCTCATGCGCAAATTGGGCGCTACCGCCCTGCAATGTCCCGATAACGATCCTCGCCTGGCCAACCTCAACACGCCGGAGCTGTTAAGTGCACACAACACTGTGTCAGACTGACACGAGAAGGAACTTGCGCGCGTTGCATACGTCTCAAGCTCAGTAACCAAAAGAATTCATATTCGGAGACACACTCATGACTCAACGGACCCTCGCCACTCTCATGCTCGCACTGGGCCTTGCAACCCTCGCCGGTTGCGCATCGCCTACAGTGATCACCTTGAATGACGGTCGCGAAATCCAGGCCGTCGACGCGCCAAAATACGATGACGAATCGGGTTTCTACGAGTTCGAACAGCTTGATGGCAAACACACCCGCATCAACAAGGATCAGGTTCGTACCGTTAAAGAGTTGTAATCGTTACGGCACCACCGGATACAGAAAAGCCCGCTTGATGCGGGCTTTTTCGTGCCTGAAGCACTGTGATCACCATTGCAGGGTGATGGTGCTCTCGAATTCACGTGGTTGACCTGTGATCGGGTCGACAAACCGCAAACCCTGAGCCAGCAGCTTCAAGGGATTGGCATAGTCGTCCTCGACATCCTTGAGCACCTGCGGGTAGAACGGGTCGTTGCAGATACTGGCGCCCAAAGCAGTCATGTGCACCCGCAACTGATGTTTCTTGCCGGTCACTGGATAAAGTCCATAACGCCAGAGATCGCCGTTTTTCTCACGAACCTCAACTGCCGTCTCGGTGTTGCTGGTACCCGGACCTTCCTGCATGCGAAAGAATGGCTCGCCATCGACCAGCCGACTTTTATGAACCAGTGGAAAGGTGAGTTCAGGCAATGCGCGGGCGATTGCTTCGTAGCGTTTTTCGATATTCCGTGTAGGAAACAATGACTGGTAAGCCGAGCGACTCTCAGGATTCGCTGAGAACAACACCAGTCCCGCCGTGTGCCGGTCAATGCGATGCAAAGGCACAAGATTCGGGTTATCCAGGCGACGGATCAGCCGCCGCAACAACGTCTGCTCCACGTATTCCCCGGCAGGCGTCACTGGCAGAAAATGCGGCTTGTCCGCCACCACCAGATGCTCGTCGGCATACAGGATCGACTCGACCACCGGGATCGGTTTTTCGTCCGGCACCTCACGAAAGTAATGAATCCGCAGGCCTTCCTTGTAACGCAGATCCAGAGCGATCGGTTGACCGTGCCCGTCAAGCACGCGACCACGAGCAATCCTGTCCAGCCATTGTTCACGACCAATAGCGCTGAAGTGGTCGCACAGGCAATCGAGCACGGTCTGCCACGGACCCGGCGGCAAATAGAGCGTGCTGGCCTGGTTGTGCGAAGCAGAAAAAGATGAAGTGGACATACAAACGCTCTGACCCTCAATACAGGCCAGCATTATCCAACAGTGGCCGGAACGAACCTAGAAGAGAATCCTCACGCCGGCATCTGCTTGCGCGCCGCCGCTTCGGTGAACTCCTTGAGCCAGCGCAGCACATCGACCGCTTCCCAGCGGCCTGGATCATAAAGCGCGTACAACAAGCCCTGATAACCCACGACATCGAGCTGGCGGTGATAACCCGCGCGCTGGAACAACGCTTCGATTTCGGCAAAGCAGGTGTTGAAGTGCAGTTTGTTGAAGGGTGTTTTTCCTTCCGTGACCAGACCATCCAGACGCAATTCGAGGACCGCCTCGCGCACAACATCAACCGACATCCGGTTCACGCTGTTTTTCAATTGTTCGACATTGACCACGATCTTCCCCTCTCACGCCCGATACTGCCTGCTCGAACCTGAAAACCAGGGGCGAACGGCAATATTACGAATAACTGTATGCGCATACAGTATCCGAAGAGCATCGGTTAAGCCAAGGGGATCATTCGCAAAGTTCGACAAACGGGACATCGCCAACCACAAAACCGCTTAACGCAGGAACGCCACCACCTCGTCGGCATTGAATGGCCAGCCCAGTTCAGCGCCGGTATCGACCCGCCGTAGCACCGGGATACGCAGGCTGTAAGCTTCGAACCATGTTTCATCTTCAGCGATATCTACCAGCTCCACCAGCAGACCACGTTCGACAAACTCCATCAGCATGGCTTCGGCCACTTCACAGAGGTGGCACCCAAGGGTGCCGAACAACTGACATTCAGGAAGCATGAGCGCTCAACCTAAAAAATTAAGAACCTATTCTAGGCTTGCTCCGAAAAGCCGTCGAGCCAGTGAATTTTCTGCCCTTGAGCACAAATCGCAATGGGCGGCGGTAAAACCCTGACGCATATCAGTCGCTCCAGCGGCCAATTACGTGATGCTCAGGTTTTTTTTACTTCTACGCTTGAGTAGCCAGCCCCTCACCGGAGTTTTTCGTGTTCGCCAACCTCTTGATCATTCTCGCCTCCTCCCTGGTGGTGATTGCATTGTTCCAGCGCCTGCGTTTGCCTCCGGTGCTGGGCTATCTGTGCGTAGGGCTGATGATCGGGCCGACGGCGTTCAACTGGGTGAATGAAAGCGAAGAGTTGCCAGACCTGGCCGAGTTGGGCGTGGTGTTTCTGCTGTTCTCCCTTGGGTTGGAGTTTTCCCTGTCGAAGATGATCGAGCTGCGTCGGGTGGTGTTCGGCCTTGGTAGCCTGCAAGTGTTGGTGTCCGGGATTTTGATGGGGGCATTGCTGATGCTGTTCGGCATGCCGACGACGCCCGCGTTGTTACTCGGTGCTGGTCTGTCGCTGTCTTCTACGGCCATAGTCAGCAAGGAGCTGAGCAGCCTCGGCGAGATATTCAGCAGTCACGGCCAGAATGCCATCGCTGTGTTGCTGTTCCAGGATGTGGTGGCGGTGCTGTTGCTGACCCTGGTGCCGGTGTTCGCCGGCAACAGCGATCAAGCCTGGTATTGGGCATTGCCGTTGACGCTGGGCAAGACTCTGGTGCTGTTCGGTGGTTTGTTGCTGGCCAGTCGATGGTTGTTGCCCCGCCTGTTCCATGAAGTTGCCGCCGCCCGCTCCCCGGAGCTGTTCGTGCTGCTGGCGCTGGTCATCGTTTTGCTGACCGCGTGGCTGACTCACCTGCTCGGTCTCTCCCCTGCCCTGGGTGCATTTCTCGCCGGCATGCTGCTGGGGGAAAGCCACTATCGGCACCAGATCGAGGCGGACATCCGGCCGTTCCGCGACATCTTGCTCGGGTTGTTTTTCGTCAGCATCGGCATGCTGATCGACTTGCAGCTGTTTGTCAGCCACGGCCTTATGGTTCTCGGCCTGACGCTTGGGTTACTGCTCATCAAGGGCACAGTGGTCGCGCTGCTGGTCAAATGGCGCGGCAGCGACGGCGAAACCGCCTGGCGCAGCGGCCTTGCATTGGCTCAGGGTGGCGAGTTCTGCTTTGCCTTGATGGCGCAGATGCAGCAAAACAAACTGATGCCCGCCGACTTCGGAGGTCTTCTGCTGGCCGCGACATTCTGCTCGATGCTGGTGACACCGTTGTTGCTGCGCGCCGCCCCCCACATTGCGACACGCCTGCATCGCAAGCCCAACGAAGAAGCAAAACTGGCAGAAATCAGCGCGCTTAACGCCGACTTGCACAACCACGTTGTGATTTGTGGCTACGGTCGCGTGGGTCAGTCGATCGGCCGCGCGTTGCGCAACGCGCGCCAACCTTACCTTGCGCTGGACACCGATCCGGTGCGTGTCCAGGAAGCTGCCGTGGATGAAACCTGTGTGCATTACGGCGACTCGCGGCGCGGTGAACTGCTGCTCGCGGTCGGGCTGGCGCGAGCCAGGCTGCTGGTGATTGCCGTGGACCAGACCGACATCGCGCTCTTGATTCTCCAGGAAGCGCGCCGATTGAACTCGAAGATTCCGATCCTGGTGCGCACTCGAGACGACAGCCAACTGACCGAGTTGAAAGCGGCCGGCGCCAGCGAAGTCGTGCCCGAGCTGTTGGAATCGAGCCTGATGCTCGCCTCCCACGCCCTGATCATGCTGGGTTTACCCGCGCATCAGGTACAGGAGCGGGCCGACCAGATACGGCATGACCGTTATCGTCTGCTGCACGGTTTTTATCCCGGGAGCGACGATGAAGAAAAGTGAATCAGTCCTGGCTCACGGCGCCGATCTTGTGCACCGACAAGTCCGCACCGTAATACTCCTCTTCCTGGCTCAGGCGCAGACCATGCAACGCCTTGATCCCGCCGTACACCACAAAACCACCGAGCAACGCGACGATCACACCCAACGAGGTGCCGATCAACTGGCTGATCAGGCTCACCCCACCCAGACCACCCAATGCACTCTGACCGAAGATGCCGCAGGCGAGTCCTCCCCAGACACCACACAAACCATGCAACGGCCAGACACCCAGCACATCGTCGATGCGCCATTTGACTTGAGCCGCGGTGAAGCACCAGACGAACAGGGTCCCGGCGATCACACCGGTGACCAGCGCGCCCACCGGGTGCATCAGGTCGGAACCTGCGCAGATCGCCACCAACCCGGCCAGTGGACCGTTATGCAGAAACCCCGGGTCGTTGCGTCCGACGATCAGTGCCGCCACGGTGCCGCCGACCATGGCCATCAGCGAGTTCACCGCGACCAATCCGCTGACGCCTTGCAGCGTTTGGGCGCTCATGACGTTGAAGCCAAACCAACCGACGATCAGGATCCACGAACCCAATGCCAGGAAGGGAATGCTCGACGGTGCGAACGCCACCAGCCGCCCTTCGCGATAACGCCCTTGCCTGGGGCCGAGCAACAACACCGCCGCGAGGGCCAGCCATCCGCCCATGGCGTGGACCACGACCGAGCCCGCGAAGTCATGGAAGCTGGCGCCAAATTGTTCCAGCAACCAGGCTTGCAGCCCGAAGTTGCCGTTCCAGATCATGCCTTCAAAGAACGGGTAGATGAACGCCACGATCAGCGCCGTCGCACACAACTGCGGAACGAATCTGGCGCGCTCGGCAATGCCTCCGGAAATGATCGCCGGAATCGCCGCCGCGAAGGTCAGCAGAAAGAAAAACTTAACCAGCCCGTAGCCATGATCCGCGTTGATCACCGCCGCTGGTTGCATGAAGGTGACCCCGTAGGAAATCCAATAGCCTATAAAGAAGTAGGCCAGGGTCGAAATGGCGAAGTCGCTGAGGATCTTCGACAAGGCGTTGACCTGATTCTTTTGTCGAACCGTGCCGACTTCAAGAAAGGCAAAACCGGCGTGCATGGCCAGAACCATGACCGCACCGATAAGAATGAACAACGTATTGGAGCTATGGACCAGACTGTCCACAGCGCTTTGCAGATTTTCCATGGGTTGGCAGACCTGAAGGCTAAAAGGCACCAAAGCGGTTCGCGCAGAGAATTTGTGCACCAAGTTGCGGCTCGCAGGATCAAGGCATTGATCCCCATGAACCGCTTTGGCGCACAAGGCTGAAACCTAGACGCGAGTTTTAATTGTTTGAATCAGGGTTTTCCTGAAATCATGCCCGGCAACAGCGCAACGGCGCGGGCTGATGCACCATGACATAGCAAAAGTTGTACCAGTCATTTGTACTGAACCTTCACATAACGCTCATACTCGAACGCTTCAGAAGCCAATTACGGAGATCACCAATGGCCCGCATCAAAGCAAAGACTGCTCAAGATATCCTGATGAACGACTTTCAGACTCTGGTCAACGACACCGAGCGGTTGCTGGAACACACCGCAACCCTGGCTGGCGATCAGGCCGATGAGCTGCGCGCCCAGATCCACGACAGCCTGCTGCGTGCCCGCGAAACGTTGAAGCTGACCGAAGACTCCCTGCGCGAACGCGGCCAGGCTGCCGTTACCGCTGCCGAAGATTACGTACAGACCAATCCATGGCAATCGGTCGGGATTGCGGCGGGTGTCGGTTTTCTGATTGGCCTGCTGGCCACTCGGCGCTGATATGTCTATCGGTGAATCCAGCTCGTCCGCGACGGGCACAAGCTCTTCATCGCGGCGCCTGGGTGCCGCTTTTCTTGGACTGTTGCACAGCCATGTCGAACTGTTCGGCATCGAGTTGCAGGAACAAAAAGCGCGCACCGTAAGCCTGTTGCTGTTTGCAGGCCTGGCGCTGGTCTTTGCGTTGCTGTTGCTGGTGGGCTTGTCGACGCTGGTGCTGATTCTGTTCTGGGACACCTACCGTCTGCCAGCGATCATCGGACTCTGTGTGTTCTACACCCTGGCTGCAGTTTTCTGCGCCATGCGCCTGAAAGCAGCGATTTTCGATGAGTCCTCACCCTTCCACGGCACCCTGGAAGAATTGGCCAACGATAGGGAGCGCCTGCTGCCATGAGCCTGCCTGAATTGCCCCATAACAGCTCTCGCACCGAAATGCGCAAGGCGCTGATACGCCTGCGCATGGAAATGCATCGCCAGGAAATCCGTCACGAATCCGCGCAATTGCTGCAACCCCTGCAGCGGGTACGCGGGATGACGAAAAACCTGCACGATGGCTTCGGCATCAAGCACGCCCCGCTCTGGGGCATGGCCGCCGTGACGCTGCTCGGTTTTCTGACCGGTAAAGGTGCCAAGAACGGCGGTACCGGCAGCCTGACCCGGCTGGTTCGCCTGGGCACAACGCTGGGCCCCCTGATCAAATTGGTCATGCAGGGTTCTTCGCGCAAAGACTGAATAGCCACTATCTGGCTGCATTCTTGCAACACCACCGGGATTAACCTCTTTATCGAGAGGTTCAATCCTGTGTGCCTACCCGGCGAACAGCTCAATCCAAAAACAAGACCTTACTAAGGAGGCCTCGTGATCGACGGGCAACCGCTCGCCTGCTTTCAGCCATTTATCGATACCGCCACGGGCCGTATCGCGGGTGTGGAAGCGCTGGGTCGACTGCGACAGGCCGACGGTCAACTGGCTTCGGTGGGGCCGTTGTTCGCCGACCCGCGAACACCCGCCATCGCCCTTCGTCGCCTTGACCGGCAGATCCGCGATAACGCGCTGAGCCGTTTGCATGAAGCGCCATCGGACTGGTTTCTGAGCCTGAACATATCACCGCGCTGGATCAACCGCTTACGGCCGGACCAGGCTCTACCGAGCCTCAAGCAATTGAGCCGACACAACGTCGATCCGCAACGCATCGTCTTCGAGATCACCGAACTGGGGGGCGACATCCAGCGCCTGGCCGACGTCGTGGCACGCTATCGACACGCCGGGGCACGGATCGCCATCGATGATTTTGGTGCCGGTTACTCGCAACTTGATCGCGTGCTGGCCCTGCAACCGGACATTCTCAAGCTCGATATGCGACTGTTCCAGGCCGCGGCATTGGGCGGCCCCAGCAGCGACGTGGTGAAAGCCCTGGCGCAAATGGCCGAGAAAACCGGGTGCTGGATCATTGCCGAAGGGGTGGAAACCGAAGATCAGCTCAATTTCGCCCTGGAGTGCGGCTCGCGTTACGTACAAGGATTTCTCTTTGCCCGGGCGCAGGAGGACTTCTTCGCCACCGACGCCTTTGTCGAACGTTTCGCGCAACTGCGCCAGCGTTATGTTCAGCAGAAACTGGGCGAACGCGGTCGACTGATGATCATGCGCCAGCAACTCTGCGAATTGATGGCGATCCTGCAAGCCTGGGCCCTGGCCCGTGCGCCGCTGAGCGCCTTGCCACAGCTGCAGGCGTTTCCATGGCTATTGCGCTTCTATCAATGCGACCGTCACGGCACCCAGTTGACGCCCAATCTGGAATGGCGCAACAACGGCTGGGAGGCCGATAACCGCTACCTGGGTCATAACTGGTCGTGGCGACCCTATTTCTATCAGTTGCTGGCCGAGGGCTGGGAAGAGCGGCGCCTGACATTGTCCACGACCTACCGCGATGCCACCAGCAATCAGTATTGCCTCACCGCCGGGCAATTTTTCGACAACGGCGAGCGACTGCTGCTCATCGACATCGACGCCGCCGGGCTCTAGTACTGCTTGCAGGCGCAGGCACGAACCCGGAAGCTAGAGGCTCAGTCACCTGACGGAGAGTCCAGCCTTGGATTGGCAAACCCTGCTTACCCGCGAACGCCTCGGAAAGCCTCTGCACAGCCCGGAAGAACTCGGCCGCAGCCCTTTTCACAAAGACCACGATCGCATCATCTTCTCGGGTGCCTTTCGCCGCCTCGGGCGCAAGACTCAGGTCCACCCGGTCACCAGCAACGATCACATCCACACACGCCTGACCCACTCGCTGGAAGTCAGCTGTGTGGGTCGATCGCTGGGCATGCGCGTCGGTGAGACCATTCGCAGCGCCTTGCCCGACTGGTGCGAACCGAGCGACCTGGGGATGGTGGTGCAATCGGCTTGCCTGGCCCATGACATCGGCAATCCACCCTTCGGGCATTCCGGCGAGGACGCGATCCGTCACTGGTTCCAGCAGGCCGCCGGCCGTGGCTGGCTGGACGCCATGAGCGACGTCGAACGCAATGACTTCCTGAACTTCGAAGGCAACGCCCAAGGCTTCCGGGTGCTCACCCAGCTCGAATACCATCAATTCGACGGCGGCACCCGGCTGACCTACGCCACGCTGGGCACTTATCTGAAATACCCGTGGACGGCAAAGCACGCCGATTCATTGGGCTACAAAAAGCACAAGTTCGGCTGCTATCAGAGCGAACTGCCGTTGCTGGAGCAGATCGCCCTTAAGCTCGGCTTGCCGCAATTGGAGGAACAGCGCTGGGCACGCCATCCACTGGTGTACCTGATGGAGGCTGCGGACGATATCTGTTACGCGCTGATCGATCTGGAAGATGGCCTGGAAATGGACCTGCTGGAGTACGCCGAAGTCGAGTCTTTGCTGCTCGACCTGGTGGGTGATGATCTCCCGGAAACCTATCGCCAACTGGGCCCACTGGATTCGCGTCGGCGTAAACTGGCGATCCTGCGGGGCAAGGCCATCGAGCACCTGACCAATGCCGCCGCCCGGGCCTTCGTCGAGCAACAGGACTCGCTGCTGGCCGGCACGCTGCCCGGCGATCTGGTGGAGCACATGCATGGTCCGGCCAAGCGCTGCGTCTTGAATGCCAAAGACATGGCGCGCAAAAAGATCTTCCAGGACAAGCGCAAGACGCTGCACGAAATCGGCGCTTATACCACCCTCGAAATCCTCCTCAACGCATTCTGTGGCGCAGCACTGGAACAACACAACGGTCGAACACCGTCCTTCAAGAGCCGGCGCATCCTCGACCTGCTAGGCAACAATGCGCCCGATCCTCATGGGCCTTTACACACCTCGTTCCTGAGAATGATCGACTTCATCGCCGGCATGACCGACAGCTATGCCAGTCAAATGGCACTGGAAATGACCGGTCGCTCAAGCCACGGATAACCGTGCATCGTTCAGCCGCGTCAGGGCCTCCTGACCGGCTGATCGACGTTCTGCGCATTTCTCGTTTCAATCCGCACGTCAGCAGAATCGCCCTACACCCAGTGCAGAGCCGACTGATCGAATGAACGGTCCGATCGCGAAACAATCACGCGCCCTCTGCTCGACAGATGAAGCATGAAAAAACCCATGTCTGAACACGATTGGCGCATCTTGCTGGTGGAAGACCACCCCTTCCAGCTCAGGGCCAACCAGCCAAATGGGAATGATCAGACAGGCCATTGTGCTGAGTAGTCTGACATCCATTGAACTGGACGCTCTTGAAAGAATAGCCGTCGAACACGGGCTGCCCTTGTTGGGCTATTTGATAAAACCCCTGAAACAATCAGACCTTAGAAACTTATTGACCTTGATTTCACTGTAAAATCGTTCCCAAACAAAGACACACTAAAAAACATTTAAACAACAATCTAATCCATTTCAAATCAATCTGTCCGACCCACCAAACGCACAAACAACACCTTGACTGATCCTCATGCAAAACCTAGTTGATCCGTAGTCCGATTCTTCTTCGAATGTAGGAATTATCTTATATTGCCACTACAGGCCTGTCAGTTGATCCCCCCCTCAACTATCTGAGCTAAGGTGCGCGCTTTATTTGAGCGCGTATGGGATTTGATTATGAACTCCGTTTTTATTGTCGACGATCACCCTGTCATCCGTCTTGCCGTCCGAATGTTGCTCGAACATGAGGGTTACAAAGTCGTCGGCGAAACTGATAATGGGGTCGATGCCATGCAGATGGTTCGTGAATGCATGCCAGACCTGGTCATTCTTGACATCAGCATCCCCAAACTGGATGGGCTGGAAGTTCTCTCCCGCTTCAACGCAATGAGTACCCCCCTCAAAACGCTGGTTCTAACAGCCCAGTGCCCGACACTTTTCGGTATTCGCTGCATGCAATCCGGCGCGTCCGGGTATGTATGCAAACAGGAAGACCTTAGTGAACTGGTGAGCGCAATTAAAGCGGTACTATCAGGTTACAACTATTTCCCCAGCCAGGCCTTGAATCCTGTCCGTGCTGACGATGAACGATATTCCGACCTTGAACTGTTCAAGTCAGTCAATGACCGAGAGCTGATGGTATTGCAACTTTTTGCCCAAGGCCGCACTAACAAGGAAATTGCCAAGGGCATGTTCCTGAGCAACAAGACTGTCAGCACTTACAAAAAACGTCTCATGCAAAAACTCAAGGCCAAATCACTCGTTGAACTCATTGATATGGCAAAACGCAACGCGTTAGTGTGAGAAACAGGATGCCCAGTCGTTTAATGGATTATCTGATACCGCTGGTCGCGGGTTTATGTCTGAGCACCTCAGCGCACGCGGCACCGACGGCGAGCGAGCAGTACACTCTGCTCAGTCGCTCAATGACCGGACACATGGAAGTCCAACTGGATAAATCGCAACAACAATGGCTTAACAATAAGCGTGAACTGATTCTGGGCACCTCTGCCCCCGACTACCCACCTTTCGACCTGACCATCAGCGGCCGCGACTACGAAGGTTTCACTGCTGATTACGCGGGCATCCTGGGCAAGGCCACCGGCCTGCCAGTCAAGGTCCAGCGCTACGTTTCCCGGGGAGACGCGATCAAAGCCCTGGAAAAAGGCGAGGTCGACATGCTCGGCAGCGCCAATGGTTTTGAAGCCCGCAATGCGGACATCGTGCTGTCCTTGCCCTATGCCGTGGATCAACCGGTTCTGGTGACACGGGAAGGCGAAACCAGATCCCTGAGCGACGGGCTCGCCGGACTGCGCCTGAGCATGGTTTATCACTACTTGCCGCTGGACGAAGTCAAAGCCCTGTACCCGAAAGCGATCATCACTTCCTACCCCTCCTACCAGAATGCAATCAATGCGGTGGCTTTCGACCAGGCCGATGTTTTTCTGGGCGACACCATTTCAACCCATTACATCATCAACAAGGGGTATCTAAACAACATCCGCATGGCCAACTTTGGTAAACACGAGGCCCACGGTTTCAGCTTCGCCGTACACAAGGGCAACCCGGCTCTGCTCGGGATCATCAACGCCATCCTCAAAGCGACCCCTGGCAGCGAGCGAGAAAACATCGCCAAACGCTGGAGTGCGGGC
This sequence comes from Pseudomonas sp. FSL W5-0299, assembly GCF_005930655.1. Lineage (NCBI taxonomy): Bacteria > Pseudomonadati > Pseudomonadota > Gammaproteobacteria > Pseudomonadales > Pseudomonadaceae > Pseudomonas > Pseudomonas sp. FSL W5-0299. The sequence goes on from NZ_RXHX01000004.1 coordinate 79,444, forward strand.
AGTGACATTCTTCTCACCGATCAGAAGCTGCAACTCAGCGACCGTGAACAACGCTGGCTGGCGCAACATCCCGTCGTGCGGGTCGTGGTCAACGAAGCGTTGGCCCCACTGACCTTTTTCGACAGCGACGGTAACTTCAGGGGCGTATCCGCCGACTTGCTCGAGCTGATCAGACTGCGCACCGGTTTGCGCTTCGAGATCCATCGCAGCCGTAACGATGACGAGATGATCGAGCAGGTCAACAGCCATCAGGCCGACCTGATTGCCGCCCTGCTCCCCAGCACCCAACGTGAAGCGATGCTGAACTTCAGCCGTCCTTATCTGGAAAACTCCGTTGTACTGCTCACTCGCAAAGCTGCCGACAGCCCGTCAAATCTGACGCAACTCACGGACAAGCGCCTGGCCATCGCCCAAGGCAATCCTATGGCGGATTACCTGCGCCGCGAGTTCCCGCGAATCCATCTGATCGAAACGCCGGACACCTTCAGCGCCGTGGAATTGCTCGCCGAGGGTCAGGCGCAAGGGACGGTGAGCTCTTTGGTGATTGCCAACTATTTCATCTCATCGCGAATCTTTGAGCACGCACTTCAAATCAGCACCACCATCGGTACCCGGCAAGCCGCGTTCTCCCTGGCGACCGGGCGTGACGCCAAAGAGCTGGGTTCGATCCTCGACAAGGCCCTGCTGAGCATCGCGCCGGAAGAGCTGGGCATTATCAACAGCCGCTGGCGAGGCTACTCGTCTGCTTCGCAAAGTACCTGGCGCAACTATCACCGAGTGTTCTATCAGATCGTTCTGGGTGTCGGCGTGCTGCTGCTGATGTCCATGACCTGGAACGCTTACATGCGCCGCCAGATCAATCAGCGCCTGGCCGCCGAGCTCGCCCTGAACGACCAACTCGAGTTCATGGGATCGCTGGTCAACGGCACGCCTCATCCCATCTACGTGCGCGATCGCCAGGGCTTGCTGCAAAGCTGTAACGACAGTTACCTGGAGGTCTTCTGCGCCAAACGCGAAGACGTGATTGGTAAAAACGTCATGCAGGGCAGCTTGAGCAACTCATTTGAAGCCCAGGAATACCAGGCGGATTACCAACGCGTCGTGGCCGAAGGAACTCCGCTGATTCTCGACCGGCCATTGCATATCGGTGGCCGCACACTGACGATTTATCACTGGATACTTCCCTACCGGGACTCCAGCGGTGAAGTACAAGGCATCATTGGCGGCTGGATCGACATCAGCGAGCGCCGACAACTGTTCGACGACCTGCGTGCCGCGAAAGAGCGTGCGGATGAAGCCAACCGTGCCAAAAGCACCTTTCTGGCGACCATGAGCCATGAAATCCGCACGCCGATGAACGCCATCATCGGCATGCTCGAACTGACCCTCAAGCGTATCGATCACAGCCACCCGGATCGCCCGGCCATTGACGTGGCCTACCACTCGGCGAAAGACCTGCTGAACCTGATCGGGGACATTCTTGATATTGCGCGAATTGAATCCGGTCGCCTGAGCCTGAGCCCGGAACGCGTCAACCTGAGAGAAACCGTGGCGTCGGTGGTGCGGATTTTCGACGGACTGGCCCGCCAGAAAAATCTGCGCCTGCGGCTGGACTTCAACCCGGCAGAACCACCCTCCGATGTCCTGCTGGACCCAATGCGCTTCAAGCAGGTGCTGTCCAACCTCGTCAGCAACGCCATCAAATTTACCGAACAGGGTCAGGTCCGGATTGTGGTCGAACTGCATCCGACCGACGAACCCGGCCGGGTGCTGTTGCAGTTACAGGTTCAGGACAGTGGGGTCGGGATCAGCGAACAGGACCAACGGCGTTTGTTCGAGCCTTTCGCCCAGGCCGATCATTCCGCGCAGGCAGCCAGAGGCGGCGCGGGGCTTGGTCTGGTGATCAGCCGCAATCTGTGCGAGATGATGGGCGGCAACCTGCAGTTGAGCAGCCAGGCTGGTATCGGCACTCAGGTCAGGATCTCGCTGAACCTTGCAACACTGCCAGCCGAGCGGGTGTCGAAAACCGCTGAACCGTCCCTCCACCCGACCTCGGCTGTGCTGAACGTCCTGGTGGTCGACGACCATCCCGCCAATCGCTTGCTCATGTGTCAGCAACTGGAGTTCCTGGGGCATCGCTACAGCGCCGCACCGGATGGCGAAGCGGGGTTGAAGGCCTGGAAGGACAACGTGTTCGATCTGGTGATCGTCGATTGCAACATGCCGATCATGGACGGATACGAACTGGCTCGCTCCATTCGCCAACATGAACAGCAAACGCAGAGCCGGCCTTGTACCGTGTTGGGCTTCACCGCCAACGCACAACCGGAAGAAATACAACGCTGCAGACAAGCCGGAATGGACGACTGCCTGTTCAAACCCCTGAGCCTGACAGCCTTGAGTCAATGGGTTGAAGGCGTTGCGCCAACGGTCCGCACCCCGGCCTTCAGTCTTGAAGGGCTGCATCTGCTGACGGGTGGCAGCCCGACACTGGACCGGCGCCTGTTGTCCGAACTGCTGAACAGCAATCGTCTGGATCGGCAAGAGTTGCTGGCGTTGTCCCCCACGGAAGATCGGCAGGCTTTCATCGAGGTGGCCCACAAAATCAAGGGTGCTGCGCGAATCGTCCAGGCTTGCCGATTGATCGACAGCTGCGAGGCGCTGGAAAACGCCTGTCATGACGTGCTCCCCCCTGAAGCAGTCGTCAATTGCACCAAGGCCATGGACCGGGCGATGGTCGAACTGGAGCTGGCATTGGAGCAGGCGCTGCAGCAACAGATAGGCCACAACGAGAAAAGCAGAATGATGGAGCCTTAACTATGCTTGGACGCTGAGCAGTGTGTTAAACATCATGGAGAGACCCGCAATGCCCAGCCCACTGCGCCCGGATCAACGCCGGTTTCCGCTGCACATCCATATCAGTGTGATGTTCACCTTTCTGTTATTGCTGACCGGTGCGGTGCTGGGCATTTTCAACTACGGGCAAACCACGCAGATCATTCTTTCCAGCAGTGAAAAGCTCTTCAACCGCATCGAGCAGGATGTTCGCCTGGACCTGCAAGGCACCTACGAACCGATTCGCCATCTGCTGAGCCTGCTGGCGGACTACCCGGCGACCCGCGCTCCGGATCTGGAACAGCGATTGGCGTTGCTCCAGCCCTTTAGCCAGTCGCTCAACGACAACCCCAACCTGGCATCGTTGTACCTGGGTTATGGCAACGGTGATTTTTTCATGGTCCGCCCCTTGCGGACGGCATCCCTGAGAACTGAACTGAAAGCCCCCGATTCAGCGGCGTTTCAAGTCTGGAGCATCGAGCACAGCAGCAGTGGTCAGATCCGCTCCCAATTCCTGTTTTTTGATCAATCCCTGACGCTCATCAACCGCCTGGACAACCCCGACGAAACCTTCGATCCCCGCACTCGTGCCTGGTTCTCCAGCGCACGCGGCGACGTGAACCAGATCACCACTGACCCCTACGTTTTTTTCTCCACCCGCAACGTCGGCACTACCTTGGCCCGGCGCAGTGGTGAAAACGCGGTGATGGGGGCCGACCTGACCCTGGCCGAATTGTCGGCTACCCTGGCCAAACACGTGGTGACGCCCCATACCGAAATCGTGCTGTTCGATGCCCAGGGCAATGCCATCGCCTACCCCGACAGCGACAAGCTGATCATCGACGGCCAGACCGCTCGCCTGAACAAGGCTGCCGACCTCAGCCCCGGCCTCGGCGCCCTGCTCTCCAATCCTCCTGCCAGCAATCGGCTGGACGCCGCCGGTCGTCAATGGATCGTGGCGCGCAGCAGCATGACGGAGGGCGGCCCCCAGGGACTGCAACTGGCGTTGCTGGTGCCTGAGGACGAATTGCTCGCCGATGCCTACCGCATGCGCTGGCAAGGCGCGCTGATTACTCTGGCGACATTGCTGCTGTGCCTGCCCGTGGGATGGTTGACCTCCAGAGTCCTGGTCAAGCCCCTGCGCACGCTGGTGCAGGAAGCCGATGCGGTGCGCAGTTTCAACTTCGACTTTCCGATCGGCCACAGTTCGCCGGTGCTTGAAATTGACCAACTGAGCGTGTCGATGGCGCGGATGAAGGACACTCTGGGCAGTTTTTTCCAGATCACCGATAGCTTGAGCGCGGAGACCCGCTTTGCGCCGTTGCTGCAGCGGGTGCTGTTTGAAACCGTGAAGATCGGGCAAGCCCAGGCCGGTCTTATTTACCTGCGCGAACGTGACAGCGATCGCATGGAGCCCCAGGGCCTGGTCATCAATGGCACGTCACAAGCATTGCCCTCATTCGGAGTCCAGGGACACGAACTCCAGGATCCGCAGAGTCCTCAGTGGCTGCAGCAGTTGTCGAACGCCGACAATATCGTGACCAATCTGGGTTTCGAACAGGCGGGGGATTTGCAGAAGGTGATGCTCGCGCTGGAATACCCCCGGGTGCACCTGATCGGCATCCGCTTGCACAATCGGCACAACGAAACCGTGGGCCTGCTGATCCTGCTTTTGACCGACAGCGGCACACAAAGCGACCTGGAAAAACTGCGCCCGGACCGCATCGCGTTTCTCCAGGCGGTGTCTGGCGCCGCAGCCGTGAGCATTGAGAGCCAGCGCCTGCAAGCCAAACAGAAACAACTGCTGGACGCCTTCATTCAACTGCTGGCCGGCGCGATCGATGCCAAGAGCCCTTATACCGGAGGCCACTGCCAGCGAGTGCCGGAGCTGACCCTGATGCTCGCCCAGGCGGCGGCCGCCAGTCAGGCCCCGGCCTTCAGCGACTACCAACCCACCGAAGATGAGTGGGAAGCCCTGCACATTGCGGCCTGGCTGCACGATTGCGGGAAGGTCACGACGCCTGAATACGTGGTCGACAAAGCCACCAAGCTTGAGACCCTGAACGACCGCATCCATGAAATCCGCACCCGTTTCGAGGTCCTCAAGCGCGATGCCTGGATCAATTATTGGCAAGCCGTCGCCCTGGGCGGTGACGAGCAGCACCTGGCCGAATTGCGTAATGCCAACCTGGCCGGGCTGGATGATGATTTCGCCTTCGTCGCCCGCTGCAATCTGGGCGCAGAGGCCATGGCCGAAGCCGATCTGCAACGGCTGCGCAGCATTGCCCAGCGCAACTGGACCCGAACCCTGGACGATCGAATCGGTGTGTCCTGGGAAGAAAACCGCCGCCAGGCACGAACCCCGGCACCGACCTTGCCGGTCAGCGAGCCGCTGTTGGCGGACAAGCCCGAGCACCTGTTCGAACGCGCCGAAAGCGAACTGATTCCGGAAGACAATCCCTGGGGTTTCAAGCTCGATGTGCCGCGCTACAAATACAACCGAGGCGAGCTCTACAACCTGAGCATCACCCGAGGCACGCTGACCCGCGAGGAGCGTTACATCATCAACCACCACATGGTGCAGACGATCCTGATGCTCAGCCACTTGCCCTTCCCCGGCCACCTCAACAACGTCGCGGAAATCGCTGGCGGCCACCACGAGAAAATGGACGGCACCGGTTACCCCAAACAGTTGAAGCGCGAAGAAATGAGTCTGCCGGCACGGATGATGGCGATTGCCGATATTTTCGAGGCACTGACCGCCGCCGATCGCCCTTACAAGAAGGCCAAAACCTTGAGCGAAGCGCTGGGCATCATGGCCACCATGTGCCGTGACGCCCATATCGATCCGGAGTTGTTCGGCTTGTTCATCAACGCCGGCATCTATCTGCAATACGCCGACCGATTCCTCGATCCAAGGCAGATCGATGCGGTCGACCCGTCAAGCCTGTTGCTCAAGGCCGGCTTGAGGGTGTGATCAGCAATCGGTCAGACGCAGGAAAATCGCCGCCAGTTGCTCGATACCGGCCTGATCGTCAGCGGTAAACCGCGCCAGACTCGGGCTGTCGAGGTCCAGCACGCCAATCAGGCGACCGTCCTTGACCAGCGGCACGACCAGCTCGCTGTTCGAGGCGCTGTCGCAGGCGATGTGCCCGGGGAACGCGTGAACGTCTTCGACCAACTGGGTCTTCAAGGTCGCCGCCGCCGTCCCGCACACGCCGCGACCGAACGGAATCCGCACACAGGCGATCTGCCCCTGAAACGGGCCAAGCACTAGCTCCTCGTTACGATTGAGATAGAAACCGGCCCAGTTCAAGTCGTCGAGCTGGCTGTACAGGAACGCCGAAAACTGCGCGGCGTTGGCGATAAAGTCACGCTCGTCCGCCAGTAGCGACTCCAGCTGCGCCCATAACATGCCGTAACCGTCCAGGCCTTGGCCGCTCTTCTGTAAATCGATCATGCTTTGTGCTCCAACAGCTTCAGCCCCACCCAATAGCGGGCAAATTGATATGCGCAGCGTCCATTGCGGTTGCCCCGGCCCGTAGCCCAGCGCACGGCGAGGATGTCCAGCTCTTCGTTACGCTGCCACTCAAGGCCGGATTTTCCGGCCAATTGCCCGATCCAGTGCTCGACGACATCAAGGAAGTGCTCTTGAGTAAACGGATAGAACGACAGCCACAATCCAAAACGGTCCGACAGCGCGATCTTGTCTTCCACCGCCTCGCTGGGATGCAGTTCGCCATCGACCCGTTTCCAGTTTTCGTTATCGCTTTCCTTCTCCGGCACCAGGTGGCGACGGTTAGAGGTGGCGTACAGCAAGACGTTATCCGGCGCCTGTTCGAGCGAGCCGTCGAGCACGCTCTTGAGCACGCGATAGTCGCCTTCGCCCGATTCAAACGACAGGTCATCGCAGAACAGCACGAAACGCTGAGGCAGCCTGGCGATCTGCTCGACCACGCGCGGCAGGTCCGCCAGGTGATCGCGCTCGATCTCGATCAACCGCAGGCCGGCCTTGGCGTGCTCGGCCAGCAATGCGCGCACCAGCGACGATTTGCCGGTGCCGCGCGAGCCCCAGAGCAGTGCGTGGTTGGCGGGCATGCCGTCGAGGAACTGCTGGGTATTTCGCCCCAGTTGCTCCACTTGGCGGTCGACACCGATCAAGTCGGACAACCGCGTGTCGAGGCTGACATGCAGCGGCAGCAGAAACCCGCTGCGGCCCTCGCGTTGCCAGCGCGCGGCCAGGCATTGCGTCCAGTCGATGGCTTGCCGAGGAGCAGGCAAGAGCGGTTCGATACGGGCCAGGACAGCATCGGCGCGTTCAAGAAAAGCATTCAATCGGGAATCCACGTCTTCTCCTCGGGCACGTTCACAGTGATGATGGCATTGCAGCGACGCAACGAAGCATTCGGCACCCGGTTCATCCCTTGTTGCACAAGGGCTCGCGAGAACATCGGTATCCATGCATGATCGACTATGCTTGAGCAGCGAAGGGAAACGGAAGTGGTTCAACACCCCATGGATATCAAATTCACCCACCGGCTGTCATACAAGCAAGCCAGGCTGACCGTGCTTGTCGGTTTCATTCTGGGCACGCTGCTCAGTCTGCTGCAAATAGGCATCGATTATGCCAGCGAAGACGCCTCCATCAACCGTGAAATACTGTCTTTACTGGAAATCAGCCATAACCCCGCGTCCCGCATCGCCTACAACATCGACGCCGAACTCTCCCAGGAACTGACCATGGGCCTGTTGCGCTCGCCGGCGATCATCGGTGCGCAATTGACTGACAACAACGGCACCGTCCTGGCCAGCGTCAAACGCCCGACCCTGCAAAGCAATTATCGGATGATCAGCGACTTCCTGTTCGGCGCCAACCGCCAGTTTGAAGACCGCCTCTACCTCGATCACTTGCCGAACGAATCACTCGGCACCTTGCGACTGGAAGTCGATACCTACGCCTTCGGCAGCCGCTTCCTGCGCCGGGCCGAGGTGACGCTGCTCAACGGCTTCGCTCGCAGCCTGATCCTGACCGGCATCCTGTTGGCGCTGTTCTACGTGATGCTGACGAAGCCGCTGGTGCGGGTCATCCGCGAACTCAGCGGGCGCGATCCGCGTAGCGCGGAACCGACCTGGCTGGAATACCCGAGCGGACATAAAAACGATGAAATCGGTGTGCTGGTCAAAGTGGCCAACCAGCAGTTCGAAAACATCGCCACCGAAATCCAGCAGCGGCGCAACGCCGAAAACCGCCTGACCGACTACCTCGGGCAACTGGAAAACATCGTCTCGGCCCGCACCGCGGAGCTCAAGGCGATCAATGCCCGGCTCAGTCAATCGAACCAGGAGCTGGAAGTCGCACGAAGCACCGCCCTCGATATGGCCGAAGCACGTTCGGTGTTTCTCGCCAATATGAGCCATGAAATCCGCACACCGCTCAACGGCCTGCTGGGCATGATCGCGCTCTCGCTGGACGGACCGCTCACTGCCGAACAACAGCAACAGCTGTCCATTGCCCATGACTCGGGCAAAGTGCTGGTGGAACTGCTCAACGATATTCTCGACCTGTCGAAATTCGATGCCGGCCAGCTCGAACTCGAACACATTCCGTTCGACCTCGGGTCGCTGATCGAAGACACCGCCAATCTGCTGTCGCAGAACGCCGCGCCCAGCGTCGAGTTGACCTGCCTGATCGATCCGCACTTTCCGGCGTTGGTGCTGGGGGATCCGACCCGCGTCCGGCAGATCGTCAGCAACCTGTTGTCCAACGCCCTCAAGTTCACCCGTTTCGGTCGGGTGGATGTGCGCCTTTCAACCTTTGAAGATGGCGTCAGAATCGAAGTCTGCGACACCGGTATCGGGATTGCCCAGGATGCTCAGGTCAAAATCTTCCAGCCTTTCACGCAGGCCGGCGCCGGCATAACCCGCCAATTTGGCGGCACCGGGCTGGGCCTGGCGCTGACCTATAACCTCTGCGAAGCGATGCAGGGGCGGCTGACCATCAGCTCGGAAGCGGGTTTCGGCAGCCAGTTCTGCGCCGACCTGCCGTTGCCCTGCCACACCCGGGCCATCGCCCCACAGCCGTTACCGGGCAAGGTCATTGCCGTCACCGCGGCCAACAGCGGCCTGGCGGAACTGCTGAAAAACCTGTTGCCCGGCTGGGGGCTCGACTATCAGCAACGGTCCATCGATGACTCGTTCATCGGCCTCGACCCGGACGTGCTGATCACCGACTGCCCCGAATGCCTGTTTGGCCTGCGCCCGACCCTCGACGCGCCTATCTTGCTGGTGACCGCCTATGGCAGCTTCATGCCCAGTGAAGAAGCCAACGCCCTGGCGCCCCTGCAACAGCAGGCTCGTCCTTTAGCGCGCAATGCGCTTTACCAGACATTGCGCCGGGTGCTGCTGCCCGAAAGCAACCTGATCAACGGTGCCCGGGTCGAAAACCTTACCCCCCAACGACGCGGACGTGTCCTGCTGGTCGAGGACAACCCGGTCAATCAATTGGTGGCCAAGGGCATGCTCGGCAAACTCGGTTGCGAGGTGATCGTCGCCGCTCACGGTGCCGAAGCCCTGGATCAGCTTGAGCACAGCGAATTCGACCTGGTGCTGATGGACTGCAACATGCCGGTGATGGATGGCTATGAAGCCAGCCGACAAATCCGTCGCAGCGGGCGCTGGCCACAACTGCCCATCGTGGCCTTGACTGCCAACGCCATGTCCGAGGAACGCGAACGCTGCCGTGTGGCGGGCATGAGCGATTACCTGGCCAAGCCCTTTCGCCGAGAAGAACTGGCCGCGTTGCTCGACCTGTGGATACCGACTACGACAGCGCTTTGATTTGCCCCAGCAGGTGATCGAGACCGTCGCGCAGATCATGCAGGCGATCCAGATCGACGCCGCTGTCGCACAGCAACCGGGCCTTGAGCGGCCCGACCTGATCACGCAAAGCCTTGCCGGTCGGCGAAAGACTCAGGTGCACTTCTCGCTCATCGCGCGCCGAACGTTGGCGCTGCACCAATTGCAGCTGCTCAAGGCGCTTGAGCAACGGCGTCAGGGTGCCGGAATCCAGCGCCAGGCGTTCGCCCAGCGCCTTGACCGTCGGCTGCTCCGGCGCCGTTTCCTGCCATTCCCACAACACCAGCATCGCCAGGTATTGCGGATAGGTCAGACCCAGTTGATCGAGCATCGGCTTGTAGGCGCGGATCACCGCCCGAGAAGCCGCATACAGCTTGAAGCAGAGCTGGCTGTCGAGCTTCAGCGAATCGACGGACAGGGTGTTCATTTGAGCAGGGCTTCGATCTCGCGGCTCAGGTCCTGCGGCTTGGTTGCCGGAGCGAAGCGCTTGACCAACTGGCCGTCCTTGCCGATCAGGAACTTGGTGAAGTTCCATTTGATGCCCTGGGAGCCGAGCACGCCCGGTGCACGTTTCTTCAATTGCACAAACAGCGGATGAGCACCGGCACCATTGACGTCGATCTTCTTGAACAGCGGGAAGGTGACACCGAAGTTCAACTCGCAGAACTCGGAAATCGCCCCTTCGTTACCCGGTTCCTGCTTACCGAACTGATTGCAGGGAAAGCCGAGCACCACCAGGCCTTGATCCTTGTAGGTCTGCCACAATTCTTCGAGGCCTTTGTATTGCGGGGTAAAACCGCACTTGCTGGCGGTGTTGACCACCAGGACGGCTTTGCCGGCGAAATCGGCCAGGGTTTTCTGATCACCTTTGATGGTGGTCACCGGGATGGTCAGCAGGTTGTCGCTCATGGGTTTGGCTCGAATTGACGGAACAAGCCATGAACATAGCGAGCAATTGAATTGTGTGCAATTTAAATGTGTGGGGGCGCCGGATATCTTCGGATATCTGTAGGGGCTAAGCCTGCTCGCGAAGGCGTCGGGTCAGTCACCATCTGTGCTGAATGTTGAGACGCCTTCGCGAGCAAGCTTCGCTCCTACATGGCTCGCATTACTCGCGCGATACCAGGTCCAGGCACACCGAATTGATGCAATAACGCAGACCGGTCGGCGGCGGGCCATCCGGGAACACGTGCCCCAGGTGCGCGTCGCATTTGGCGCAAACCACTTCAGTGCGGATCATGCCGTGGCTGACATCACGGATCTCGACCATGGCGCTGTCGCCGATCGGCGCGTAGAAGCTCGGCCAGCCGCAGCCGGAGTCGAATTTGGTTTTGGAGTCGAACAGCGGCTCGTTGCAGCAGATGCAGTGATAGACACCGTCAGTTTTGGTGTCGTTGTATTTGCCGGAGAACGGCCGTTCGGTGCCCTTGAGACGGCAAACGTTGTACTGCTCTGGATCGAGCATCGCCTTCCATTCTTCCAGGGTTTTATCCAACTTTTCCATCGTCACACCTCAGCAGCTGAAAAAGCCCGATCTGTACCTTTTCCACGGATCGGGCGGCACGTATGATTGCGCCTCGTCAAACGCCAGTCTGGCAGCCAGACCACGCGCATTCAAACGGATTTATGGGTGCTGCATCTCAAGGCGTCAGGCCTGTGTGAATACGCAGGATTCCCAGTACGGTAGTTCATACGCCGCCTGGATCGTTCATTTTCGGGAACACATCGCCATGCAGGTCAGCAAATCGAACAAGCTCGCCAACGTCTGCTACGACATTCGCGGCCCAGTGCTCAAGCACGCCAAACGCCTGGAAGAGGAAGGTCATCGCATCCTCAAGCTGAACATCGGCAACCCGGCGCCCTTTGGTTTCGAAGCGCCGGACGAAATCCTCCAGGACGTGATCCGCAACCTGCCGACCGCTCAGGGTTACAGCGACTCCAAAGGCCTGTTCAGCGCGCGCAAGGCTGTCATGCAGTACTACCAGCAAAAGCAGGTGGAAGGTGTCGGCATTGAAGACATCTACCTGGGCAACGGCGTTTCCGAGCTGATCGTGATGTCGTTGCAGGCATTGCTGAACAATGGCGACGAAGTGCTGGTGCCAGCGCCTGACTATCCCCTGTGGACGGCTGCCGTGAGCCTGTCCGGCGGCAACCCGGTGCATTACCTGTGCGACGAGCAGGCCAACTGGTGGCCGGACCTGGCCGACATCAAGGCCAAGATCACCCCGAACACCAAGGCCCTGGTGATCATCAACCCGAACAACCCGACCGGCGCCGTGTATTCGAAAGAAGTGCTGCTGGGCATGCTGGAACTGGCACGCCAGCACAATCTGGTGGTGTTCTCCGACGAGATCTACGACAAGATCCTGTACGACGATGCCGTGCACATCTGCACCGCCTCCCTGGCGCCGGACCTGCTGTGCCTGACCTTCAACGGTCTGTCCAAGTCGTATCGCGTGGCCGGTTTCCGTTCCGGCTGGATCGCCATTTCCGGTCCGAAGCACCACGCCCAGAGCTACATCGAAGGCATCGACATGCTGGCCAACATGCGCCTGTGTGCCAACGTGCCGAGTCAGCATGCAATCCAGACCGCTCTCGGCGGTTACCAGAGCATCAATGACCTGGTGTTGCCGCACGGTCGCTTGCTGGAACAGCGCAATCGCACCTGGGAACTGCTTAACGATATTCCGGGCGTGAGTTGCGTGAAGCCGATGGGGGCGTTGTATGCGTTCCCGCGGATCGATCCGAAAGTCTGCCCGATCCACAATGACGAGAAGTTCGTGCTCGACCTGCTGCTCTCCGAAAAACTGCTGGTGGTGCAAGGCACGGCCTTCAACTGGCCTTGGCCGGATCACTTCCGTGTCGTGACCTTGCCACGGGTGGACGAACTGGACATGGCCATTGGCCGGATCGGTAACTTCCTCAAATCCTACCGCCAGTAAACTGAACTTCACCGTGCGACACGTGCATCGGTCGCACGGTGATTAATTCAGCAACATATCTTTGCCCCCTGTCAGCCATCACTGCTCCTGTCGCTTACTGAAGCCACGTTTTGGGGCCGCGTCTAACAACGACGGGGCCTGAGAGGCGAATTGGCTGTCAAACACCTCCCGCATCGCCGTCGGAATTGCCCTGCAAGCAGCTAGACTGTTGCTGTAGGACACAGTTTGAAATAGTCACTCGGTTGAATAGCCCGGTGCAGCACCTTATATACCCCGCAGTACGCTACATCTTTAGCATGAGGAGATTTCTACAACCATGATGCGCATCCTGCTGTTTTTGGCCACTAACCTGGCGGTCGTGCTGATTGCCAGCATCACCCTGAGCCTTTTCGGCTTCAACGGGTTCATGGCGGCCAACGGGGTTGATCTCAACCTCAATCAGCTGCTGATTTTCTGTGCGGTCTTTGGTTTCGCCGGTTCCCTGTTCTCGCTGTTCATCTCCAAGTGGATGGCGAAGATGAGCACCAGCACCCAAATCATCAGCCAGCCGCGCACACGTCACGAGCAATGGCTGCTGCAAACCGTCGAGCAACTGTCCCGCGAAGCCGGGATCAAGATGCCCGAAGTCGGGATTTTCCCCGCCTACGAGGCCAACGCGTTCGCCACGGGCTGGAACAAGAACGACGCACTGGTCGCGGTCAGCCAGGGTCTGCTCGAACGTTTTTCGCCGGATGAAGTGAAGGCCGTCCTGGCCCACGAGATCGGCCACGTAGCCAATGGCGACATGGTCACCCTGGCGTTGATCCAGGGCGTGGTGAACACCTTTGTGATGTTCTTCGCCCGGATCATCGGCAACTTTGTCGACAAGGTGATCTTCAAGAACGAAGAAGGCCAGGGCATCGCCTACTACATAGCGACGATCTTCGCCGAACTGGTCCTGGGCATTCTGGCCAGCTCCATCGTCATGTGGTTCTCGCGCAAACGCGAGTTCCGTGCCGACGAAGCCGGTGCACGCCTGGCCGGTACCAGCGCAATGATTGGTGCCTTGCAACGCCTTCGTGCCGAACAGGGCCTGCCGGTGCACATGCCGGATACGCTGAATGCCTTTGGCATCAACGGCGGCATCAAACAAGGGTTCGCTCGTATGTTCATGAGCCACCCGCCGCTGGAAGAGCGTATTGACGCGTTGCGTCGTCGGGGCTGATAGCTCTCGCACTACGCCTTAAAAGAAAAGGCCCGCAGTGAATGCGGGCCTTTTTTTGTCTGCTGATTTTTGCGGTGTTCATTCGGGCCCCATCGCGAGCAAGCTCGCGATGGTCCAGTGAAGCCACTACAAATCTACCGGCTGGAAACCCGATAAACCCGCTCTTCAAGCCGAGTAACGCCACTTTCGATAAACTTCCAGCTCTCGCCCAATACGTCCTGGTCTTCCAGAATCTTCAGCTCCCAGGTTGCCCCGAACAACCGTTGCACTTCGTCATCGGGCACGGCAAACGGTGGGCCTTCCTTCTGTGCCTGGTCGTAATCCAGAGTAATCAAAAGCCCCAGCGAATCCTTCGGCAGAATCCGCTTCAAATGCTCGGCGTATTGCTCACGCATCGGCGGCGGCAACGCGATCAATGCCGCGCGGTCGTACAGCGCGCTGCAATCGGCGACATCGCCGGCCGTCAACGCGAAGAAGTCGCCGCACCAGACCTCGATCGAACCCGCCCGATAGACCGTGAAAGGCCCCTGGTCGCTGACGTCCGGATCAAATTGATGCTCGTGGAAGAAGTCTTCCACCGCCTTTTCCGACAATTCGATGCCCAACACCTCGTGACCGCATTTCGCCAGCCAGAGCAGATCCAGGCTTTTCCCACATAGCGGCACCAGGACGCGCGCGCCCTCCTCCAGGACCAGCTGCGGCCAGTAACGTTGCAGATATGGATTCACTTCCGGCAGGTGAAAGCCGATCTGATTCGACGTCCACCGCTTGTGCCAAAACTCCGGCTGCATAATTAATCCCGAAAATTCGATCAAAAGACCCTAAAACTTATATTAGATTTAGATCAATGATCTGACTGAAGATGCTGCCATCTTACCCCTCAGGAGCTCTTTCATGTTCCCCAGCCTGTACATATCCCATGGCTCGCCCATGTTGGCACTGGAACCGGGTGCCAGCGGGCCCGCCCTCGCTCGCCTGGCCGCCGAAATGCCGAAACCGGAAGCCATCGTGATCGTCTCTGCACACTGGGAAAGTAACGACTTGCTGGTCAGTGGCAATCCCCGGCCTGAAACCTGGCACGATTTCGGCGGCTTCCCGAAAGCACTGTTCGAAGTGCAATACCCGGCACCCGGCAATCCTCAACTGGCTGGCGAGGTGGTCGAGTTACTGCAGGCCGACAACCTGCCGGCACGGATCGATACCAAACGCCCCTTCGACCACGGCGTCTGGGTGCCTTTGTCGTTGATGTATCCGCAGGCCGACATCCCGGTGGTGCAAGTCTCGCTGCCCACCCGTGGCGGCCCTGCCCTGCAAACCCGGGTCGGCCATGCCTTGGCCAGCCTGCGCGAGCACGGCGTGTTGTTGATCGGCTCCGGCAGCATCACCCATAACCTGCGTGAACTGGACTGGCACGCCGGCCCGGAAAGTGTCGAACCGTGGGCCCGGACGTTCCGTGACTGGATGATTGAAAAACTCGCCGCCAACGATGAAGCCGCACTGCACGATTATCGTCAGCAGGCGCCAAACGCAGTGCGCAATCATCCCAGCGATGAGCATTTGCTGCCGTTGTACTTTGCTCGCGGGGCTGGGGGTGAGTTCAGCGTTGCCCATCAAGGGTTCACCATGGGTGCGCTGGGGATGGACATCTACCGTTTTGACTGACAGGTAGACCGAGGCGTCCCCTTCGCGATCGGGCTCGCCCCTAAGGGGCTCACAATCCAATGTGGGAGCGAGCCTGCTCGCGATTGGGGCAACTCGATGCCCAGTCCAGGCACAAACAGCAGGCCAAAAAAAATCCCCGAACCAGTCGGGGATTTTTTATGTTCGATCAATCAGCTCGAGAGCGGATCAATCTTCGCGATAGCGACGCAGCTTCAACTGCTTACCGGCAACGCGAGTGTCCTTCAGCTTGGTCAGCAGACGCTCCAGACCATCTTCCGGCAGCTCGACGAGGCTGAAGCTGTCACGCACCTGGATGCGACCGATTGCTTCGCGAGCCAGGCCACCCTCGTTGAGGATAGCGCCCAGCAGGTTCTTGGCAGCGATGCCATCGCGCGCACCCAGCGCGGTACGGCAACGAGCACGACCTTCGGCCAATGGAACCGGAGCACGACGCTCACGATCACCACGGTCCGGACGATCACCGGTGCGCTCTGGACGATCGCCACGCGGTGCGTTGTTCGGCACCAGTGGACGTTCTTTCTCGATCGCGGCCAGGGTCAGCGCCTGAGCGTTGGTTGCCTTGCGCAGCAGAGCAGCGGCCAGTGCACGCGGGGTGCAACCGATGTCGGCAGTCAGGCGATCCAGCAGATCACCGTGGGTCGATTCAGCATCAGCTACCAGTGGCGACAGGCTGTTGGTCAGTTTCTTGATGCGGGCATCGAGAACGGCCTGAGCATCCGGCAGGCGGACTTCAGCAACTTTCTGACCGGTTACACGCTCGATCACTTGCAGCATGCGGCGCTCACGCGGAGTCACCAGCAACAGTGCACGACCTTCGCGACCGGCACGGCCAGTACGGCCGATACGGTGAACGTAGGACTCCGGATCGTACGGCATGTCAACGTTGAATACGTGAGTGATGCGCGGAACGTCCAGGCCACGAGCAGCAACGTCGGTCGCCACAACGATGTCCAGACGGCCATCCTTGAGGGATTCGATCACGCGCTCACGTTGGTTCTGAGCAATGTCACCGTTCAGCGCAGCGGCTTTGTAGCCTTTGGCTTCCAGGGCACTGGCCAGGTCCAGGGTCGCTTGCTTGGTGCGCACGAACATGATCAGGGCGTCGAAGTCTTCCACTTCCAGCAGGCTCAATACAGCCGAGGTCTTCTGGTCAGCGTGAACCAACAGGTGAGCCTGTTCGATCGCGGTAACGGTCTGAGTCTTGGTCTGGATCTTCACGTGTTGCGGATCGCGCAGATGGCGTTCGGCAATGGCACGGATCGACTGCGGCAGGGTGGCCGAGAACAACACGGTCTGACGGGTTGGCGGCAGAGCCTTGAAGATAACTTCGAGGTCGTCCATGAAACCCAGTTTGAGCATTTCGTCCGCTTCGTCCAGAACCAGGTGGTTCACGGTCGACAGGACTTTTTCGTCACGACGCAGGTGGTCGCACAGACGGCCCGGTGTGGCGACAACGATCTGTGCGCCATTACGGATTGCTTTCAGTTGTGGGCCCATCGGGGCGCCGCCGTAAACGGCCACAACGGTAACGCCCGGCATTTGCTTGGCGTAGGTTTCGAAAGCGGTTGCTACTTGCAGCGCCAACTCACGGGTTGGCGCCAGGATCAGGGCTTGCGGCTCGCGCTTTGCAGGATCGATGCGGTGCAGGATCGGCAGGGCGAACGCGGCGGTTTTACCCGTACCGGTTTGCGCCTGACCAATCATGTCGTGACCGGCCATGATGATCGGGATCGATTGCTGCTGAATAGCCGAAGGCTCTTCGTAGCCAGTCGCGATGACGGCTGCAAGAATGTTCGGATTAAGATTAAAAGCGGCGAAGCCGCCGGTTTCCTGGGTCATGGGTCTGCCTCTAAGTGCATCCGCAAAGACCCATGCTCCAAAGCTGCGCATGCCGTGTAAGACTCAAGAGTCGCCCTGGCTGCTTTGTCGGCGGGGATTTGCGAAAACGAATGAATGAAAAAGATTCGTCAAGGGAGAGTCCGCTGTGCGGACGTGCAGCCGAAGCTGACTTCGGGAAATTGCGCTACCTAAACGCGGCCCGGTTAAAGGCCGGCGCGCACTATACCGGAAATCGCCCAAAAAGGGAGCATTATTTGTCGGAAAACTGACGTATACACCGTTATGTCACACGCTTTGCAGATAATCGTGCAACGGTCTATTTTTCAAAGGCCCGGCCCTGCTGGCGATGGCGCTAAAACGGTTCATCCTTGTGACGCAGACCAGCGGTTTTGACCCGCGGCCTGGCACACCCTTCCCGCCCGAGGAAATGCTCCATGAATCAGCCCGACTCCAGTCGTGTCACCCGTGAAAAACACGGCCATGTCCTGATGATCGGCCTGGATCGGGTGGCCAAGCGCAATGCCTTCGACCTCGATCTGCTCAACGCACTGAGCCTGGCTTACGGCGAGTTCGAGGCCGACAGTGAAGCGCGGGTGGCGGTGGTGTTCGCTCATGGCGAGCACTTCACCGCCGGGCTCGACCTGATCAATGCCAGTGCGGCCCTGGCCGAAGGCTGGCAGGCACCGCCCGGCGGTTGCGATCCGTGGGGCGTGTTTGCCGGGCCCCGGGTGAGCAAACCGGTGATTGTCGCCGCGCAAGGCTACTGCCTGACCATTGGCATCGAGTTGATGCTGGCCGCTGACATCAACCTTTGCGCCAGCAATACCCGATTTGCGCAGAAGGAAGTGCAGCGCGGGATCTTCCCCTTCGGCGGTGCCACGTTGCGCCTGCATCAAGTCGCCGGCTGGGGCAATGCCATGCGCTGGCTGCTGACTGGCGATGAATTTGATGCGCATGAAGCGTTGCACTTGGGGTTGGTGCAGGAAGTCATGGCCAGCGAGGATCTGCTGCCACGGGCCATTGAATTGGCTGAGCGGATCGCCCGGCAGGCGCCGTTGGGGGTTCAGGCGACGTTGATGTCTGCACGGCAGGCGCGATACGAAGGGGAAACTGCGGCGGCGCAGGCATTGCCGCCGTTGGTGAAGAAGTTGCTGGCGAGTGAGGATGCCCGGGAAGGTGTGCGGTCAATGATCGAAAAGCGGCCGGGCATCTTCAAGGGCTGCTGACAGATTTGCTTTTGTGGCGAGGGCGCTTGCTCCCGCTGGGCTGCGAAGCGGCCCCAAAATCTTCGCAATCAATGCAAATCTTGTGAGTGCTGCGCACTCAAGCGGGAGCAAGCGGGAGCAAGCTCCCTCGCCACAAGGCCTCATTGCATCAAGTCGCCGGGCGAATCGCCTTGATCAACGACTGCAACGAATACCCCAACCGCGGCGCCAGCCCTTCGGCCCGGGCAAGCAGTCCATTCATGTCCAGTTCCTGATCCAGCTCCGAAGGCACGATCAGAATCACATTGCCCTCCTTCACCGGCAGCTCCCAGTAATGCCGGTGATAGAGCCCGCGCAACAATGCAGCACCCAAGGGTTTGCCGTCGTCGGTGGCCCATTGATTGATCACCAGCCAGCCGCCCGGATTCAAGCGTTTCTGACAGTTTTCCAGGAAGCTCCAGGCCAGATGCCCGACACCGGGACCGACATCGGTATAAAGGTCGACGAAAATCAAGTCCGCCGGTTCAGCGGTATCGAGCAACTCCAGCGCATCGCCGACGCGGATGTACAAACGCGGATCATCATCGAGCCCCAGGTATTCGATGGCCAGACGCGGTACGTCGGGGCGCAACTCGATGGCTTCGACATCTTCAAGGGGCAGAAACTTGAGGCACGCCTGGGTCAGCGTGCCGGCGCCGAGGCCAAGAAACAGCGCGCTTTCCGGCTGTTCGTGGCACAGCGCGCCAATCAGCATCGCCCGGGTGTAATCGTACTCGAGCCAGCTCGGGTCAGCCGTGAACACGCAGCTCTGCTCGATGGCATCACCGAACTCGAGAAATCGGTAATCGGCCACCTCCAGCACGCGAATCACGCCGAACTCATCCTGTACCTCGGCGAGCAAATGCTCGACGCGCTCCTCAGTCATTTCGTCTCCTGATCGTCGCCTGGCCCGGCAACGCGATAATCCGCAACATGAAGCGGCAAAGGCGCGATTGTCCGCGAAGCAACCGGAACAGGTCACGCACTAATTTGCTGATAACATGAACGTCCGAGCGTAAAACAACCGAGACCGTGATGAGCCAACCCTGGAGCCCTGACAGCTGGCGTGCCCTGCCGATCCAGCAACAACCCCTTTACCCCGACGCCGCGCATTTGCGTCAAGTCGAGCAGACCCTGGCCAGCTACCCGCCGCTGGTGTTTGCCGGTGAAGCCCGGGAGTTGCGCCGTCAGTTCGCTGAAGTCACCCAGGGCCGCGCGTTTCTGTTGCAGGGTGGCGATTGCGCCGAAAGCTTCGCCGAGTTCTCGGCCGCAAAAATTCGCGACACCTTTAAAGTCCTGCTGCAGATGGCGATTGTCATGACCTTCGCCGCGGGTTGCCCGGTGGTCAAGGTCGGGCGCATGGCCGGCCAGTTCGCCAAGCCTCGCTCGGCCAACGATGAAACCATCGACGGTGTAACCCTCCCCGCCTACCGTGGCGACATCGTCAACGGCATCGGTTTCGATGAAAAAAGCCGCGTACCGGACCCGGAGCGCTTGCTCCAGTCCTACCACCAGTCCACCGCGACCCTGAACCTGCTGCGCGCTTTCGCCCAAGGCGGTTTTGCCGACCTGCATCAGGTGCACAAATGGAACCTGGACTTCATCGCCAACTCGGCGCTGGCTGAAAAATACAGCCACTTGGCCGATCGCATCGATGAAACCCTGGCCTTCATGCGCGCTTGCGGCATGGACAGTTCGCCACAACTGCGCGAAACCAGTTTCTTCACGGCCCACGAAGCGCTGCTGCTGAATTACGAAGAAGCCTTCGTGCGCCGCGACAGCCTTACCAACGATTACTACGATTGCTCAGCGCACATGCTGTGGATCGGTGACCGCACCCGTCAGCTCGACGGCGCCCACGTCGAATTCCTGCGTGGCGTGAATAATCCGATCGGGGTAAAGGTCGGCCCGAGCATGAACCCCGAAGACCTGATTCGCCTGATCGACGTGCTGAACCCGGACAACGACCCAGGCCGCTTGAATTTGATCGCACGCATGGGCGCGAACAAGGTTGGCGATCACTTGCCGGCGTTGATCCGCGCGGTGCAGCGTGAAGGCAAGCAGGTGCTCTGGAGCTCGGACCCGATGCACGGCAACACCATCAAGGCCAGCAGCGGTTACAAGACCCGCGACTTTGCGCAGATCCTCGGTGAGGTGAAGCAATTCTTCCAGGTTCACGAAGCAGAAGGCAGTTACGCCGGCGGTATCCACATCGAGATGACCGGGCAGAACGTGACCGAGTGCATTGGTGGTGCCCGGCCAATCACTGAAGACGGGTTGTCGGACCGTTACCACACCCATTGCGATCCGCGGATGAATGCCGATCAGTCGCTGGAATTGGCGTTCCTGATTGCCGAGACGCTGAAGCAAGTTCGGCGCTGAATCGCGTCGCGCCATTCGCGGGCAACGGCCTCGCGCCTACAGGATTGCGTTGAATCAGTAGGAGCGAGGCTTGCCCGCGAAGGCGCCCGCTCAGCCAACCTGAATCTGTGCCAACGCCACCCGCAAGCGCGCCGCACTCGCCCGCGGGCAATTGAGCTGAACCTGCTCAAGCCCCAGCCAATCCGCCATTTGCCGCAGATTGACGGCCAACGCCAACATCCCTGCCTCGTCCAGCCCTGGTTCCTCTTCATGCACGGCATGCACCGCCAGCCGGCCCAACGCTCGTTCGGCACGCAGATCAACCCGCGCGGCAATACGTTCATTGTGTAAAAACGGCAATACGTAATAGCCGTAGACCCGTTTGTCCTGGGGCGTGTAAATCTCCAGTCGATAACGGAAATCGAACAACCGCTCGGTGCGGCTGCGCTCCCAGATCAACGAGTCAAAAGGTGATAGCAAGGCACTGGACTCGACCTTGCGCGGCACTTTCGGCTCGGGCAAGCAGAAGGCCGGTTGACGCCAGCCCTGAACCTCGCAGGCCAGTAATTCACCCGTCTCTATCAGTTCAGCCAGACGCGGCCGGCTGTCTGCCGGGTTCAGGCGAAAATAATCGCGCAGGTCCTTTTCCGTGCCGACACCTAATGCCGTCGCCGCATGCAGCAACAGCCCGCGCTGGGCCTCGGCCTCACTGAGCAAAGGCTGTTGCAGAACCGCTGAAGGAATCACCCGCTCCGGCAAATCATACAACCGCTCGAATCCGCGGCGACCGGCGACCGTGACTTCACCGGCGGCGAACAGCCATTCCAGCGCATGTTTTTCTGCGCTCCAGTCCCACCATGGCCCGGCCCGTTCCTGGCGGGTCGACAAACTTCCAGCCCCCAGAGCGCCAAGTTCCTGCACCGAGGCCAGCACTCGGCGAATCGTGTCCTGCTGCTCGCGACCGAAACGCGCCAGTTGCTGGTAGATGTCTTCGCCACGTGTTGCACGCTGCATGCGCCAGCGCATCAAGGGGTACATCGACATAGGCAGCAACGAAGCTTCATGGCCCCAATACTCGAATAACGTGCGACGTCGGCCCTGACTCCAGGCAGCCTGATCGAGCAAATCGGGGGAGTAATTTCCGAGGCGGGAAAACAAGGGAAGGTAGTGCGAACGCACCAACGCATTGACCGAATCGATCTGCAGAATGCCCAGCCGTTCGATCAGCCGGTTGAGCTGAACCGGTTTGATCGCCGCTGGCGGTTGCCGCCCGTTGAACCCTTGGGCGGCCAGCGCCAGACGTCGAGCCTGTTTGTTGGAAAAGGACAGCGTTGCGGGCATGAATACCTCCGTGTCTGCTCGCAACCTACCTCACCAGAGAGGGGGTTGTGTAGCGATGGCCTCATCATTTATGCATCGGATCATCCCAGAACGGCCTGACCGATTCATGTTCGACATCGGCACGACTCACGCCAATGTCCTTCAGTGCTTCGTCGCTCAAACTTGCCAGCAGCTCACGTTCACGGTGAAGTTCGTACCAGCGACTAAACTTGTGCAGCAGATCGGATACCGCGTGGATTGAGAATTTTTCTTCCGTTACATGCTCGTTATGACCTTTCATCTTGTTGCCCTCCTTTAGGGATGGCTCAAGTCTCGCCTCAGCGCTAAGATCAATCCAACGAATGTTTCTGATGGTAACCATCTCGGAGATTGATGGATGTCGGCGTACCCAAGTATCGATACTGACGTGCTGCGCACCTTTGTCGCCATTGCCGACCAGGGTGGTTTTACCCGTGCCGGTGAAATGGTCAACCGCACGCAGTCAGCGGTGAGCATGCAGATGAAGCGTCTGGAAGAAGACGTGTTGCAGCGCCAACTGTTCGAACGTGATGGACGCCAGGTCAAGTTGACTGCCGAGGGCCAGGTATTGCTGGGTTACGCGCGGCGCATCCTCAAACTCCACAGCGAAGTTTTCAACACCCTGCGCGAGCCGCACATGGTCGGCACCGTACGCATCGGCACGCCCGACGATTACGTCATGCGTTTCCTGCCGGGGATCCTGTCGCGTTTCGCCAAGTTCTACCCGCTGATCCAGATCGAGGTTCACTGCGAATCAACCAAACAACTGTTGCAACGCCAGGACCTGGACTTGTCCATCGTCACCCGCGAGCCCGGTACTGAAATCGGCCAGTTGCTGCGCAAGGAGCGTTTCGTCTGGGCCGAAGCACAATGCTTCAACGCCCACGAGCAGACGCCACTGCCCCTGGCGATGTTCAACAGTGATTGTTTCTGCAGGCTGTGGGCGTGTAATGCGCTGGACGCCATGGGGCGCGATTACCGCATCGCCTACAACAGTTCGAGCCTGTCGGCGTTAATGGCCGTGGTCAGTGCGGGCCTCGCGGTAACTGCGCAACTGGAAAGCCTGATCACGCCGGACATGCGCATCCTGGGAGAAGCCGAAGACCTGCCGCTGTTGCCGGAAGCCTGCATCATGCTGGTGCGCAATCTGCACAACCCGTCCCCGATCACCGAGTGCCTGGCCGAGCACATCGTCGAAGGCTTCAAACTTTAAACGCGAGCATCACCGCGCACAGCACCAGGAACCCGCAGAACAACCCGCGCAATAGCCGCTCCGGCATGGCGTGGGCGATCTTCACGCCCCAGCTGATGCTCATCAATCCGCCGACAGCCAACGGCAACCCGATCATCCAGTCCACTTGGTGATGCACGGCGTAAGTCACCAGTGTGACGCCGGTGCTGGGCAGAGCCAGGGCCAGCGACAAGCCTTGGGCCACCACCTGAGAGGTGCCGAACAGGCTGGTCAGCACCGGCGTCGCCACCACCGCACCGCCAACCCCGAACAACCCGCCCATGGTGCCGGATGCCGCGCCCAGTACGCCCAACCATGGCCAGGAATAACGCATTTGTGCAGAGGCCGGTGCGTTGGCGGTGAACATGCGCACCAGGTTGTAGGTCGACAGGGCAATCAGAAACGCAACAAACCCCACGCGCATGGTTTGCGCGTCAATGCCTACCGCCCAAATCGACCCGATCCAGGCGAAGCAAAAGCCCATTGCGGCCAATGGCAGTGCATGGCGCATTTCGATGCGGTTGCGCTGGTGATAGCGCCACAACGCCAGCATCACGTTGGGCACCACCATGACCAACGCCGTGCCCTGGGCAATTTGCTGATCGAGACCGAACAGCACGCCTAGTAGCGGAATCGCGATCAAACCACCGCCAATGCCGAATAGCCCACCGAGAGTTCCCAGGGCGGCGCCGAAGACCAGATACATCACAAACTCAATCACAGGCGATTTTCCTTTTATCAGTCCATTCATCCTACGCAGTCGGCGCTGGCGGGGAAACGCACAGCAACGCACAATGGCTGTGCCAACTTCGCACAAGCGCTGATACACCATGAACCCGAATCAATTGACCGATCAACTCGGCCTGTTCCTTGATGTGCTGGAAACGGGGAGCTTTTCCGCAGCGTCCCGGCGACATCCGCTGACGCCTTCGGCGGTGGCGCGACGTATCGACAGCCTGGAAAACGCAGTCGGCAGCCAGTTGTTCATTCGCAGCACCCACGCGGTGCGTGCTACTCCTGCTGGCCTGGCGTTCGCCGAACGGGCGCGACGGATTGTGGCGGAACTGCGCCTGGCCCGCGCCGAAGCCGTATCCCTGAGCAGTGCGCCGGAGGGCTTGATCCGCATCGATGCGCCAGCGGCGTTCGGCCGACGGCACTTGTCGCCGGTGATTGCCGACTTCCTGATGCTCTATCCGGGCCTCGACGTGCAATTGCATCTGATCGACAGTTTTGTCGACATGCAGGGGCTGAACCTGGGGAAGGTGGATCTGGTGCTGCGCGCAGGGCAAATGGCCGACACCCGTCTGGTGGCCACGCCGCTGGCAAGTATGGTGCGCATTGCCTGTGCCAGCCCGCAATACCTGAAACGCCGCGGCGTCCCGACCGAACCGGCGCAGTTGATCGAACATGACGGCCTTGACTGGGACGGCCTGGCCCCACCCTTTGCCTGGCGCTTTGAGCGCGACGGGCACCTGCACCTGCATCGCCCGGCGCGCATCCGCATGAGTGCCAACAATGCCGAAGCACTGGTCTGTGGGGCGTTGGCGGGGCTGGGCATCGCGCATTTGCCGACCTGGCTGGCCAGCGAGTACCTTTTGCGTGGCGAGTTGCTGCCGCTGTTTTGTGAAAACGGCTTGCCTCCACCGGAGACCACCGGCATCTATGCATTACGTCTTGAGCAACAACCCAACTCCCGAAGCCGCTTATTGCTGGAGTATCTGAAAACCCGCTTCAGCCCGATTCCGCCGTGGGACCTGGCACTGCAAAACACCCTGGACCGGCATTAGTCTAGAATTGTCTGGTGCATTAAAGATTCGCCCGCTAGATTCATGACGATCACTGATCAAGGCTTTGAAATGACCACCGAACGCACCACCCCGGATAACTGCGACCCGCTGCTGCTGGATAATCAGGCTTGTTTCGCCCTGCATTCCACCTCGCTGCTGATGACCAAGGTCTACAAGCCGCTGTTGCAAGCGCTGGGGCTGACCTATCCGCAGTATCTGGCGATGATGGTGTTGTGGGAGCGGGACGGGCTGACCGTAGGCGAAATCAGCACGCGACTGCTGACAGACCCCGGCTCACTGACCCCCTTGCTCAAACGCCTGGAGGTCGAAGGATTGCTCAGTCGCACCCGCAGCCGAGAGGATGAACGGGTGGTGATCGTCGAGCTGACCGAACAGGGCCGTGCGTTACGCGACAAGGCGCGCAGCATTCCCCAGTGCATCCTCGGTGCAAGCGGAATGACGCTTGAGAGATTGCAAAAACTGCAAGCGGAGCTGCAAGAGCTGCGTAGCAATCTGCAAGACAGCCTTTAATCCCTCAATCCCCCCAAATCCCTGTGGGAGCGAGCCTGCTCGCGATTGCAGTGTGTCATTGAGCATTGATACTGACTGACACTCCGTCATCGCGAGCAGGCTCACTCCCACATTTGTTTTTGTGGTGTCCCAGTTGATCGGGTTGCTTCCTTCGAAAAAATCTTCCGCTAAAAAATCCTGCCGCGACCGCTCTAACTCAGCACATCCAACCCGCGCACTCCTCCAAACCAAAACTTTTTCAAAAATTTATATTGCGCGCTAACTATTAGCGCGATACATTCATCTCGCACTTACTTAGCGCGCAAACATTTAGCGCAAACAAATCAAATCTGAACGAGGCTCACACCATGCAAACTCTCTACACCGCAATCGCAACCTCCACTGGCGGCCGTGACGGTCGTGCGGTTTCCAGTGACAACATCCTCGACGTCAAACTCGCCACCCCGAAAGAACTTGGTGGTGCCGGCGGCGCAGCGACCAACCCCGAGCAATTGTTCGCCGCCGGCTACTCCGCCTGCTTCATCGGCGCGCTGAAATTCGTCGCCAGCCAGACCAAACGCAGCATCCCGAACGACGCGTCGATCACCGCCCATGTCGGCATCGGCCAGATCCCTGGTGGGTTCGGCCTGGACATCGACCTGCACATCAGCCTGCCAGGTCTTGAACAAGCCGACGCGCAAAGCCTGGTCGAGGCGGCTCACCAAGTCTGCCCGTACTCGAACGCGACCCGTGGCAACGTCGATGTGCGCCTGCACGTCACCGTCTAACCGCCGACTACCAGGCCCGAACAGGAAATGAACATGAACACTTTCAGCAAAGTCTTGACCGGCACCCTTCTCGCTATGTCCATCAGTAACGCGTTCGCAGGTGATGGGGTTGAACACAACACCCAGGCGTTCCTCGACGTTCTGAATGCCGGCACCGGCAAACCGATGGAACAACTCACCCCCAAAGAAGCCCGTGCGGTGCTGGTGGGTGCGCAAGCCTCGGTGAAACTGACGCTGCCAAAAGCCGATGTCAGCGAGAAGACCATCCAGGTCGACGGCCAACCGCTCAGCCTGACCATCGTCCGGCCGGCCGGTGTCAAGGGCGAGCTGCCAGTGTTCATGTTCTTCCACGGCGGCGGATGGGTGCTGGGAGATTTCCCGACCCACGAACGTCTAGTTCGCGACCTGGTGACGGGGTCGGGTGCAGCAGCGGTGTTCGTCAATTACACCCCTTCCCCGGAAGCGCACTATCCGGTGGCGATCAACCAGGCTTACGCCGCGACCAAATGGGTGGCCGAGCACGGTAAAGAGATCAACGTCGACGGCAAACGCCTGGCCGTGGCCGGCAACAGCGTCGGTGGCAACATGGCAGCCGTGGTTGCACTGATGGCCAAAGACAAGGGCACGCCGGCGATCAAGTTCCAGGTGCTGCTGTGGCCGGTGACCGATGCCAGCTTCGAAACCGCGTCCTACAACCAGTTTGCCGAGGGTCACTTCCTCACCAAAAACATGATGAAGTGGTTCTGGGACAACTACACCACCGACGCCAAACAACGTAACGAGATCTACGCCTCGCCGCTGCGGGCCACCACCGCGCAACTGAAGGGCTTACCGCCTGCGCTGGTGCAGACAGCCGGTGCCGACGTGCTGCGCGATGAAGGTGAAGCCTATGCCCGCAAACTCGACGAGGCGGGTGTGCCGGTCACATCGGTTCGTTACAACGGGATGATTCACGACTACGGCTTGCTTAACGTAGTGAGCCAGGTGCCGGCGGTACGGTCGGCGATGCTGCAAGCGTCCGAAGAACTCAAGCAACACCTGAAATAACACCGCCCCCTGTAGGAGCGAGGCTTGCCCGCGAAAGCGTCGTGTCAGTCGACATCGATGTTGAATGACACGACGCCTTCGCGGGCAAGCCTCGCTCCTACAGGGGCGGGTGTTTCAGACAGGCACAAAAAAGCCCGACTCAATGGTCGGGCTTTTTCATTCCTGAAGCTGTGCTTATTTAGCACGGCCTTTGTAGGAACCGCCTTCGCGGGTATCGATCTCGATCATGTCGCCGATTTCGATGAAGTCGGCAACCGACAGCTCGGTACCGTTCTTCAGTTTGGCAGGCTTCATCACCTTGCCGGAAGTGTCACCGCGAGCGGAACCTTCGGTGTAGTCAACCTGACGCACGATAGTGGTCGGCAGTTCTACGGAAACCAGACGCTCTTCGAAGAAGATCGCTTCGCAAACATCGGTCATGCCTTCTTCAACGAAAGGCAGAACGGCTTCGATGTCTTCAGCGTTCAGTTCGTACATGGTGTAGTCAGTGGTGTCCATGAACGTGTAGGTGTCGCCGCTGATGAAGGACAGGGTCGCTTCTTTGCGGTCGAGGATTACGTCGTCCAGTTTGTCGTCAGCGCTGTAAACGATCTCGGTCTTGTAACCGGTCAGCAGGTTTTTCAGCTTGGTCTTCATGATCGCGCTGTTACGACCGGATTTGGTGAATTCAGCTTTCTGAACCAGCCAAGGATCGTTTTCGAGACGGATCACGGTACCGGGTTTCAGTTCTTTACCAGTTTTCATTGCGAATATCCGAATTTGGATGGGATTTACAAAAATCTAGGCCGCGTATCATATCCAATTTACATAAAACTGTACCAGCGCCGCGGCAAGATCGGCCTGCAAGGCCTGTTCCAGACACCACGTCTCGGCGTGTTTTTGCAGCTCGGGCCAGTGTTTACGGGTCGCAAGCCAGTGGTCGGACATATCATGACCCGCATTCCACGCACGCCAAAGACCGCTGATCGCCTCGCCGGCAGGCTCGGACAGGCCTTTCGTGTACAGCGTCAGGAAGGCGTCGAGCTTGTCCAGGTGGATGTCTTCGTCCTGCTGATAGATGTGCCAGAGCAGCGGCCGCCCTGCCCATTGCGCGCGGACAAAGGAATCTTCACCGCGCACGGCGTTGAAATCGCAACACCAGAGCACGTGATCGTATTGATCCTGTCGGACGAACGGCAGGATTTGTACGGTCAATTGATCTCGCACATGCAACGCACCGGCGGCCAATCCGTCGACGCCCAGCCAGCGTGCGACATCCCCGAGAATCCGGCCTTCGGGCACCAACAGATGCGTGGGTGTCGAATCGACGGCCATCACGTCCAGCCAACTGGCCAAGCCGCTATTTTCGTAGGCAAATAGCGAGATCAGTTGGGCATTGGGCGCGCGATCAATCCCAAGGCCTTGCAGGAATGCTCGCTGCGCCTCGGGGTCTTGCTGAAACTGCCTGCGACGTTCAAGCAAACCGCTTTCACGCAGCAAGCCGCCCGTGCCTTTCTGGAACCCCGGAAAGAAGAAGTACTTCTGCACATTCTTGTACTTCACCGACGGCAAACCGTGACAACCGATCACCCAGTCTTCGGCGCTCAGGTAGTCGAGGTTCATCCACAGCGGCGGCTTTTCCCGCGAAGCCATGGCGTCCATGTAAGGGCCCGGCAACTGGCAGGCGAACGCGGCGATCACCACATCTGCGGCTTCAGCGGGTTGCCATTCGGTGGGCCACTGACGCACCTCCACACCCTGCTGCCATTGCTGCGTGGCGCTGATGTCGATTTCAGGACAGATACGTTCAAAGGCCCGCAGGTCATCGACCCACAACCGCACCGCCACGGCATGCTCGGCCACCAACTGTCGGGCCAGGCGCCAGGTCACGCCGATGTCGCCAAAGTTGTCGACCACGGTGCAAAAAATATCCCAGCGCCAGCGGTTTTTCACTTGAGGCATTTCAGGCATTCCAGGCTCCAGTTGGCAAAGGCGCCGATTGTCCGCATAAATTACCTCACGCAGAAGAGCCGACGGCGATTAATCTTCGTGCGACAATCGCCATTTGCCCGCGACCACCCGCCAGGAGGCAGCCATGCCCTACCGTCCCGCCCCGCGCCGCCCGTTGCCGATTCAGCTCAATGCGCTGCAATTGACCGGCAGCATTGCCCTCGGTCTGTGGCTTGGATTCCTCGCAATTGCGCTGACCTGCTGGCTCGCCTCGCGCCTGCTGTTCAGCGAGCAACTCGCGCCGGTCGCAGCCGCTGTAGAGCAACTGGCCAAGCCGCCAGTGGTAGTGCAGCCGGTGCCGGACATCCCGGCGCAAAGCCCGCTGTTCGAACAGTACGAAGAGAACCTGCGCAAGAACGAGCAGCAGCAACGCATGGATCAGGCCCGCAGCAGCGGTCGCAACCTGTCCAATCCGAAATGCCAGTTCTGGCTGCAACAGGACCAGACCGCTCCGAGCGAAAAAAGCCGCGCCAATGTCCTGCAATTCTGCGACTGATCATGAATAAGCAAACCGTCCACCAACTGATTCTCGACAAGCTGCGGATTGATCTCGACATCGCCGAACGTGCCGCGCAAACCGCTTACGAAACCGCGACCCACGAAGAAAACATCGCCGAAAACAAGTACGACACGTTGGGGTTGGAAGCGTCTTATCTGGCGGCCGGACAAGCCAGGCGTGTCGAAGAAATCAGGCAGTCACTCGTGCTTTGCCAAAACCTGACCTTGCGCCCGTATGACCCACAACGCGGGATCGAAGTGGGCGCCCTGCTCGGCCTGGAAGACGAAAAGGGTCGTGAGCAGTGGCTGTTTCTGGCGCCTGACGCGGCGGGTCTGAAAGTCGATATGGTCGGACAGATGATCACCGTCATCACCCCTCGCTCACCGCTGGGTAAAAGCTTGCTGGGCAAGTTCGAAGGGGACGAGGTAGAGATTCTGGTGGCGGGCGCTCGGCAACAGTTTGCTGTTACCGAGGTGATTTAAAAGGGATCAGTGGACCGGCAGTTCGACGCCGTCGAACAGCTCTTCCAACTCCTGCTTGTTGTGGCACTGAATGGCCTTGGCCATGACTTCGCGGGTCAGGTGCGGCGCGAACTTCTCGATGAAGTCGCACATGAAACCACGCAGGAAGGTGCCACGACGGAAACCGATTTTAGTGATGCTGGATTCGAACAGGTCGCTGGCATCGAGCATGACCAGATCGCTGTCGAGTTTGGCATCGACTGCCATTTTTGCCACGATGCCCACACCCAGGCCCAGACGAACATAAGTCTTGATCACGTCGGCGTCGGCCGCGGTGAACACCACTTTCGGCGTCAGGCCGCGATGGCTGAAGGCTTCATCGAGTTTCGAACGGCCGGTAAAACCGAACACGTAAGTCACGATCGGGTATTCGGCCAAGGCTTCGAGAGTCAGCTTGGACACCTTGGTCAGCGGGTGGCCCTGAGGCACGACCACGCAGCGGTTCCAGCGGTAGCACGGCATCATCACCAGGTCGCCGAACAGCTCCAGGGCTTCGGTGGCAATGGCGAAATCCACGGTGCCGTCTGCGGCCATTTCAGCGATTTGCATCGGCGAACCCTGGTGCATGTGCAGGGCAACGTCCGGGTACTGCTTGATGAAATTGCTGATCACCGGCGGCAAGGCATAACGTGCCTGAGTGTGCGTAGTGGCGATCGACAGGGTGCCTTTCTTCTCGTTGGAGAATTCCTGGGCGATCTGCTTGATGCTTTCAACCTTGCGCAGGATCTCGCCGGCGGTGGTGATGATGCGCTCGCCGGCTGGGGTGACGCGGGTCAGGTGCTTGCCGCTGCGGGCAAAAACCTCGACGCCCAGTTCGTCTTCCAGCAGACGGATCTGCTTGCTGATGCCCGGTTGCGAGGTGTAAAGGCTTTGGGCCGTAGCGGAAACGTTGAGGTCGTGGTGCGCCACTTCCCAGATGTAGCGCAGTTGTTGAAGCTTCATATGAATCCCTCAAAGCAAGGTAGACGCCACGGGCATCAGCGACGATATATAACTATATTAATGGTTCGAAGAATAAATCTAGAACTTTTTTGTCAAATTGCCACTATCTGTTGTTCTAGCGATCCCCTTGGCGGCGACGTTCAACCAGCGGCACCAGGTAAACCGGCACCCGAGACAGTTGCAACACCCGCGCAGCGGTTCGGCCCAGGGGTGTTTCCGCACCTGCACCATGGCTATGACTACCTACGATCAACAAATCCACGGAGAGTTTCTGCGCCTGGTCGAGAATCACCTGTGACGGGTCACCCTGCAGCACCCGCACCGCTTTGATCCGCTCCAGATCCTGCTCCCCTTCATCCCCCAACTCCTCTCGAAAGCTGTCGAGCACCCGCTGCTCGATATTGGCGATCACCGTATTCAAGCCCTGACTGTGAAACTCGTTCAAGGCCTGCTCATCGAGGTAACTCTGCAGCACTGATTCGGCAAACAACCCCATGGGTTCAACGGCGTGCACCACATACAAATCAGCATTGAATGTCCGCGCCAGCGCCAAGGCATGCTGCATCACCAACGGTGCGTACAGCCCGAGGTCCGTGGCATACAGCATCGAATGAATCATATGACCTCCTCGCGTGCCAACATGGCGGAGATTTGATTCAGCTTAGCAGTGCCTTGGCGAGTGCGACGTGCGGCGTAACGTGTTGAACGGAGGGCTTAAACTTTTTGCTCGTTGCTGATGCCGTGGGGCACATGGCCGGTGGCGACCACTTCGCGGGCCAGTTCACAATGTCCGGCCTGGTCGTCGAAAAACACATCGGCGGCGAACGCTTCGAGAAACGCCGACTTGGTCAGCCCACCAAGAAACAGCGACTCGTCCAGACGAATGTCCCACTCGCGCAAGGTACGAATCACCCGCTCATGGGCTGGCGCCGACCGCGCCGTCACCAGGGCGGTGCGGATCGGGCAGGCGTCATCGGGAAACTCGCGTTGCAACAGATTGAGGGCGGCGAGGAAGCCTTTGAACGGACCTCCGCGCAAAGGCTCGCGGGCCGATTCGCGTTCGCTGGCCTGGAACGCTTCCAGGCCGCCGGACTGATAGATCCGCTCGGACTCGTCGGAAAACAGCACGGCATCACCGTCGAAGGCGATGCGCAATTCATCGCTGGCTGCACGGCTGGCACCGCCCGACAGAATGGTTGCTGCAGCGAATCCGGCATCCAGCGCGCTGCGCACGTCTTCGGCGTGGGTGGAGAGAAACAGGTCGCAGCCAAAGGCCTTGAGGTACGGATAAGGACTGCGCCCGCCAACGAACGCCGCGCGGGAAATCGCCAGGCCATAATGATTAATCGAGTTGAATACGCGCAGGCCGGTGTCGGCGCTGTTGCGCGATACCAGAATCACCTCGACCCGGGCCCGACCGAGGCTGGCGTTCAGATTGAGCAGTTTCTCCACCAACGGAAACGCATCCCCGGGCGCGAGGATTTCGTCTTCGTGCTCGATCTGATATTGCCGGTAGGCTTCGACGCCGCTCGACTCATAAACCTTGTGGCTTTCGTCCAGGTCGAATAGCGCTCGCGACGAGATCGCCAGCACCAGTTTGTCGTCGATAGTCTTTGCCATGCCCTTCCCCCTCAGGTTGATCGACTTACGTGTTGCGTCGATCGATAAAACTCAAGCCGCGATACAAGGCCTCGATTCGCGGCAATTCGCAACCCGCTGCCTTGGCCGCCGCCAGAGGTCGCGCGTAAATGGCCTGCAGTTCCAGCGGTCGTTTGTGCAGAAAATCGTGGTACATGCTTGGCCAATAATCGGGCATTTTCTCGGTCACCTTGAACAAATGCTCGGCATACCCGGCCGGTATGTCGTGACCGCAAGCGATTGCCCCCTGAACCACTTCGGCCATCAGCGCCTGGATCAGATCCCGGCTGTCGGCATCGGCCATCAACGGCGTGGTGCTGGCCCCAAGCAGAACCGACAGGCCGTTGTAAGGGATATTCCAGACCAGCTTTTGCCAGCGTGCCTGGTGCAGATTCGGCATGGCTTGAGAGTCGATGCCGGCCGCGCGGAACAGTCCGGCGCCCTCCTCGACAATCGTCATTCGCGCCTGCTCATCGGCTGCGGGACCGCTGTGGTAGCCGACGTTCACCGCGCCGAGCGCTTGATGGGTTACGACGCCAGGCCCTTCGCGATGGACGCAGATAAAACACAGCCCGCCGAGCAGGTGCAGGGAATCGGGAAGTAACTCACGCAAGCTGTCTTCGACGTCCAGGCCATTTTGCAACAGCAGGACGTTGGCATTCGGCGCGGCGGCCTGGATGATGGCGGGCGCGAGGTCCGCGTTGCTGGTGGTTTTTGCGCCGACCAGCAACCAGTCACAAGCGGGCATGTCCTCAGCAGACGAATAGGCCTGGACCGGGTTCAGCGTCAATGCGCCATGCACCGCACTGTCAACGTGCAGCCCGCGTTCGGCGACCGCTGCAAACTCACTGCGCAACAAGAAGTGCACATCGAACCCGGCACGCGCCAGCATCACCCCGTAGAACCCGCCGATCGCGCCGGTTCCGATAATCCCGATTGTCGGTTTGGCAACTGCCCCCATCATGGCAACTCCTCTGCATGTCGACTGAGCGCCTGGCGCACGGCTTCATTGAGCCCGGTGCTGGTCAGGCGCGACTGTACTGCCCCGAAAAACTCGCCGTCGCGCACTACAAACAGCGCCGGCAAATGAAAAACCTGATAACGCTCGACCAGCCCGCCATTGTCTCCGGCATCGATCCAGCACAGCCGGTCGATCGCCAGATCGAGTCCTGGCAATTGCTCGCGGGCAAAACGGCAACTGGCGCAGCCGACACTGGTGAAAATCACCAGCGACACACCGCTCATCGCCAGCAGCCGTTGGTCGGCGTCGAAATCAGTCAGTTGCAATTCGACCACTATACTGGGGGAAACAATGTCAAATGGCCGACACAGGGAGTTTGTGTTCATGGGACGTTTTTTACCTCACCCTGACGATGTGCCCGTCGAGTTAACGTTGCTCAAGCATGAGTGCATTTCGCGGCAACGGCTGCACACTATCAGCCTCGGCGGCATGGCTTGCAATTACCACCGCGCCTGGCGCCACGGTACGGCGCTGGAAGTGCGCATGCCAACGTTGAATCCCGATTTGCGCTATCTGGGTTATGTGGCCTGGTGCCTGCGACGCAAACGCGGTTACCTGGTGGGCATTGCCTTCGTCGACGAACAGATGCTGTTCAGTGCGCGAATGGGCGAGCAGGTTTGCCAGATCGAACGTTATTGCCGCCTGCGTGACGCACACGATGACCTGCAGGATATTCAGGCCCTGGCCCTCGACTGGGTCCAGCAGCATGCCGACGAGTTCTCTCACGACACGGTTCGCAAGGCATTTGCACAGCCTGCGCTGGGTTAGGCAACGCTCTCAATTAGTGAGAATGCCCCTAAAACCAGCGTCTGCCCATTGTCGAGCAGGCGCGTAACGCGCTAAGGTTCGGCTCCCCGACGCGCTTAATTTGCTGTGCTCCGCCGCGCGGGTTCGCTGGCGGCCGGCACCCGTGACCTGACGAGTAAACGATGGCTGATTTACCGATCAACGACCTAAACGTCGCTTCCAACGAGACCCTGATCACTCCCGATCAGCTAAAGCGTGACATCCCTCTGAGCGACGCTGCCCTGCGCACTGTCACCAAGGGCCGTGAAGTCATTCGCAATATTCTTGATGGCACCGACCACCGCCTGTTTGTTGTCATCGGGCCTTGCTCGATCCACGACATCAAGGCTGCCCACGAATACGCCGAGCGCCTGAAGGCGCTTGCGGCTGAAGTGTCCGATACCCTGTATCTGGTCATGCGCGTGTATTTCGAGAAGCCACGCACCACCGTCGGCTGGAAAGGCTTGATCAACGACCCGTACCTGGACGACTCGTTCAAGATTCAGGACGGTCTGCACATCGGTCGTCAATTGTTGCTGGACCTGGCCGAAATGGGCCTGCCGACCGCAACTGAAGCCCTCGACCCGATCTCCCCGCAATATTTGCAGGACCTGATCAGCTGGTCGGCCATCGGCGCGCGCACCACCGAATCCCAGACTCACCGTGAAATGGCCTCCGGCCTGTCCTCGGCAGTCGGCTTCAAGAACGGCACCGACGGCGGCCTGACGGTCGCTATCAACGCCCTGCAATCAGTTTCCAGCCCTCACCGCTTCCTGGGTATCAACCAGGAAGGTGGCGTGTCGATCGTCACCACCAAGGGCAACGCCTACGGCCACGTGGTCCTGCGCGGTGGCAACGGCAAGCCGAACTATGATTCGGTCAGCGTCGCGCTCTGCGAGCAAGCGTTGAACAAGGCGAAGATCAAGCCGAACATCATGGTCGATTGCAGCCACGCCAACTCCAACAAGGACCCGGCCCTGCAACCGCTGGTGATGGAGAACGTCGCCAACCAGATCCTCGAAGGCAACCAGTCGATCATCGGCCTGATGGTCGAAAGTCATCTGAACTGGGGCTGCCAGGCTATTCCGAAAGACCTCGCCGACCTGCAATACGGCGTGTCGATCACTGATGCCTGCATCGATTGGTCCGCTACCGAAAATACCTTGCGCAGCATGCACGCCAAGCTCAAGGATGTGCTGCCCAAACGCGCTCGCACCTGATCACGTTTCGCCGCACACAAAAACGCCGGGCTAAACCCGGCGTTTTTTTGTGTTCGTATTTTAAGGTTACTGGCTCAGCTTGGCGGCATGCCGCTGGTGACGCTCCATGTAGCGCTCGACGTAAGAGCACGATGGAATGACGGTGTAACCCATTTCCTCAGCGTACTCCAACGCCTTCTCGGTCAAGGCTGCCGCAATGCCGCGACCACGCAGCGCGTTGGGCACAAAGGTGCGATAGATATCCAGGGTCTGTTTCCCCAGATCCATATAGGTCAGGTAGGCACGATGACCGTCCACACTGGTCTCGAACTGATGACCAGCCTGGTCATGGTGGATGGACAACGCCTCGCTCATCACTACTCCTCGCGGGTCTTGAATTCTGACCCCTACCTTACCGATGTTTTTCCGGCGAAGGAACATCTACGCCACCTCGTGCCTGAATGGACACCGAGAAGAGCGGCACCGATCTCGCACAACCGAGCACGTATCAAATAGTAGGCACCATTGGCAGAAATGCTCAAGGTACGCTCGTCATCGCGCTCAGTGGCGGGTGCTGCTCCGGGTGACGCAGGGACGGCTCGACCGGAGATATCTGCGGGTCGATAGCCTGAACATTGCCGGATGTTGAGACTTAAGACGAACGCGCGCTCTTAAAGTCACCATCAAGATGGATAAAGATTATGAGAGCCACGGCGCAAAATCCGAACAAAAGTATGGACGAATCCATATAGACAGACTTTAGCCAAGAATGAGAAAAACAGCGGTGAGTGCACGGAACTTTTTTAGGCGGCTCGCTCATCTCGGGCCTCCTGGCTGGATATTTTTTAAACAACGCAGTTAAAAGTTGCTCGAAAAAGAATCAACGCCTACAATTTTTTTTGCTTCTTGCTACACGTCAGTTTACTTACTAGAAGTAATGGGTAGTATGTACGCCGGCTATTTCCTCACTCTGAGGAGACAGCTACTTAATAGAAAGTCCTTGAAGGGGAACACGATGAACAACGTTCTGAAATTCTCTGCTCTGGCTCTGGCCGCAGTTCTGGCTACCGGTTGCAGCAGCGTATCGAAAGAAACCGAAGCACGTCTGACTGCTACTGAAGACGCAGCAGCTCGCTCCCAGGCTCGTGCAGACGAAGCTTACCGTAAAGCTGATGAAGCTCTGGCTGCTGCTCAAAAAGCACAACAGACTGCTGACGAAGCTAACGAGCGTGCTCTGCGCATGCTGGACAAAGCTAGCCGCAAGTAATAATCCTTCGGGGTTGTTATCAAGCCGACCCATTTTTGGGTCGGCTTTTTTTTGCCCGGTGTTTCCTGCCGGCCATAAAAAACCCGCCGACGCGGCCTGCGTCGGCGGGTTCTTTTCAAGCCTTACTGCAGCGGATCGATCGGCGCACTCGTCACCATCGACGTAGAAGCGTTCGGCACTGCGATTTCAACCGGCAAGCCATCTTCAGCGGCAACCACGTCACGCACCACATCCCAATTCATGCGCAGGTTGTTGGTGATGTCCTCGCGCTTGAGCATCGCGTTGATCACCGCGGTGTGCTTGTCGACCACCGACGGGTTGCCGTTGTCGTCCAGCGGGGTGTGCGCTTCCAGATACACCTTGCCCCCACTGACGCCAAACTTGTAAGGGTCGTTGATGATGCGCACCGACGTCCCGACCGGCACCATGCCCGCCATTTCGAGCACGTTGTTGTTGAACATGCGGAAGCAGCCGTGGCTGGTGCGCATGCCGATGCCGAACTTCTTGTTAGACCCGTGGATCAGGTAGCCCGGCGTGCCCAAGGTGAATTTGAACGGCCCCAGTGGATTGTCCGGGCCTGCCGGCACGACGTTCGGCAGCGGATCGCCATCAGCGGCGTGCTCGGCCTTGATCGACGCTGGAGGGGTCCAGGTCGGATTCGGCGTCTTGGCGATGATGCTGGTATGGGCAATCGGCGAGCCCCAGCCTTCACGGCCGATACCCAGCGGGAAGGTGTACACCACGTTCCGGCCTTTCGGGAAGTAGTAGAGGCGGTACTCGGCCAGGTTGATGACGATGCCTTCGCGCGGACCCGGTGGCAGGATGAAACGCGTCGGCAGGACGATCTCGGTGCCAGCGCCCGGCAACCATGCATCGACGCCAGGGTTGGCCGCGACCATTTCCGAATAGCCCAGATCGTAAGTGGTGCCGAGGTCGGCGAAGGTGTCTTCGTACTTGGCCTTGATCACTTGTACCTGACCGATGATGTCTTCACCGGGCGGTGGCAGGGGCAGCTCCAATGCGGCTACGGGGCCCGCCACACAAAGGGCGGCAAGAGACAGGCAGCGGGTGACGGCAGGAAAACGCGGCAACATCCGGAAAATCCTTCGCATGATCGACAAGGGTATAAAAACGCGATTGTACACTGGCATCTGGAAAATCGGGGAGTTGACCGATAGCAAGCAATCTATCGGCTTCTAAAGCTCGAAACGCAGTTCCGGCCAGATCGGCGAGGTGCCGCGCTTCTGCGATTCGAGAATGGCCCGGCACAGCGAACACAGGCGCTGGTCCTGGAACACCCGGCGGTCGACACTCGACCAGCGCGGTTGCGCGGGCAGCAGACTGCCGCACAAGGTTCGATCGGCCGAGCCGCCCAACTCCAGCTGACGGGTCACCAGATGCACCCGCACTTCCTGGCAGGCGAACAGATCCAGCTGTTCGTCAGGCTCGATCAGTTGGTAGGCAAAAAGGGACCAGGCAGGACGCGGCATCGGGGGCTCCAAATCGGGGGCGCCACCTTAGCCGAAACACCGCCGCTAGAAAAGCGTCAAAGCAGCGGTTTCAGTGTCGGCCAGACATTTTCCAGCAACTTGTCCTGAGCGCCCGCAGCCGGGTGCAATCCGTCGGCCTGCATCAAGTCCGGATGACCGCCCACGCCGTCGAGAAAAAACGGTACCAGCGGGATGTTTTTCTCTTCGGCCAGTGCGCTGTAGACCTTCGCAAAAGCCTCGGTATAACGAACTCCGTAGTTGGGTGGCAACTGCATGCCGAGCAAAAGCACCTTGGCGCCACTGTCTCTGGAGCTGTCGATCATCGACGCAAGGTTTTGTTGCAAATTAGCTGGGGGCATTCCGCGCAGGCCATCGTTGCCGCCCAATTCGAGGATCACCAGCTCAGGCTTATGCTCTGCAAGCAGCGCAGGCAGGCGCGCCTGGCCTCCGGCACTGGTGTCGCCGCTGATGGAGGCATTGACCACCTTATCGTCGAAACCTTCGCGCTTGAGCCGTTGCTCAAGCAGCGACACCCACCCCAAGCGGGTATCCAGGCCGAAACCGGCGCTGATACTATCGCCAACGATCAGGACAGTACCCGCCGCTGCGTTCTGGGCCATGCACATCAAGGCCAGGCCAGCACTCAAAAACCACACACGCATCGGATTCTCCATGGGCGCAAGCATTCTCACCGCGAAGAACCTCAGCAAAGTGGTTCCCAGCGCGGAAGGTGAACTGACTATCCTGCACGAACTCAGCCTGGAACTGAACAAGGGCGACAGCCTGGCCATCGTTGGCGCCTCCGGTTCCGGCAAATCCACTCTCCTGGGCCTGCTCGCCGGCCTCGACCTGCCGAGCAGCGGTGAAGTCACCCTCGCCGGCCAGAGCCTCAGTAATCTCGATGAAGACCAACGGGCGCGCATTCGGGCCGAGCATGTGGGTTTTGTGTTTCAGTCATTTCAACTGCTGGACAGCCTGAACGCACTGGAAAACGTCATGCTGCCGCTGGAGCTCGACGGCCGCAAAGATGCCCGCGAACGTGCCACTCAATTGCTCCAGCGCGTTGGCCTGGGCCAGCGTCTGACCCACTCACCCCGCCAGCTCTCCGGCGGCGAGCAGCAGCGCGTTGCGATTGCCCGTGCGTTTGCCGCAGAACCCGATGTGCTGTTCGCCGATGAGCCCACCGGTAACCTCGACAGCCACACCGGCGAGCGCATCAGCGACTTGCTGTTCGAACTCAACCAGGAACGCGGCACGACCCTGGTGCTGGTGACCCACGACGAACGCCTGGCACATCGCTGCCGGCGCCTGATCCGCCTTGAAGCCGGCCTGCTGGTCGCCCCTCTGGAGCCTTGATGGCACGCCTGCCGCTGTTGCGCCTGTTCAGCCTTGCCATCCGCCAACTCCTGCGCGACGCCCGCGCCGGTGAGTTGCGCGTGTTGTTCTTCGCCCTGGTGGTTGCCGTGGCGGCGAGTACCGCCATCGGTTACTTCGGTGCCCGCCTGAACGGCGCCATGATGTTGCGCGCCACCGAATTTCTCGGCGCCGACCTGTTGCTTGAAGGCAGTTCTCCCGCGCGTCCGGAACAGATCAAAAGTGGCACGGAACTGGGACTCGAACACGCTCAAGTAGTCGAGTTCTCCAGTGTCATCGCCACCGACAACGGCATCCAGCTGTCCAGCATCAAGGCCGCCGACGACGTTTATCCGCTGCGTGGCGAACTGAAAAGCGCCCCGGCGCCCTTCGCCCCGGAAGAAGCCGGTGGCGGCCCCAAACCCGGCGAAGCCTGGGTCGAAGCGCGACTGCTGACCGCGCTCGACCTGAAGATCGGCGACAGCATCGATGTCGGTCTGCGCACTCTGAAACTGGCCCGCGTCCTGACTTACGAACCGGACCGTGCCGGCAATTTCTACAGCCTCACGCCACGGGTGCTGATCAACCTCAGCGACCTCGCCGCAACCGGCGTGGTGCAACCCGGCAGCCGGGTCAGTTACCGCGAACTCTGGCGCGGTAAAGCCGAGGCACTGGAAACCTACCGTCAACTGATCAAACCCGGCCTGGCTGCCAACCAGCGCATCCAGGATGCTCGCGACGGCAACCGACAGATCGGCGGTGCGCTGGGCAAGGCCGAGCGTTACCTGAACATGGCCAGCCTGGTGGCGGTTCTGCTGTCCGGCGTGGCGGTGGCGCTGTCGGCAACACGCTTCGCCACTCGCCGATTCGACGCCAGTGCCTTGCTGCGTTGCCTGGGTCTGTCGCGTCGGGAAACCATGGTGTTGTTCAGTTTGCAGCTGACGGTACTTGGCCTGCTCGCCAGCCTCGGTGGCGCGCTCCTCGGCTGGCTTGCACAGCTTGGATTGTTCGCGTTGCTGCATGATTTGTTGCCAACCGACGTACCTCCGGGCGGTCTGTTTCCTGCCATCGCCGGGATCGGCACCGGGCTGGTGGCCTTGGCCGGTTTTGCCCTGCCGCCACTGGCTGCTCTCGGTCGAGTTCCGCCACTGCGGGTGCTGCGTCGAGACATGCTGCCGATTCCTTCCAGCACCTGGATGGTCTATGGCGCTGCGCTGGGCGCCCTCGGCCTGATCATGTGGCGCCTGAGCCTCGACCTGGTGCTGACCTTCGCCCTGCTCGGCGGCGGCGTGATCGCGGCGGTCATACTCGGCGGGTTGCTGTTGCTGCTACTCAAAAGCTTGCGTCGGATGCTGGCACGCGCTTCATTGCCCTGGCGCCTCGGGCTAGGCCAACTGCTGCGTCATCCACTGGCGGCGGCCGGACAAGCCTTGGCCTTCGGTTTGATCCTGTTGTCCATGGCGCTGATCGCTTTGCTGCGTGGCGAGTTACTGGACACCTGGCAGAACCAGTTACCGAAAAACGCACCGAACTATTTCGCCCTGAACATCCTGCCCGCCGACAAACAGGCCTTCACCGATCGACTGATCGAGCTGTCAGCCCAATCGGCGCCGCTGTACCCGGTGGTGCCGGGACGACTGATCAGCATCAACGGCGAGCCGGTACAGGAAATCGTCAGCAAGGATTCGGCGGGTGACCGGGCTATCCAGCGCGACCTGAGCCTGACCTGGGCCGCGGACCTTCCGGCGGGCAACAAGCTCACAGCGGGCAACTGGTGGAGCGAACAGCCAGCCGATGACGTTCCTGGCGTGTCGGTGGAAGGCAAGGTCGCCGAAAGCCTGAAGCTCAAGCTTGGCGATCACATGGTTTTTACCGTCGGCGGAGCCAATCGCGAAGCGAAAGTCACCAGTCTGCGGGAGATCAACTGGGACAACTTCCAGCCGAACTTTTTCATGATCTTCCAGCCTGGCACGTTGAAGGATTTGCCGGCGACCTACCTGACCAGTTTCTATCTGGCGGCGGGTCACGACCAGCAGATTGTCGACCTGTCCAGGGCCTTCCCGGCGGTCACCATCCTGCAAGTCGAAGCCTTGCTGGAGCAGCTGCGCAGCATCCTCGCCCAAGTCACCTTGGCCGTGGAATACGTGCTGCTGTTTGTATTGGCGGCGGGGATGGCGGTGTTGTTCTCGGGCTTGCAGGCGACTCTCGATGAGCGCATTCGCCAAGGCGCGCTGCTGCGAGCACTGGGGGCCGAACGGCAACTGCTGGTCAAGGCGCGGCGGATCGAGTTCGGTTTGCTCGGCGCGGTCAGTGGCCTGTTGGCGGCGTTGGGGTCAGAACTGGTGAGCCTGGTGCTTTATCGCTACGCCTTCGACCTGCCGTGGCATCCACATCCGTGGCTGTTGGTGTTGCCGTTGATTGGCGCAGTGTTGATCGGCGGCGCCGGTGTATTCGGTACCCGTCGCGCGCTGAACGCCAGCCCCCTGACAGTGTTGCGCGAGGGTTGATAGACTCAAGACTCTCCCCTCACAAGAAGTTGCCATGAGCCGTTATCGCCCTCCCCGCCCCGCAGGCACCGCGCTGATCACCCCGGAAGGTGAAGCGCGAATGCGGGCCGAGTTTCATGAGCTCTGGCATGTCCGTCGGCCTCAGGTGACGCAATCGGTCAGCGAGGCAGCGGCACAGGGCGATCGTTCGGAAAACGCCGAGTACACCTACGGTAAAAAGATGCTGCGCGAAATCGACAGTCGCGTGCGCTTTCTCACCAAGCGTCTCGAAGCACTGAAGGTTGTCAGCGAGAAGCCAAGCGACCCGAACAAGGTCTACTTCGGCGCCTGGGTCACCATCGAAGATGAAGACGGCAAAGAGTCACGCTATCGTATTGTCGGGCCGGATGAGCTGGACTTGAAACTGGGCCTGATCAGCATCGACTCGCCGCTCGCCCGCGCGTTGATCGGCAAGGCGCTGGACGCCGAGGTTCGGGTCCAGACACCCACCGGTGAACAGTGCGTGTATATCGTGGCGATCGAGTATCTCTAAAGCTTCAGCGGCGCGTGATCAAACCTTGCCGGGCAACCCGGGTCAGCTGCCTGATCACCTCTGGTGCCTCTTCGACGCTGGGCGATTGAATCACCGCCAGATCAAAACTGTCGCTGGCAAACCGCGCCAGTGATTCACCGTCTTCGACAAACTGGATCAGGAACGCTGCAGGGCCGCCGGTACGACGTGGCCAGCCATCGAGATAACGCAGGAGCGTCGGCTGATGTTTTCCGCCAAGCAGGATTTTGGGGTTGCGCTGGGTGAGGTGTGCCGTGATCGGCGCGGGGCGTACAACGGGGCTTAGTGCATTCATTGGGTCGTGTCTCTGCCTCAAAAGTCTGCATGGCAGGTGAGAGGCAACACCGAACCAGCGCTTTAGCGGTATTTCGAAGCCTGTTACTAGCTTCTATCGGCAACTGGATGAGTTACCTGGCGCCCCGCAAGTAGCTGTTTAAATCGGCGCATGAGCAGCATCCTAGAGAAGCTGACCGGACAGTGTCAAGAATGACGCGCAACAAAAAGGCCCGCGCAATGCGGGCCTTTTCGTTGAGCCAGAGCGGTCAGTCAGCGATCGCGCGGTCTACCGACAGTTTGCCGGCACCCTCGATCAGTACCGCGATGCTGCCGCCGAGCAAGGCCAGGGCGAATTCATAACCGTTGTTGGTCATGAACAGGCCGTGGCTGATGTGCACGGTAAAAATGGCGACCAGCGAAAGGATGGTCAGCCCCAGTGCTGCCGGACGTACCAGCAGACCTATGATCAGGGCCAGACCGCCGAAGAACTCGGTACCACCGGACAGGATCGCCATCAGGTGACCCGGTGCCAGACCCAGACTTTCCATGTACTGCGCGGTGCCGGCTATGCCGTAGCCACCGAACATGCCGAAGAGTTTCTGCGCACCGTGAGCAGCAAAGATGATGCCGACGAAGATTCGCAGAACGGTCAAGCCGTAGCCAGCGCGGGTAAACAGTACCTTGTTGATCAGTGTGCTCATGCTGTGTCATCCATAGTGATTGTGTGTTGGTTGGCCGTCATACTAATCGATAAAACAAATGTTAAAAGCGCAATATTTGCGACATAACAATCA
This sequence comes from Pseudomonas sp. FSL W5-0299, assembly GCF_005930655.1. Lineage (NCBI taxonomy): Bacteria > Pseudomonadati > Pseudomonadota > Gammaproteobacteria > Pseudomonadales > Pseudomonadaceae > Pseudomonas > Pseudomonas sp. FSL W5-0299. The sequence continues at coordinate 123,961 of NZ_RXHX01000004.1, forward strand.
GTTTAGCCGATCATTTCCGTGAGGCAACTTTCTGCCCCTGCGGCTCCAACGATTCCCTCTCACGATCGAACGCCAAGTAATACTTGTTCACGCTATTAACATAGCTGACGGCACCCATTCCCACCTGCTCCATTGCAATGCGCTCGACCTGGAAGAACCACTGATTGGGATTCAGGCCTCGGCGCCGGGCTTCGGCGCGCATGCCCTGCACCCGTTCCGGCCCCATGTTGTAAGCCGCCAGCACAAACGCCATGCGCTCGCGCTCGTTGAGTTTGGGGCTTGCGAAGAACTTGCGTCGGATCATTGCCAGGTACTTGGCCCCGGCCTGCACATTGGCGTCGAGGTTCTGAATGTTGTTGACCCCGACGCGCTGGGCGGCGGACGGAGTGATCTGCATCAGGCCGGTGGGGCCGCTGCCGCTTCGGGCGTTGGGTTGCAGGGCAGACTCCTTAAAAGCCAATGCTGCCAGGTTCAGCCAGTCCATGCCCTGGGCATCTGCGTGCTTTTGCAGCACCGGGCGAAGTTTTTCCAGACGCTGCCGATCAGCCTTGGCCAATGGATAGTGCACTTGATACAGACGTCGATAGATGCGCAGGAACGCCGCATCCTGGTCCGACGGCTTCTTGTAGGTCGTCAGGAAGCGATCGATGCTCGCGCGCAGCATCGAAGCATCGCGTCGCACAAACCAGAACTCTTCACCCGGATCGCTGATCGACACCTGCTTATCGAGACGTAATTTGGGCAGGATCTTGCCCCAGCGCTCGGCAATCGGCTGCTCGACGATGGTCAGGTGAAAGATCCCGCCCTGGACCATTTCCAGAACGTCTTCGACCGCCAGACTGGGGTCGACCCATTCGATTTTCATCGGTGCCAGTTTGTGCAGCGCCAGCTTTGAATTGATCTGACTGACCGCATCCCCGGCCGCGCTGCCGGTGGGCAGCGCCAGGGTCTTACCCGAGAGTTGTTCGACGCGGGTGTAACGGCGCTCACCCTTGATGCCCACCAGCACCAACGGGATGTTGCTGGCAATCGGTTCACTGCTGCTGACCGCATGGCCCGGTTGCAAATCGAGCAGTTCCCCCGGCGCCACCAGGTCGCCCTCCCCGCGTTGCAAGGCACCGAGCAGTTGGTCCTTGCCTTTGGGAATGATCTTGAGGGTTATTTCCTGCCCGTCACGGGCGTGACCGTTGAGGTATTGCTCGAAGGCGCGCAGGCGGTGGTATTCGACGCCGATGGCCTGGCCCTGGACTTCACCGGAACTGTTGCGGCTCTGGTTGACCAGCACCCGCAGCACACGACTGCTGCGAATCTCCGCCAGGTCACGGACCTTGGCCGCCGGCACGGCTTGCAGCGGGCCGGCCAGACGCGCAACCGCCGGCATCGGCAGCAGCAACGAACAGCACAGCAGTAGCAACATCGAGGGACGTGTCATCCACTCTCCGGAAAGAATACTGGGCCGACCTCATGAATTTTCATGAAATCGAACGACAGAAACAGAGCGCCTTGAGCGCTGACAAAGTGCAAAAGACTGGCACAGTGATGGCACCCTGGCCACCCCTGCGTGTCTCGCGGCATCAAGAGACAGCCTTAACTCGTTGTAGTTCTTGGCTTTTCTTATAAATCTACAGCTCTGATATGCTTTCCGGCCTTTGGTCCGAGGTAGCACCATGCAACTCATCGATATCGGCGTCAACCTGACCAACCCCAGTTTTGCGGATAAGCACCAGGCCGTACTCGATCGCGCGTATGCCGCGGGGGTCTGCCAATTGGTCCTGACCGGCACCAGTGTCGAAGGCAGCGAGCAGGCGCTGGAGCTCTGCCGGCAACTGGACGAAACGGCCCAGCGACTGTTCGCCACCGCAGGCATTCACCCTCATTCGGCCAGCGACTGGAACGCCGACAGCGACCAGCGCCTGCGCAGTTTGCTCAAGGAACCCAACGTGGTAGCCGTGGGTGAATGCGGGCTGGATTTCAATCGCGATTTCTCGCCGCGTCCCCAGCAGGAAAAAGTCCTCGAAGAGCACCTGGCGATGGCGGTGGAGCTGCAATTGCCGGTGTTCCTTCATGAGCGCGATGCCAGTCAGCGACTGCTGGAAATTCTCCGTGATTACCGCGATCAGCTGCCGGCGGCGGTGGTGCATTGCTTCACCGGGGAAAAGAAGGCGCTGTTCAGCTACCTCGATCTGGATTTGCACATCGGCATCACCGGCTGGATCTGCGACGAGCGCCGGGGCACGCATCTGCATCCGTTGGTGAAAGAGATCAAGCGCGGGCGCTTGATGCTGGAGAGCGATGCGCCGTATCTGTTGCCACGCAGCTTGCGACCCAAGCCGAAGAACGGTCGCAATGAACCGGCATATTTGACTGAAGTGCTGCGGGAAGTAGCGTTGCATCGGGGGGAAGCGGAAGAGGAACTGGCCGCCCACACCACCGCCTGCGCTCGCGCGTTCTACGGTCTGCCATCAATCCCCCGGTAACCACAAATCCCCCTGTAGGAGCGAGCCTGCTCGCGAGGGCGTCGGCACATCCAACATTAATGTGACTGACAGGCGCTATCGCGAGCAGGCTCGCTCCTACAGGGGGGTTGCTGATCGTTGATCCACATCAAGTCCGGAATCCCTGCATAGCGGCACAATGCTGGCACCTTGCCAATGCTGTTTCCGCTATCAGAGAAGACCTCCATGGGTGCCTGGCTTAGCAACATCTCACTGAAGTACAAATTCTGGGCGGTCAATGCGGTCGCCTTCTTCACTACCCTCTTGCTGGTGCTGTACGCCGTGCAGCTCGAACAACAGGCCCGCAGCCACGCCTCTCAAGTGTCGGCTCAGGCGCAGGCTCGCTTGCTCAATGCCTGGCCTGCCGGACAACCGCTGCCCAAGGCCGATAACCTGCTGACCTACAGTCGCGGACAGGCGCCGTTGCTGAACGAGCAGCCGGTGCTGGAACTGGCCGATGCCAAGGGCTGGGTCAAGATCAATTCAATGCCGCTGTTCGGCGACAACCCGTTGATGGGCGCCGAGGTGTTCTCCCGCCCCGACGGTCAGCAGATCGCGGTGATCGCCCATGGCCCGAGCCTGAGCCAGGTGTTTGGCGAACGCTTCGCCAATTACGCGGTGGCGGTGTTCATCCTGATGCTGGCGATGCTGGCCGCTTCGCAGCTATTGATCCGCTTCCTGCTGAGCCAACTCAACACCTTGAAAGATGTGATGCTCCACGTCGAGAAAACCGGCGACCTGTCAGCCCGTGTGCCACTCGCCTGCAAGGACGAGGTCGGGCAGATGGCCAATGCCTTCAACGCGATGCAGGCCGGATACCAGCGAGTAGTCAACACCGTTGCCAGCACTGCCCGGCAACTGGATGTCGGCGCGGCACGACTGGCCTCAAGCATGAACGAGGTGCGTCACGGCATGCTCGGACAGCAAAGCGAAACCGATCAGGCCGCCACGGCGATCAACGAAATGACCGCCACTGTCTATCACATCGCCCAGCATGCCGGCGCGACCCGCGACCTCTCGCAAACCGCCGATACCTTGGCCGGTAGCGGGCAGGAAGTGGTCAGCCGGGTACAGAAATCCATCGCCGGGTTGTCCAGCGGCGTGCAGCAGACGGCCGAGATGATCCAGCGCCTGGCCGAGGACAGTCAGAAAATCAACGGCGTGGTCGGCGTGATTCACAGCATTGCCGAGCAGACCAATCTGCTGGCCCTGAATGCGGCGATCGAAGCGGCCCGCGCCGGCGACATGGGCCGTGGCTTTGCGGTGGTCGCCGATGAAGTGCGCAACCTGGCCAAGCGCGTGCAAACTTCGACCGACGAGATCACGATCATGGTCTCCGCGCTGCAGGCCGGGACTCGGGACGCGGTGGACTTCATGCAGGAAAGCTCATTCAAGGCTGACGACTGCGTGCAACAGGCCCAAGAGGCTGGTGTCGCGCTGGCACAAATCACCAGCGCGGTGGCACAGATGCGCGAAAGCAATACCCAGATTGCGGTGGCGGCCGAGCAGCAGAGTCAGGTCGCGGAAGAAATGAACCGGGCGGTGGTGAGTATTCGGGACGTGACTGAGAACACCGTGCAGCAAACGGTGGATTCGGCGACGACCAGTAATGATTTGGCAGCGTTGGCTGGGGAGTTGAACAAGGCGATCGGGCAGCTCAAGCTGTAAGGCCTCTTCGCGGGCAAGCCTCGCGCCTACAAGGGTTGGCGACGCTTTTGTTATTGTAGGAGCGAGGCTTGCCCGCGAAGGCGTCAGACCGGTCACAATCAATCCCGACCATGGCCGCTATCACTCCGATAGCCAACCTTGATTCGCCGCCCGCAGTGGCCAAGCCTATTCTTCAATCATGTGTTCAACATGGATCGAGGATTAGCATCATGGGCAAACGTCACCCCAACCTACCCGCCTGGCAATGGCGCGCCTACCCGGGCAATCACCAGCACCCGACCAATCTGGTGTTGCACCTGATTGCCGTGCCGCTATTCATCGTGGCGTTTTTGCTGATTGTTTCCGGGGTGTTCGGCCTGAACTTCGTGAACTTCGCCATCGGTGTCATTGGCGTGATCGCTGCATTAGGCTTGCAGCGCCACGGCCACAGCCTGGAGACGCAAGCCTCCGAGCCGTTCAGTGATCGTAAGGATGCGCTATCGCGCTTGCTGGTCGAGCAGTTCCTGACCTTTCCACGGTTTTTCCTCAGCGGCGGCTGGTGGCGCGCCTGGCGTGAGCGCCACCGTCGTCATTGATCAGGCGAAAATCGTCACCGTCTGCCGGCTCATGGCGATCAACTGACCATCCGCGCTCCACAGTTTCGCGGCCGCGTGACCGTAGCCGTCAGCGCCATGCTCGATTTCCACCAGGTATTTGCACCAGTCCAGCGTACTCAACTCGAGCAACGGCTGGACGAATTCTATGGTCCAGGTCAGCGTGCTGCCCATCGCGGGTTTGCTCAGGTGTGGCAACAGGGCCGGTGGCCAGGCGTCCACCAGCGCCAAAATATGCGACTCGCCGAGCGCCTCTTCCTTCACGTCCCCACGCAAACGCACCCAGCCGCCCATATCGCGGGATTTGTTGCCGGTGAACGGCAGACCGCCGACACTCCAGCGCATCGCCAGATGCTGCATGAATTCCGGTAGTACGCCTTTGATATAAGGCAGTTCCTGGCAATCGTCCCAGTGCTTCATTTCAGGTGCCGGCTCGGCCGCGACCGCCACTTCGGAAGGTCGCGAGGCACCAAAGCTGCCCTGGATCAACGTCACCACTTGCCCCTTTTGCATCGCCCGGCCCAGCACCTGGCTGACGGCTTTGCCTTCGCGCAACACATCGACCTCAAAACTGACCGGCACTTCGGGTTCGACTGGCCCGACAAAGGTGATCGCCAGCGAACGCACCGGCCGATCCGCCGGGACTTTTGCGCGCATGGCTTCGTATTGCAACGCGGCCACCAGGCCACCGAAACTGGCACGCCCCTGAGCCCATCCGGCCGGAATAGACAGCGCCAGCGGCTGGCTGCGGACGGCGTCGAGCAGATCGGAAAAGCGCATGGAAACCTCAGTGCGGAAAAAGGATGGAGAGATCTTAACCAGCCAGCGCAGGCGGCACAGCGCTTATTCCGGCCAAAAGCACTGACAGATGAGCCGTGCTTGTCCCTGGTTCAACACCCAAACCACTGTGGGAGCGAGCCTGCTCGCGAAACCGGTCTGTCAGCCAGCTCTGATGCCGACTGATACACCGCTTTCGCGAGCAGGCTCGCTCCCACATTTGATCGGGGTGGTTTCAGGATTTGAAGCAGGCATCGCTGAGTTTGTCGAGAACGCGGTCGGCGCGCTCCTCGGCCTTGGCCATGGTGGTTTTCCAGACGGCGACACACGGGTGCAGATCAGGCTCTTGTTCAGCCCTGGCCAGCCATTGAAAACAGTCATGCCACTCACCCAGGGCACCTTGTGCCGACTTCAAACGTGGCATCGCCGCGTCGGGCAATCGGTCAAGTTCGGGGTAGGCGTCAATGCCGTAGCGCACGCGCTTGATCAACAGACGCAAGCGATGGCGATCATGGGCAGGATCGTGCAGGGCCTGATCGAGTTTCTTCCATTGCTTGGCGAGGCGCTTTTCGATGCGTTTGCGCAGGCCCTTGAGCAGGCCCTGACGCTGGGAAGCACGGAGGAAACGCGGAAACGCGTCGAGAATCATCAGTAACTGCGTGACCTCGGGGCTTGTCGCCACCGCCGGATACGCCTTGGCCATCTGCGCCATACGTCGTTGCGCGGCCTCGGGTTGACCGTTCTTGAGCAAGTAGGCCGCCAGCACCTCGCGATCACGCAACGGCGTGGTCAACTCGCCAACCCGGGACGACGCCGCCTCCAGTTGCTCGACGCCAGGCAGCCCGCGCAACGGTCGCAACAGACTGCGCAGCCGGCGAACCGTGGTGCGCAGCTCGTGCAACGCTTCCGGGTCGGTGCGCGCACTCAGGCGCGCCTGGCAAGCCAGCAGACGAACTTCCAGACTCAGTACTTGAGCCACCAACCGATCAACCAAGGCCGACATCGCTTGCTCCCTGAATCGAATGTCCACTATTCCCTACATCATGCCTCAACGGCCGGCACGTGACTCACGAATATAGAAGCGGGCCTTCTCGGCTTTCTTGGTGCAGCCTTCGAAGCCTTCGAATTGCTGCTGGGTCTTGGCCGCCGTCAACAGCGACAGGGCCTTGGAGTAGCTGACGGTGCCGGCGAACCCCTCGGCCTTGGCCAGGTCCAGTTCATGCCACGCCGCATCGAGTCCACTACCGCAGCTGTCACGATAAGCGGTTTTGCCGGCACAACCGGCAAGCGCCAGGGCAATCAATGGCACGCAAATCCAGGCTTTCATCACTCACACCTCAACATTAGGTAAACAGTCGTGCTGGTAAGACGGTCTGGCACGTGAAAAGTGCCTTGGCCCCGCCGCGCAAACGTCAAGTGTGCTTGAGAATACCCATGCGCCGCCATGGAGTGTCGAAAAAACGACGCCCTTTGCCCACCAAGCGACCTAAGCGATTGAAGCGCGCCCCGTGATGGGTGCATTGTTGAACCTTGTCAGACGAGGGCGATTCATGAAAAAGCGTGTCGCACTGGTGCTGGGCTCAGGCGGGGCCCGGGGCTATGCCCATATCGGTGTCATTGAAGAAATCGAACGGCGCGGCTACGACATCGCCTGCATTGCAGGATGCTCGATGGGCGCCGTGGTCGGCGGGATCTACGCCGCCGGCAAGCTTGACGATTATCGCGACTGGATCGAAAGCCTGGACTACCTAGACGTCTTGCGTCTGGTAGACGTCAGTTTTCGTCTGGGCGCGATTCGCGGGGAGAAAGTGTTCGGGCAGATTCGCAAGATCGTCGGCGAGATCAACATCGAAGACCTGCGCATCCCTTACACCGCAGTGGCTACGGACCTGACCAACCAGCAGGAAATCTGGTTCCAGGAAGGCTGCCTGCACCAGGCCATGCGGGCCTCGGCAGCGATTCCGAGCCTGTTCACACCCGTGATGCAGGGCAATCGCATGCTGGTGGACGGCGGCATTCTCAACCCTTTGCCGATCGTGCCCGTGGTGTCGAGCCATTGCGACCTGATCATTGCGGTCAACCTCAACTCCACCAACCAGCGCCACTATAAACTGCCGGTGATTCAGCGTCCGCCCGCGTTCAAGACCCGGTTCGACAGCCTGATCAATTCCCTGGGTTCAAAAATGCCGTTCCGCCGCAAGCAGGCCGAACAATTGCTGCTGCTGGAAAAGGAAGCGTTGATGGCCGAAGCGGCCGACATCAACCCCTGGATCGAATCCGCCGAACCCGAAGCCCAGCAACCGGCAGCCGCCCCCGAACACGAAGGCGCACCGAAATCCGCCACAGGTTCGTTCATCATCGACAACGTGGGCCCGGCGTCGTTGCTGGACCTGATCAACCAGAGTTTCGAGGTAATGCAGACGTCGTTGGCGCAGTACAAGATTGCCGGGTATCCGCCGGACATCCTGATCAACGTGCCGAAACGGGTGTGCCGGTTTTTCGAGTTTTACAAGGCGCCGGAGTTGATCGCGCTGGGGCGGGAGATTGCGCGGGATACGCTGGATCGTTATGAAAATGAGCAGAACGGTCAACACTGATATTCAATGTGCCGCAAGCGCTTGCGGTGGCACTTTGGCCAAGGCAAATCGAAGGGAGCTTGTCGTGCAGCTCCCCAAAATGATTTAGAGGGCAAGTAGCCTTACAGTTTCCTACCAATCGCAGTAAAGACATGACCACTGTCGTTTGTCTGTTCAATGCCGCTTTTCATATCCTTCGTGTAGTAATTGTGACCTGTTTCTATCGGGTGCGGCGGTGGCGGCTCTGGTTCTTCCGATGAACCCGTCGTCGACCAAAGCTGCCCGTCCCCCAAAGGCCACCGATTGCCAAAGCGTTGATAAAGAACCCTCAAATCATCGAGATTTGAAAGCTGCACTAGTTCTCTATTGGCATCATCCAGTAACGAACGCAGCCTTGCAGTACCAAAAACGAAAAAGTCTTTCCCTTTCGGGATTTTCACGATGTAACTTTTGGACTGACCCGCCGCGTCAGTGACCGTCACGGTTACCTGTCCCGAGCGTAACGCGCTGACAACCCCCTCCTGATTAACGTGAGCGATTTGCGGATCATTCACTTCGTAGAAGTACGGTTTCTTACCGCCTGCAGGCTGACGTTGAAAAGTGGTATCTGGCGCTGATACCGGCTCCAGATTCGGGAACGATTTCAGTGAATAAACCGTTCCTGATACAAGCGCCTCTGATTCATCCATTTCCAAAGGTTTGTGCGTTTCCATACCTGCTCCAATTCAATAAACCGGTTGAGTTTTTTGACCGAAGCCACCTTTGTGCGCAGTTTCAGTGGCGTCGTAAAGGAACGATACGGCTACCCATCCATTCTTCATACCTGACATAAATGACAGTTTCGACGAACGGCAAATATGCAAAAAAGCCCTAGGGACCAGCAGTCAGAAACCTAGCCGAAAGAATCTTCTCTACCCAACAACCGATACCCAACCCCCGCCTCGGTAACAATAAACCGTGGCTGAGTCGGATCATCCGCCAGCTTCTGGCGCAGATGCCCCACCACAATCCGCAAATAATGACTGTCCTCGGTATGGGTCGGACCCCAGATATCTTTCAGCAGTTGCTGCTGGGTGATCACCCGCCCGGGATGCCGGGCCAGTTGCGCCAGCACCGCATACTCTTTGCGGGTCAGCGCGACTTCGGCGCCATCGAGCAGCACCCGGCGATAGGCCAGGTCCACGGTCAGCGGGCCAAACGTCAGCGCCGCTTGCTGAGCCTCGCCAACGGGGGCCTGACGCAATAACGCACGCACCCGGGCGAGGAATTCCTGGATACCGAACGGCTTGGTCACGTAATCGTTGGCACCGCCATCGAGCGCTTCCACCTTTTGCCCTTCGCTGGCACGCACCGAAAGCACCAGCACCGGCGCCGTCGACCATTCGCGAAACTCGCGCAGCACTTGCTGGCCGTCCATGTCCGGCAGGCCGAGATCGAGCACCAGCAAGTCGGGTTTGTTCAACGCCGCCTGGGCCAGCCCTTCGTTGCCATTGCCGGCCTCCAGTACCTTGTAACCCTGGGAAGCGAGGCTGATGCGCAGGAATTTGCGGATTTGCGGTTCGTCGTCGATGACCAAAATGGTCGCGGTCTGGCTCATGGTTTCTGATCGTGGCATGGAGATGTCCAAAGGGTATCAGGCTTCACTTTCAAGGCCCGGCTGTTCCTGCAATGGCAAGTGCAGTGTGATGCAGGTGCCGCGCCCTTCAATGCCGTCCGCGACGCTGATCCGACCGCCATGCGCGCCGACCATGCCCTGACAGATCGCCAACCCCAGGCCGGTGCCCTGCCCGCCCCGATCACCGCGCGCAGCGGTGTAGAACATGTCGAAAATCTTCGCCCGCTCTTCCTCCGGAATCCCTGGCCCCTCGTCGCTGACCGAGAAAAACAGCTCGCTGTCATTGGCGCCGGCGCGTAATTGCAGACGGCCGTGAGGCGGAGAAAAACGCGCGGCGTTTTCCAGCACATTGACCAGCGCCTGCTCGATCAGCGCGGCATGCACGTACAGCAGCGGCAATTCGGCCGGCACTTCGGTGCTAACCTGCAACGGCGCCAGTACCGCGCGCAGACGATTGAGCGAACTGCCGACAATATCGGCCGGCGACACCCAGTCCCGCGCCAGCTTCAACGCACCGTGACCGAGGCGGGTCATGTCCAGCAGGTTTTGAATGTAACGGTCGAGGCGCTCGGCTTCATCGCGGGTGCCTTCAAGCAGTTCGCGGCGATCCTCCAGCGGGATGGCTTCACCGAGGGCCAGCAGGCTGTCGATGCTGCCGCGCATGGAGGTCAGCGGCGTGCGCAAATCGTGGGACACCGACGCCAGCAAGGCGCTGCGCAACTGCTCGGTTTCGCCGTGCAGGCGCGCCGCTTCCAGGTCTTCGGCCAGTTGCGCGCGAGCCAAGGCCTGGGCCAGCGGTTGACTCAACGCCGTCAACAAACGCCGACGCTGACCGCTCAAGGTCTGGCCTTCTTTGGCGCACACACCGAGCAGCGCCAACGGTCCGTCTTCCACCGACAACGGCCACCACCACCAACGCCCGAACGGCAGCGTGCCGGTGCCCGCGCCCGCCGGCTGGTCGTGTTGCCAGGCCCAATCGGCGGCAGCGCGTTCGGCTTCGGAAAACTCCAGCGGGCCGCCGGTCTCGACCTTCCAGCCACCCTGGCCGTCGCGGTTGAGCAGGCACAGTTGCAGATCGCTCCAGCCATTGAGGTGCTGGGCCGCGGCGCTGACCACGGCCTGGCGGTCGGTGGCGGCGGTAAGTTTGCGCGACAGGTCGAGCAGTTCGGTGGTCTCTTCCTGGGTGTCGCGCAATGCTTGCAATTGCCGCCGTTGCCGCGCCGCGAGGTTGCCGGTGAGGGCCGCCATCAGCAGGAAGAACAGCAAAGTCAGCACGTCTTCTTCGCGCTGGATGGCGAACGAAAAATTCGGCGGGATAAACAGAAAGTCATAGGTCAGAAACGACAGCGCCGCACAAGCCAGCGCCGGGCCCAGGCTACTGCGCACCGCCACCAGCAACACGGCGGCGAGGAACACCAGCGATATATTCGGCAGCGGCAAGACGCTCGCCACGGCCCAGGCCAAAGCAGTGGCCAGCACCGTCGCCACGACCGCCAGCGCGTAGTCGAACCACACCAGCGAATGCGCCGAACGCTGACGCGGCTGATGCTGTTCGTGATCACTGTCGAGGACGTTGATTTCCAGCCCCCGCGCATAACGCAGCAAGCGTGATGCCAGACCGCCGCCGAACAAGCGCCGACGCAAACGCTGGCGCGATTGACCGACCAGCACCAGGCTGGCACGGCGTTCGGCAGCGTGCTGGATCAATGTTTTTGCGACTTCACCGGCGCGCAGTAACACCACTTCGCCGCCCAGTCGCTCGGCCAGTTGCTGGGCACTTTGCAGGCGCAGGCGCGATTGTTCGTCGCGCACGCTGCCGTTGTCCACGTGCACCAGGCTCCACGGCAGATGCCGACGCTGGGCGACGCGGCTGGCGTGGCGCACCAGGCGTTCGGCCTGAGCATCGCCATCGACGCCGACCAACAATCGACCGCGCACCGCTGGCGCGGCCTGGCCAAGTTGTCGATATCCCTGGGCCAGGTCATCGTCCACCTGCGCAGCGGCGGTTTGCATTGCCAGTTCGCGCAGGGCGGTGAGGTTGGTCTGGGTGAAGAAAGCGTCGATGGCCGCCCGCGCCTGCTCCGGCACGTAGACCTTGCCGTCACGAAGACGCTCAAGCAGTTCGCGTGGCGGCAGGTCGATCAGCAGCAGTTCGTAGGCTTCTTGCAGCACCCAGTCCGGCAGGGTTTCGCGAACCTGCACGCCGGTGATCCCGCGCACTTGATCATTGAGGCTTTCGAGGTGCTGAACGTTGACCGTGGTGAACACGTCGATGCCGGCGGCGAGCAATTCCTGGATGTCTTGCCAGCGCTTGGCGTGACGGCTGCCAGGGGCGTTGGTGTGGGCCAGTTCGTCCACAAGCACCAATTTCGGCTTGGCCGCGAGCAGACCGTCGAGGTCCATTTCTTCGAGCGTGACGCCTCGGTATTCCAAGCGCACCAAGGGCTGCTGCGGCAAGCCGCCGAGCAGCGCTTCGGTCTCGGCGCGGCCGTGGGTTTCAACCACGCCGGCGATGACTTTCACGCCCTGTCGCAATTGGGTGTGAGCCGCTTGCAGCATGGCGTAGGTCTTGCCGACACCGGGTGCGGCGCCGAGGAAAACCTTGAGCCGGCCACGGCCATCGCGGGGCAGGTCTGCTAACAGCGCGTCGGCGCGGCCGGAGTCACTCATTTGTCATTGCCTTATCTTGATTGATCGTTCCCACGCTCCGCGTGGGAATACAGCTCGGGACGCTCCGCGTCCCCTTCAGAGCCGAACGCGGAGCGTCCGTTGATGCATTCCCACGCAGAGCGTGGGAACGATCATCTTCTACAGGTTTTCCAGCGCGATGTTTAGCGCCAGCACATTCACCACCGGCGGCCCCACCAATGGCTGCTCAATGTGCGCATTCATCAATTGCTGAAGCGTAGACACCGGCAAATTACGCGCCGCCGCAACACGCGCCAGTTGATAGGCAATCGCCGCCGGTGGCAAGTGGGGATCGAGGCCGCTGCCGGAGGTAGTGAGCATGGCCAACGGCACTGGCCCCTGACCGGGCACCAGCTGTTTGTTGGCATCGTCGATCACCCGAGTGGCCAGCGCCGGATTGCTCGGCGAAAGGTTGCTGGCGCTGCTCGACACGGTGGCAAACGCACCCGCCGATGGCCGTGGATGGAACCAGGCATCGCCAACGAAATCCTGGGCAATCAGCGAAGAGCCACGGACCTTGCCGCCGGCGTCACGCACCAGGCTGCCATTGGCTTGATCCGGGAACGCGACCTGGGCGACGCCAGTGACGACCAAGGGATAAGCGACGCCGGTGATCAGGGTCATCAGCACGAGCAAGCTCAGGGCCGGACGTATCATTGTGGACATTTCAAAATCCTCGAATTCAAAGAACATTCATCAGGCACACACGTCACTTGTGGCGAGGGAGCTTGCTCCCGCTCGACTGCGAAGCAGTCGTCAACCCGGCAAATGCGGTGTACCTGAACAAACACGGTGTCTGGGATGAGGCCGCTTCGCAGCCCAGCGGGAGCAAGCTCCCTCGCCACAAAAACCCCACCACAGCTCCCGACCGTCAAACCAGATGCAACGCCGTCAGCAGCATGTCGATCGCCTTGATCCCCACGAACGGCACCACAATCCCGCCCAATCCGTAGACCAGCAAATTGCGTCGCAGCAACGCCGCCGCACTCGCGGCCTGCACTCGAACCCCACGCAGCGCCAGTGGAATCAGCACCACAATGATCAAGGCGTTGAACACGATCGCCGAGAGAATCGCGCTCTGCGGACTGGCCAGGTGCATGACGTTCAGCACGCCCAATTGCGGGTAAATTGAGGCGAACAGCGCCGGCAGGATCGCGAAGTATTTGGCCACGTCGTTGGCGATGGAAAACGTCGTCAGCGCACCGCGGGTCACCAGCAATTCCTTACCGATCTGCACCACGTCCAACAGCTTGGTCGGGTCGCTGTCGAGATCGACCATGTTCGCCGCTTCCCGCGCGGCTTGCGTGCCGTCGTTCATCGCCATGCCGACGTCAGCCTGGGCCAAAGCCGGGGCATCGTTGGCGCCGTCGCCGCACATGGCAACCAGGCGACCGTCGTTCTGTTCGTGGCGAATGCGCGCCAGTTTTTTCTCTGGCGTAGCCTCGGCCAGCACGTCATCGACGCCCGCTTCGGCAGCAATGGCAGCGGCGGTCAGCGGGTTGTCGCCGGTCACCATGACCGTGCGGATGCCCAGTTTGCGCAGCTCGGCAAAACGCTCGCGGATGCCGGGCTTGACCACGTCCTTGAGGTGGATCACACCAAGCAATTTGCCGTCGGCGCAGACCAGTAACGGGGTACCGCCGCTTTGAGCGATCTTGTCGATCTCACGGGACAGCGGCGCGGCCAGGTCGGCGCGTTTCACACCGACGAAGGCCAGCAATGAATCCACCGCGCCTTTGCGATACACACGCCCCTGATAGTCGACACCGGACAGACGGGTTTCCGCGCTGAATGGCACGGCCGTCAGCAACTCGGCGGCGGGTTCAGGTTGTGGCTGAGTGCCGCGCAGGTACTCGACGATGGACTTACCTTCAGCCGTGTCATCGGCCAGCGAGGCAAACAATGCGCCCTCCGCCAGTTCACGGGCGGTGACGCCCGGCGCCGGATGCACTGCGGTGCAGCGACGGTTACCGAACGTGATGGTGCCGGTCTTGTCCAGCATCAGGACGTGAACGTCCCCCGCCGCTTCCACGGCGCGACCGGATTTGGCGATCACGTTCAGGCGCACCAGACGGTCCATCCCGGCAATACCGATGGCGGACAACAAACCGCCAATGGTGGTCGGAATCAACGTAACCAATAACGCCACCAGGAACACCAGCGGCAGGCTGCCGTTGGCGAAGTGGGCGAACGGTTGCAGGGTGACGACCACCAGCAGGAAGATCAGGGTCAGGCCGATCAGCAGGATGTCGAGCGCGACTTCGTTCGGGGTTTTCTGGCGTTTGGCGCCTTCGACCAGAGCGATCATGCGGTCCAGTGTCGACTCGCCGGGGTTGGCGGTAATCTTCACCAGCAGCCAGTCAGAGACCAGGCGAGTGTTGCCGGTGACAGCCGAACGGTCGCCCCCGGACTCACGAATCACTGGCGCGGATTCGCCGGTGATCGCCGCTTCGTTGACGGCGGCAATACCTTCAATGACCTCGCCGTCGCCGGGAATCATTTCCCCGGCTTCAACGCGCACCACATCACCTTTGCGCAGGCTGGTGGCCGGTATTACTTGAAAGGTGCCGTTACTGGTTTTGCGACGGGCGCTCAGGCCTTCGCTGCCGGCCTTGAGGCTGTCGGCGCGAGCCTTGCCGCGACCTTCGGCCAAGGCTTCGGCAAAGTTGGCGAAGAGCACGGTGAACCACAACCACAGGGCGATTTGCGCAGCGACGAAGGTCGGCACGGCACTGTCGGGAATGAAGCACAGCACGGTGGTCAGGATCGCGGTCAGTTCGACCACCAGCATCACCGGCGCACGCTGCAATTGCCGCGGGTCGAGCTTGACGAAGGCTTGCACCAGCGCCGGGCGCCAGAGGGCCGAGATCGCAGTTTTGGGTTGTTCCGGCGCCTTGGCGACGACGGTTTTGCTTACAGGCATATTCATGATGGATTCCTTAGAAGCCCATGCTCAGATGTTCAGCAATAGGACCCAGGGCCAATGTCGGCAGGAAGGTCAAACCACCCACCAGCAAAATGGTCACGGTCAGCAATGTCACGAACAGCGGGCCATGGGTCGGGAAGCTGTTCTGGCCGATCGGTGCGGTTTTCTTCATTGCCAGGCTGCCGGCCAACGCCAATACCGGGAGGATGTAACCGAAGCGACCGATCAACATGCCAAGACCCAGCATCAGGTTGTGGAACGCCGTGTTGGCACCGAAGCCGCCGAAGGCCGAACCGTTGTTGGCACTGGCCGAGGTGTAGGCGTACAGCAACTGACTGAAACCGTGGGCACCGGGGTTACTCACCGCCGCGACCGGGCCGGGCAGACTCGCGGCAATCGCACCGAGCACCAGCACGCCGACCGGCATCACCAGCAAGGTCACGACCAGCAACTGGACTTCCTTCGCCTGGAGTTTCTTGCCCAGGTATTCCGGGGTACGACCGATCATCAGGCCGGCGAGGAACACCGCGATCAACACGTTGAGCAACATGCCGTAGAGCCCCGCGCCGACGCCGCCGAAGATCACTTCGCCAACCATCATGTTGACCAATGCGACCATGCCGCTCAGCGGATTGAGGCTGTCGTGCATGCCGTTGACCGAACCGTTGGACGCTGCGGTGGTGGTCACCGACCACAGCACCGTGGCGGTCGTGCCGAAGCGCGCTTCCTTGCCTTCCAGCGGCGCGGTCTGTTCGACGGCGACGTTGTTCAGGGTCGGGTTAGGTTGGTATTCAGCCCACAACGAGGTCGCGCCGCCGATCAGGAACAGCGCCAGCATGCAGGCGATGATCGCGCGGCTCTGACGCAGGTCTTTCACGTAGTGGCCGAAGGTGAACACCAGCGCGGCCGGGATCAGAATGATCGAGCCAACTTCGAACAGGTTGCTCCACGCTGTCGGGTTCTCGAACGGGTGCGCCGAGTTGACGCCGAAGAAGCCACCGCCGTTGGTGCCCAGTTGCTTGATCGCAATCTGGCTGGCGGCCGGGCCGAGTGGAATCACCTGATCGACGCCTTGCATCGTCACGGCATTCACGTACTGCGCGAAGGTTTGCGGCACGCCCTGCCAGACCAGGTACAGCGCCAGCAGCAGACACAGGGGCAACAGGCCGTAGAGGGTGGCGCGGGTCATGTCGACCCAGAAGTTGCCCAGGGTCTTGCTCGACTTGCGGCCAATACCGCGGCACAGCGCAACCAATACCGCCAGGCCGGTGGCGGCGCTGACGAAGTTCTGCACGGTGAGGCCGACCATCTGGCTCAGGTAGCTCAGGGTCGCTTCGCCGCTGTAGGACTGCCAGTTGGTATTGGTCATGAAGCTGACGGCGGTGTTGAATGCTTGCGTCCACTCCTGACCCGGCAGGTTTTGCGGGTTCAACGGCAAGTGATCCTGGAACAATAGGATCGCGAACAACAGCAAAAAGCCCGCGAGGTTGAAGGCGAGCAAGGCCAAGGTGTATTTCTGCCAGCTCTGTTCGGCCTGCGGATCAACGCCGGCCACCCGATAACAACCACGTTCGACCGGTCCGAGGATCGGCGAAAGCCAGGTGCGCTGGCCTTCCATGACCTTGTAGTAGAACCGCCCAAGGAACGGTGCCGGGATCAGCACCACGGCAAAGAAGGCCAGGATCAGCCAATAGTCATAACTGTGCATAGCCGCTCCTAGTTCCGGTCCGCGCGCAACAGCGCAACCAACAGATAAATGAACAGCCCCACTGCCAATAGCAGTGACACCCCGTCCAGAACGCTCATGGAAGTTCTCCGTGTTACGGCGTATTGCCGCGTGTGGAGTCATTGTCGGCAGGGAGGCTGTAAAGGAACGAGACCGAGGGGTGTGGCGGGGCATAAAGAATGCGTAAAGAGTGGGTTTATGCCTTCGTTACGGCGGTGTCCGAGCGGGCCCCTTCGCGGGCAAGCCTCGCTCCTACAGGTCCGTGGAGCGCTCGCCCTTGTAGGAGCGAGGCTTGCCCGCGAAGACGGCAGAACACACGACAACGCCCCCAACTAGCGCACCAAAATGCATGCATCCAGCACCGTACATCCCCGATACGACACCTTTTTACGCTTTACGACTGCTATCACAACACTGGCACGCCCACTGCAAACGCCTCCCCCCGACGCTTTTCAAACCGTTCAGGGAGCAAACGCATGAACACACAACTCAAACCCACGCTGGGCACGTTGCACCTGTGGGGTATTGCGGTCGGACTGGTGATTTCCGGTGAGTATTTCGGCTGGAGTTACGGCTGGGGCGTGGCCGGAACACTCGGGTTCCTGGTGACCTCGTTCATGGTCGCCACGATGTACACCTGCTTCATCTTCAGCTTCACCGAACTGACCACGGCGATTCCCCATGCTGGCGGCCCCTTTGCCTACAGCCGCCGCGCCTTTGGCGAGAAAGGCGGATTGATCGCCGGGTTGGCGACGCTGATCGAGTTCGTCTTCGCCCCGCCGGCAATTGCCTTGGCTATCGGCGCTTACCTGAATGTGCAATTCCCGGCCCTCGACCCGAAGCACGCAGCGGTCGGCGCCTACATCGTGTTCATGGGCCTGAACATTCTCGGCGTGAAACTGGCCGCCACCTTCGAGTTGATTGTCTGTGTATTGGCCGTGGCGGAACTGCTGGTGTTCATGGGCGTGGTCGCTCCGGCGTTCAGTTTCAGCAACTTTGCGCTCAATGGCTGGGCCGGTTCCGATGTGTTCGGGGCGCCGGCGATTGCCGGGATGTTCGCGGCGATTCCTTTCGCCATCTGGTTCTTCCTCGCCATTGAAGGCGCAGCGATGGCCGCCGAAGAAGCCAAGGATCCGAAACGCACGATTCCCAAGGCCTACATCAGCGGCATCCTGACCCTGGTATTGCTGGCCATGGGCGTGATGTTCTTTGCCGGCGGCGTCGGCGACTGGCGCACCCTGTCGAACATCAACGACCCGCTGCCACAAGCCATGAAAACCGTGGTCGGTGAAAGCTCGGGCTGGTTGCACATGCTGGTGTGGATCGGCCTGTTCGGCCTGGTGGCGAGTTTCCATGGGATCATCCTCGGCTACTCGCGGCAGTTCTTCGCCCTCGCCCGCGCCGGTTACCTTCCGGCGTCGCTGGCCAAACTGTCGCGCTTCCAGACACCCCATCGGGCGATCGTTGCCGGCGGCGTAATCGGTATCGCGGCGATCTACAGCGATGGTTTGATCAATCTCGGTGGCATGACGCTGACCGCGGCGATGATCACCATGGCGGTGTTCGGCGCAATCGTGATGTACATCATGAGCATGCTCAGCCTGTTCAAGTTGCGTAAAACCGAACCGAACCTGGAGCGCACCTTCCGCGCGCCGTGCTACCCGCTGGTGCCGATGATTGCGTTGATCCTGGCGGTGGTGTGCCTGGTGGCGATGGCCTGGTTCAACACGTTGATCGGCTTGATCTTCCTCGGCTTCATGGCGGTGGGCTTCGTGTACTTCATGCTCACCGCGCAATTGCGCGCGGATGCACCGGCCGACGCGATGTTGACCGGACTCTGAATGGTCTCAGGTGTTACCGACAGATCAGGCATAGAATGGAACCACCGCGATATGAAATCGCTCAAAGTGGTATGCACGATCGATTGGCGAAACCCGCCAATCGGCCTGCCCTCAAGGAGAGCCCTATGCCCTGGTATGCCTGGTTGATTCTGGTCGTTGCAATCGGCTCGATCGTTGGTGGTTTGATGATGCTGCGTGACACTGCCAACAAGGTCGAACTGACCGAAGAGCAACGTAAACGTGTCGCGGAACGCAACGCGGAAGCGGACGCCAAGGATGCGCAGGACCGCTAAAAAACTGCTGAACAGCTTCTGTAGGAGCGAGGCTTGCCCGCGAAGGCGATCTCAGGGACGCCTTCGCGGGCAAGCCTCGCTCCTACGTCCGATTATTTTTCCCAGTCGGCCTTGGCGATGTGCAAGCCATGCAGCCCTTTATACGCAGCACGTTCAGGCTGGCTCCAGCCCTCGAGCAATGAATCCTCCAACCGATAAATCTCCACGCCCAGCGGGCGACAGACGCTGAGCGGATCCTGCGCATCCGGCCCCCACATGGCCAGTGACAGGTCCCCTCCCGGACAGGTCGACAGCGCACACAGCAGATCGATCTCGGCAAAGAACTCCAGGTAATCGCCCTTCTGCGCCGGACAGGCCTTCATGAAGTACATGTCGTCGTGGTTCAGGCCCGTACACTGGAAAATGTTCAGCACGTCATGCACGTCGAACTCGGTCAGGCCATGGGGCAACACGGCGCGCGTCAGGTTGGAGTGGCAGTGATGATGGAAGTCCTCGCCGGTGAGCATTTTGTTCACATAGGGATCGCAGCGCGTACCCAGCAAATCGTGCAAACGCCCCCCATGTTCATCGATGCCGTAATCGGCCAGGCTGTCGTCGGTGATGGTCACCAGCGGTCGTAAAAAAGGCAGGTTCGACCAGAGCCGGTCATGGGTGCTGACATGGGCGCCCTGCAGTTGCCGGGTCCGCGCCGCCCACAAACGCTCGCGCGGGTCGTTGGCGTTCCAGACATTGAAGTCGCCGACTTGCGGGCCGACCGGCGTGGTCACACGAAACACGTGCCCGGCCGGCACGTTCCAGGCGCGACCGGTGCGGATCGGCACTTCAAACTGCTCGATCAGCGTGCGGCCTTCCCTGGTGTCGCGAATCCGTTCGTAGAAGGCTTTGTCCACCTGCAAGGCCGAGCCTTTGCTGACTTGATAGGCCGCCGGATAGTCTTTGTACATGACACACATCCTCGATCAGTGATGGGGGGTTGGGGCAAGCATTCGCAACAGAAGGTGTTCAGAGTCATCGAGGTAAGCGCTCATGGCGTCTGCGGCGGCGCGCTTGTCGCCCTCAGCGAGAAAGTCATGGATCTGCCGGTCGCGAGCCAGCCAGGGCGCCTGAAAACGTGATTCATCGGGCGCGGCGCAGAACGCCAGGCGCAGTTGCGCAACAACGTTGGTGAAAAACTCATCGAACAATGGGCTGCGCAGCAACCCGACGATGTGTTGATGAAACGCCAGGCTGTGGGTGCCGACGGCGCGCCAGTCCTCGCGTTCCCGGGCCAGCTCGGTGGCCTCCAGCGCCTCGAGCATCCGGCCCGATTGATCATCGCGCAATGGCGGGCTCACGCTGATGGCTTGCAGTTCCAGGGTACGCCGGACCTTGAACAAATCCCGAACATCATCCTGACCCAGCCTGCGCACCATCACGCCCTTGTTGCGCACGTAACGAGTCAGTCCATCCTGCCCCAGGCGGTGCAACGCTTCACGAATGGTGTTACGGGAGGCGTTGTAGGCAAACACCAATTCGTTTTCCACCAGCGCCATACCAGGCAGCAGGCGACCGCCTATGATGTCGGCGCGCAACTCCAATGTGATGTGATCGGCCAGGGACAGTCCACTGTTCATGCTCATCGCCTCGTGATTGTTCAACAATCGTCAGCTGACAAGTAATCACTATTCGTGCCAGCTGAATCGATGCGGCAGGACGAAGTTGGTCGCATCTGCATGCTTTTTAGAAGTAGAAGTACAGTCACCATCCCATTTTCATTGGTTAAGATGGCGCATTGTTGCGGAGATTTCAGATGCGTTACTCGCAGGACCATAAAGCCCAGACCCATCAACGCATCATCAAGGAAGCATCGGCGCGATTTCGCCGCGACGGTATTGGCGCGACCGGCCTGCAACCCCTGATGAAAGCGCTGGGGCTGACCCACGGCGGGTTCTACTCGCATTTCAAGTCCAAGGACGAACTGGTGGAAAAGGCCCTGCAGGCCGCCGGCGAACAGTGCGACGCCATCTGCGCCGAGCTGTTCGCGCAGGAGCACCCG
Source organism: Pseudomonas sp. FSL W5-0299 (assembly GCF_005930655.1). Classification (NCBI taxonomy): domain Bacteria; kingdom Pseudomonadati; phylum Pseudomonadota; class Gammaproteobacteria; order Pseudomonadales; family Pseudomonadaceae; genus Pseudomonas; species Pseudomonas sp. FSL W5-0299. The sequence continues at coordinate 145,194 of NZ_RXHX01000004.1, forward strand.
CTGGAAGCATTCATCGACACCTATCTGTCTGAATGGCACCAGACGTCACCCGATCAGGGTTGCCCGCTGCCGACCATGTCCTCGGAGCTTGGCTTGCGCGGACAACCCAGTCCGACCTCTGACGTGGTGCTCAATTCGAGGCTGGAACAAGTGCAGGGCACGCTTGAAGGCGAAGATGCCGCCGACCGCAGCATCTTCATTATGTCGGCCCTGGTCGGGGCGTTGTTGCTGTCGCGCAGTGTCGAGAATCAGGAGATGGCCCAGCGGATTCTCGACGTGACACGCGAATTTCTCAAACAGCCCTGGGATTAATCCTGCCAGCGTTTGAAGAGCACGCTGGCATTGACCCCGCCAAACCCGAAGCCATTGGACAGTGCATATTCGATCGCCATCGGCCGCGCCTGACCGTGGACGATGTCCACGCCTTGCGCCGCCGGGTCCGGGTTTTCGAAATTGAGGGTGGGCGGCACGACTTGATCGCGGATCGCCAACAGCGTGAAGATCGCCTCAATCCCGCCCGCCGCCCCCAGCAAATGCCCGGTGGCGGACTTGGTCGATGTCACCGCGATCTTGTTGTCCGAACCGAACAATGACTTGATGGCCGCCAATTCTCCAAGGTCCCCAACCGGGGTCGAGGTGGCGTGAGCGTTGAGATGCTGCACCTGTGCGGCAGAAATGCCCGCCTGGGCCAGGGCCAGCGACATTGCCCGACGCGCGCCGCTGCCATCTTCGGGGCCGGCAGTCAGGTGATAGGCATCGGCACTGGTGCCGTATCCGACCAGTTCGGCCAAGGGCTGAGCCCCACGGGCAAGGGCATGTTCAAGCGATTCGATCACCAGAAGGCCAGCACCTTCCCCCATCACGAAACCATCACGACCACTGTCGAATGGCCGAGAGGCACGCTCCGGGGTGTCGTTATAACCACTGGACAAGGCACGCGCAGCCGCGAAGCCGGCGAGGCTGACCCGATCGATCGCGGCTTCCGCGCCCCCGCACACGGCGATATCCGCCTCACCACAACGAATCAGCCGCGCCGCATCGCCAATCGCCTGGACCCCGGCCGCGCACGCTGTCACCGGAGCACCCAGCGGGCCTTTGAAACCATGCTGGATCGACACATGACCGGCCGCGAGGTTGACCAGAAAGGAAGGAATGGTAAATGGCGACAAACGTCGCGGACCGCGGCTGTCGGTCGTACGGACCGCATCGGCAATTGCGCCGAAACCACCCACGCCCGAGCCGATAATCGTCGCGGTGCGCTCCTGAGCATTAGCGTCTTGCGCTTGCCAACCGGACTGCTCCACCGCCTGGCGTGCGGCCTCCATGGCAAACATAATGAAGCGGTCCATTTTTTTCTGCTCTTTGGGCGGCGTCGCCCGGTCCGGGTCGAAACCCGCCTCGGGATCTTCCGTCATGGAGAGCACCGCGCCGCCGACCTTGGCCGGCAGATCAGCGACCACTTCGTCAGGCAACTGACGCAACCCGGAGCGTCCAGCCAACAGGCGCCCCCAGACCACCTCGACATCGCTACCCAGCGGGGACACCAGGCCCATGCCCGTTACAACCACTCGACGATTACTCATACCGCAATTACCTCAAGCCGATTGAAGACGCCTCACTTGTAACGCGTGGCGGCCGTACTTTTGGAAAGATTCGGGGCCATGACCAGGCGGGCTTTTACAAAGTCATCCCACTCGGAGGCGTTCGGCAACGATGGAATGGTGATCAACTCACCCTGGTCCAGACCGGACAATGCCGCATCGACCATCTCCCCGGCTTCCATCACCATGTCTGCGGGAATCTGAGTAGCGTCGATACCGGAGCGCTCCCAGATTTCAGTGCGTGTTACGCCTGGCAACACGGCCTGGACCTTGACCCCGGTACCGTCCAGTTCCGCGTTCAACGACTGCGTCAGACTTAACACATAAGCCTTGCTCGCGCTGTAAGTCGCGTTGAATCGCTCAGGAAACAACGCCACTACCGAGGCGATATTGATGATCGTGCCACGGCCAGCCTTTGCGAAAGCGGCGGCCGCTGCCGATGCCAGGCGCGTGACGGTGGTGACGTTGAGCTGGATCAGCTTTTCCATCTGGTCCATGTCGGAATTGGCCAATAGACCTTCTGCTGCGACACCGGCGTTGTTGAGCAGCAGGCTGATACTCGAATCGCTGCGCAGACGCTGCTCAATCTTCAGAACGTCATCTTTTTGTGTGAGGTCTGCCTTGAGCACTTCGACCTGGACACCATGCTCGGCGCGCAACTTGCTCGCCGCTGCCTGCAAGCGTTCCTCGTCGCGAGCGACCAGCAACAGATCAAAACCACGCGCCGCCAACCGCTCAGCGTAGATGGCGCCGATTCCGGAGGAGGCTCCGGTGACGAGGGCGGTTCCTTGGGTCTGGACAGAATTCATGAGCGTGCTCCTGGGAGGATGCGATTGGAAGATGAGCGTCTGCTTTGGCAGACTCAGGAATTATTATAGGCATAATCCAAAGACAATATGATAGCCGTAATTTTTTACATGCCGATAGAAGGCAAGCCGCCGTCCTTAACGCCAAAATGCAAAAAGGCCGGTCAATGACCGGCCTCTTGGGCGTTTATCTAAAGCTTAGTTCACTTCCAGCTTCTCGCGGTTCTTATCCAGAATCGCCTTGCCTATCCCCTTCACTTCCAGCAGCTCGTCTACGGACGAAAAAGGCCCATTACTGTCACGATAAGCAACAATCGAATCTCTGCCCCCCGAAAACAGAAAGGCCGGTCAATGACCGGCCCCTTGGCGTTGAACAATCAGCTTAGTTCACTTCCAGCTTGTCGCGATTGCGATCCAGTATCGCTTTTCCGATGCCTTTCACTTCCAGTAATTCATCCACGGATGCAAACGGCCCGTTTGTTTCACGATAGGCAACAATCGCTTTCGCCTTGGCCTCGCCCACGCCTGCCAGTTCCTTTTGCAAGGTAGGCACGTCAGCCTCATTGAGATCTATTTTCTGACTCGCCGACATGACGGGTGTATCCATCGCCGAAGAGGTCTGGCTTAGATCCGAGCTGACGACGGGGCCCGCAATCGTGGCAATCGAAACACTGGTGAGCAGGGCGAAAACCAAAGAATAGAAACAACCGATACGCATAAGTGCAGCTCCATGACATCCATTGGGAAAGCAGCATTTCCTAACGCTGCTGACCCAAATCTAGGCCATCTCCGGCTGGAGTCAAAACTGCAACTATTACAGGATATGAGACAGTTAAGGCTCTAGACGGCGCTGCTGATAGATCCAGTCGACAATCTCACCGTCCGGGGTATACCCGCTCACCGTTTCGCGCAGCAACTGGCGAACACGTGCGTAATCGTCATGCTCAACTGCAGCGAGCAGGTCAATCAGTCGACTTTTAAGAGTATCCCAAGACAAGTAGTCCTCATTGGCGGTCATGATCATCGGGTGCTGGGTGGCGGAGACGTTGTCGCCTATCAATAGCTCCTCGTAGAGCTTTTCGCCGGGACGCAGCCCGGTAAACTCTATAGCAATGTCGCCATGCGGGTTTTTCTCCGAGCGCACACTTAATCCGGACAGATGAATCATTTTTTCCGCGAGTTCAACGATTTTTACCGGCTCGCCCATATCCAGGACAAATACATCACCGCCCTGGCCCATTGACCCCGCTTGGATCACGAGTTGTGCCGCCTCCGGGATGGTCATGAAGTAACGAGTGATTTTCGGGTGGGTGACCGTCAACGGCCCACCGGATTTGATCTGCTTGTGGAAAAGCGGAATCACCGATCCGGAAGAGCCCAGAACATTACCAAAACGCACCATCGTAAAGCGGGTCTTGTTGACCCGGGAAACATTGGAATTGTCACCGAAAAGAACCGGAGCGACTTCCCTGCTTAGAGCCTGCAATGTCAATTCGGCCAAACGCTTGGTACTGCCCATGACATTCGTCGGACGTACTGCCTTGTCTGTAGAGATCAATACGAAGTTGGCAACGCCGGATTGCAATGCGGCCTGCGCGGTGTGAAGCGTGCCGATGACGTTATTCAGGACGCCCTCTGCAATATTGTGCTCCACCATTGGCACATGCTTATACGCTGCGGCGTGATAAACAGTGTCTACCCGCCAGGTACGCATTATTTCCAGCAACTTCTCCTGGTTACGAACAGAACCCAGTATAGGTATCACCCGAACCGACGAGGACTCGCGGGTCACTCGCTGTTCCAACTCGGACAAAATGCTGTAGAGGTTGAACTCGCTATGTTCGAAAAGTAAGAGAGTCGTAGGCCGTAATGCCAGAATCTGCCGACATAGTTCAGAACCAATCGATCCACCGGCGCCGGTTACAAGAACCGTCTGAGACTGGATGCAATGCTCTAGCAAATCCTCTTGGGCAGGCACAGCGTCCCGCCCCAGCAGATCGGCGATATCGACTTCCTGAATATCATCGACTTTCACACGACCGCTGGCCAGGTCCATGAACCCGGGAACACTTCTTACATGTAATGGATAGCTCTCCAGCAATCCGAGGATTTCCCGGCGTCGAGCGCGAGAGGAAGAAGGCACCGCCAGCAGGATTTCCTGAGCGCCCGTCGCGTCGATCATCTGCTGTATATGTTTTGGCTTATACACCTGCAATCCGGAAATGACGCGATCGGCAATGCTGCTGTCGTCGTCAATGAACGCCACCGGACGCATGGCTCTGCCCATGCGCAATGCAGCAACCAGCTGGTTGCCGGCTGCACCGGCGCCATAGATCGCAACTTTCGGCAGGCCGTTGTCCCGACTGGTAAAAGGTACATGCTGAGCGGCGGAGAACCAGTCGCCCAGAAAGTACTGACGCATTGCCAACCGCAATCCACCAATCATGATGAGACTGAGCCACCAATAATTGAAAATGATCGAGCGCGGAACAACGTTCTGGTGATTGCTGTACCAATAGACAACAACGCCCAGGATCAAAGAGGACAGACTGACAGCCTTGATAATGGCAATGAGTGCGTCATTACCGAAATAGCGCATTACCGCGCGGTACATTCCAAAGCGTATGAACAGCGGAATTGCAACGACAGGCGCACTGATGAACAACCAGAGGTGATGTGTAAAGGGATTGACCATTTCGTCGATTCCCAGGCGCACGACAAATGACATCCACAAGGCGAACCAAACCAGAAGGATATCGGTTACCACCTGCAAAATTCGTTTCTGTCGACGCGGAAGGTTCAACAAAAAAGCTTTTATCTTATCCATAACCTCGTTGAACACCTTTCAGCTCCTGAAACAAAAAACAAATATTCGCGCGCTAGAATTTCTGGACTCGCACGCTCTGCCGCGAAAAGCGCACAGCCCAGTGCGGTTACTCCAACACACCCGCCTTGAACTTGATGGCGAGAAAAACCAGAGGCACGTACGCCAAAACAAGCCCGGCCAGCCCATCCAAGCCTAGCACTGCAACGCTGAACCCTATCGGTAGCAGCCACACTATATTGATCAGTCCCACGGCCAACGTGACAGGGAGATGCTTGCCATAGCGGCGCGATGCGAACTGATAGGCGTGACTGCGATGGGCTTCGTAGACTTTGTCGCCCCGCAACAAACGTCGAACAAGCGTAAACGTTGCATCAACCACGAACACTCCCAGCAGGATCAGCCATACCCAGAGAAACTTGGGCGCCGCCCAGGCCGCCTGAAGCGACAAAGCACCGAGCATGATACCGAGAAAACCACTCCCTGCATCCCCCATGAAAATGCGCGCAGGCGGGAAGTTCCAGTAGAGAAAGCCAAGCACAGCCGACGCCAGGAGCAAGGGCGCCCATGCCAAGTCGGCAAATCCGGAGTACCAGTAGATCAGGCTCGCACCGAGGCACGCACACAGCGCTTCGACACTGGCGATACCATCGATGCCATCCATGAAGTTGTAAAGATTGAGCATCCAGACCAGATAAACGGCGGCCAGCGCGGATCCCAACCAGCCAAGATTGACCGTAAACCCTAACAGATCAATGGCCGGCAGCCCCCCCAACCAGTAAAGCACCCAAGCGGCTGCGGTGAAGTGCCCGAGTAACCGCCAACGCGCAGCGATGTGCCCATGATCGTCGAGAAATCCCAGTACAGCGACACCGGCGCCTGCACCAAAGAGCGCAATGGTCACCGTCCACGACAAACCATCCGCCCCTGCGGATAAAGGCAGGGCCGCCAGAAAACTCAACACAATGGCAACGCCTCCGCCTCTGGGGGTAGGAACCGAATGTGAACTTCGCGCGTTCGGGATATCAATCAGGCTGCGACTCAACGCGTAGCGTCGCAAGAACCCTGTCAAAACCAACGTCATCAACAAGACAGTAAGCGTCAACCCAAGCAGGACAGTCATCAACAACTCCATTTCGCCCGCCCTGATCCACAGAGCATTGGCATCAAACTCATTTTGACTTTGTTCTAAAGTCGTTCGCGGTCTTGGCCAGACCTTCATCCAGACTCTTGATCGGAGACCACCCCAGCACTTCACGGGTCTTGTTGATATCCACTTGAAGAGAGCCGTTGAGTCGCTGCGCGATATCCGCTCTGCCGAGAAGCGTCGCAGTAATATTCATGAGCACAGCCGGAACAGGTATCAACCGGGCCGGCTTTCCGAGTGCTCCAGCCATTCGGCTGAGCAGTTCGGTGGTGGAAACATCTTCACCGTCGCTGACCATGAACGTCTGATTGGCGGCCGCGGGGTGATCCAGGCACGTCATGATCAGATCGACAAGATTATCCAGTGACACCAGACTGCGCTTATTGCGAATCGCACCAAACGGCAAAGGAATGCCCTTGTCGAGCCAACTCATCATGCTCCTGAAGTTGGCCTTCACGCCCGGTCCGTAAATCAGAACGGGGCGAATAATCACGACTTCAATCCCGGTCTCTTGCGACAAGCGCATCAAACCCTGTTCGGCCTCCATCTTGGAAATACCGTAGGGGTCCAGAGGCGCCGGCACATCGTCAGACTTAAAGGGCGAGCCTGGAGCAGTCGCTTCACCATTGACCTTGATAGAACTGACAAAAATGAAACGTCGCACACCTGCCGCCGCAGCTCGCCGCGCCAGATCCAAAGTCAAATCAACGTTGACGGCACGAAATTCCGCCAAAGGATCGACTGAGGTGTCATTCATGACGTGCACTCGAGCTGCGCAATGAACAACGGCTACGACGTCGTCAAAAGGCACACTCGAAAGGTCGGCACCTTGCTCGGGCATTACCGAGATTTGCACTTGCGACGCAACACTGGCGTTACGTTGTCGGACAAGCGCGACAACCTGATGCTTTTGACTCAGCAGACGCTCGACCAAGGCACTGCCGACGAATCCGGTAGCACCGGTTACTAGAATTTTATCGCTCATCGGGAGGCGGCCTCCAGCTTCCGATAAATATCCAGATGCTGCTGCACCACCTTGCCCAGATCGAATGCTTCCTGGGCCAGACGCCGTCCCGCCGCCCCCATGCGTTGGCGCATCGGCGTGTCCTCAATCAATCGCTGCAGCGCATCGGCCAGGGCAACTGAGTCCTTAACAGGAACCAGCAGACCTGTAATGTCACGCTCGATTGCATCTCGGCAGCCAGGAACATCAGTGGTCACGACCGCTCTCCCGCAGGCAGCCGCTTCGACCAGCACTTTCGGCAACCCTTCGCGATAGGAAGGCAAGACCACAATATGCGCCGCCGCGAAAAGCGTCGAAATATCCTGGCGGTACCCCAGCAGCTCAACCATATCTTCTTCTCGCCAGGCCAGCATTTGCGCCTCAGTGATCGTGGCGGGATTACCGGGATCAACGTCCCCGATCAGCTGGAATCGGGCATTGACACCCCGTGCCTTGAGAAGACGCGCCGCTTCGACAAACTCGACAACACCCTTGTCACGTAGCAGGCGCGCCGCCAAGCTGACAACCGGCGTGTCGGTTTCGATCTCTGGCTCAAACGCATAATGCTCCAGACTCACTCCGGAACCGCGAATCATCTCCGCCTTTGCACGATCCAGGGCGCCCATTCGAATCAGCAAATCGCGATCATCCGGATTCTGGAAAATCACGCGTAGGTTCTTCTTGCCCAGCGCCAATCGATAGAACGTGCGGACAACAGTGCGCAAAACAGAGGCCTTGAGGCCTTTGGACAGAAAGACAAAACCCAATCCAGACACTGCGGCAACAACACTTTTCACAGGCGCCAGGCGCGCGGCAATACCACCGTAAATGACCGGTTTGATGGTGACCAGATGCAGTACCTGCGGCCTGATTTGCCAGAGTAAGCGCCATATCGCGAACAGCGTCAGAAACTCGCGCAGCGGATTACTCCCGCTGCGGGACAAAGGCAAAACATGATGCACGAAGCCACGCTCAGTGATCGTCTTCACCGCATCCCCTTCCATACTGGCAACATGAACCTCATAGCCGGCGCTTTGCGCGCCTTCGGCCACGGCCATACGATGGGATACGAAGAAGCCTGGGTCATTGACTATCATCAAGAAAGTCCGTGCCATTACTGCTCATCCAACCAGGATTGAAACATCAACACACTCCATAGGTGATGCTGCCAGTTGCGCTTGCCTTCAAGATGTTCTTCCCACATCTTTCGAATAGGCTCGGGCTTGAAGTAGCCATCCTTCACGAGCCTTTGTTCCGCAAGAAGCATTTCAGCCCATTCTCGCAAAGGCCCGCGCAACCAGCTGTCCAGCGGAATACCGAAACCTTGCTTTGGACGCTCGATAAGCTCTTTGGGTACATGACGGTAAAGCACCTGCCGCAACAGCCACTTCCCTTGGCCCTCGCGAATTTTAAGATTGATCGGCATCCGCCAAGCGAGTTCGAACACCCGGTGATCCAGCATCGGAACTCGGGTCTCCAGGCTGACCGCCATCGACGCTCTATCCACCTTGACCAGGATGTCATCTGACATATAACCCCGGGCATCCATGGCCATCATCCAATGTTCGAAATTATCGGTCTGCGGCCAGTTCTCGGAATCGGTAAAAAGATTCTTCGGCTCCCGACCGCCTTTAACCACACTGACGGGATCCGACCAATGACTGTTCAACTGGCGATAGAACGCTTCACCGTTCGACAACGCCAAGACCCCTGCCAACTTATGCGCTTTATCACCCGGTGTGGTCAGTTGGAAACGCTTTGGAAGTAAGGGCTTTGCCATGCCATATAGCCTGTCCCAAGTGGACGGCTTCAGTGAACGCAACAGGGTTGCTCCGCAAACACGCAAAATCCGGGGTAGACGATTCATCCGTCCCCAGACTTCGCGTGCAACCAGATATCGGTTGTAACCCCCGAACAACTCGTCACCCGCGTCACCGCTCAGAACGACCTTTACTTGTTGCTCTGCCATCTGGCTGACAAGGAAGGTCGGGATCTGGGAACTGTCTCCGAACGGCTCGCAGTACATGGACGACAAGCGAGAAATCACTGCGAGCGCGTCCTCTGGGCGCACATACAACTCAGAGTGATCGGTGCCTAGATGCTTCGCGACGGCTTTCGCATGAACGGCCTCATCATAACCACCCTCGTCAAAGCCAATGGTGAAGGTCTTGATTGGGCGGCTGCTCTGCGCCTGCATCAGGGCAACGATAGTGCTGCTGTCTACACCACCGCTAAGGAATGCTCCTAGCGGAACGTCTGCGAGCATCTGTTGACCGATACTCTTCGACAGTTGCGCTTCCAGGAGATCAACAGCCTCTTGCGGCGTGCCGGTAAATGGCTGCGCTATGCCGTTTTTTACAACCTCATTAACACTCCAGTACGTTTTTACCTGAGTGTTCTTTGCAGTCGATATGTTATCTAGAGACAAGCTCAGATAACCGCCGGCAGGCAATTTGTAAATCCCTTTGTAAATACTGTAGGGAGCAGGAACGCAGTTGTGACGCAAGTAAAGCGTCAACGCATCGCGATCGACCTCACCGCTGAAATCCGGAAAGGATTTGAGTGCTTTCAGTTCGGAGGCAAACAGCAGCGAATTATTCTGCCATCCATAGTAAAGCGGTTTCTCCCCCAATCGATCTCGAGCCAGCGTCAAAAGGCTCTGTTGCTTGTCCCAGAATGCAAAAGCAAACATCCCGACAGCGGCCTTGAGAGTCTTCTCCACTCCCCAGAATATCAGACAATTCAGTAACACCTCGGTATCGGAATGTCCACGCAACTCCAACTCACAACCGTCTTCGACCAACCGCTCCCGGAGCTCATGGTGGTTGTAGATCTCACCATTGAAAACGATGACATAACGTCCGTTGATCGAATGCATAGGCTGATGCCCGGCCGGGGAAAGATCGACAATGGCAAGTCGACGGTGCCCCAATGCTAATCCAACCGAGGGATCTACCCAAACGCCAGAGTCATCTGGACCGCGGTGGGTGATCGCATCGTTCATCTTCGTGATGATGGGTTCCAACTCAAAATCTAAATGCGCACTGAAAAAACCGGTGAACCCACACATCAATGAAATTCCTTGCTTGCGCTAATTTGCTCATACACTGTGGTGAAGCGCGCCTTCGCACAGTCCATCGTGAAATTGTCGTGAACTCTTTGACGAGCCTTGTCACCCAACGCAACGCGCTCGTTGTGATTCAAGGCGATAAGCCGACGTAATCCTTCCGCCAATGCCTCGTAGTTTTCAGGCTCCACTACGATACCTGCGTCACCGAGCAAGAACGCCGCATCACCTACATGGGTTGCTACGCAAGGCAGCCCGACAGTCATGGCCTCCCCCAAAACATTGGGGAAGCCTTCCGTACGGGAGTGCAGACAAAAGATATCCATTGCCTTCAGACAGGCTGCAACATCACGTCTCTCACCAAGCAATACAAAACGCTCAGAGTAGCCGGCCGCCTCTATCAGCGAGACTAACGTCTTATTGTCACGATTCAGGTCGCGCCCGACCAGCAAAAACTTGACATTCGGACTGTCGGCGCATAACAGCAGTGCCGCTCTTACGAAATTCTCATGGTCTTTGTCGGGATTGTATCTACCGAGACTTCCGACAACTAAATCGCCAGGCGCAAAAAGCGCTGCGGCGCGAATAGCATTTCGCTCTTCTGTGGTGGCCGTTAGCGCCTCTGGATGAAATCCATTCGGAATAACGATCATCTTGCTATTGTCATAGCCAATATTCACATGAGCTTTGCGAGAAGCTTCCGCAGCGCACACAATGACTCTAGGGACTTTGCTCGAAAGAGCAGCGCACACTTTCCTTATCAGCCCTGTTACGCGACTGACGCCGCCGCCCACATCGGTCGTTCGAATCCCCCAAATTACACTTCGAATACCCGCTAAACGCGCCGCCACCCCTCCAATCAGATCGGCGTGATACATCCAGGTTTGCACGATGTCCGGCTGCTTCTGGCGAAAGAAGCGATAAAGCTTATACATTACTTTAGGGATGTCATATACCCCACGCATTCCCATCGTGCTGACGTTGATACCCTGTTTTTGAAGCAATGGACCAACTTTTCCAAGATCAGTGAGGGATATAACAAAATGCTCCTGCGCAGCATCATCACGGAAAGACCCGACCAGTCGCTGGAGCATCAGTTCTGCCCCACCAACATTCAAGCCTATGATTACATGCACCACTCTCATTAAGCCTGTACCTCATACCAGGCTTGGAACATCAAAATGCTCCAAAGCTTGGTGGAATGATCCACCCTGCCTTTCTGGTGTTCTGACCAGATTTTTCTAACCATTAGAACGTTGAAGAAACCCTCATTCCTCAATCGGGCCTCTTCAAGTAAAGTCTCGGCCCAATCCTTCAGCGGCCCTCGAAGCCAGGCACCAACCGGAATTGAAAAACCCTTTTTCGGGCGTTCGATCAACTCTCGAGGCACATGACGATATAGCACCTCGCGAAGAATCCACTTTCCTTTCCCGTCGCGAATCTTCATATGCAAAGGGACCGTCCAGGCGAACTCTACAACCCGATGGTCGAGCATGGGAACGCGCGTCTCGAGACTGTTAGCCATCGCCGCGCGATCAACCTTGACAAGGATATCGTCGACCATATAAGTCGCGGAATCGATAGCCATCATCCAATTCTGGTAACTATCAGTGGCAGGCCAGTCGCTGCTGTTATTCAGAAGAGTCATCGGTTCATGCCCTCCTAAAACAAGCTCATCGGGATTTTGCCAATGGCTGATCAAACGGCGATAAAAGTCTTCGCAGCTTGTTGAGGAAACAACATTGGACAACTTCTTTAGCTTTTCCGGCAGAGGTCCAGCTGCCAGCAATGTTTGAAGACCCTGACGCAACGGAAGCGGTGCCTTGCTCAGCTTGTTCCAAATTTTGGGTGACATTTGATAAGTGTTATAACCACCAAAAAGTTCATCACCAGCATCGCCACTTAAAGATACCGTCACATGCTCCCGAGCCATTTGACTGACCAGAAAGGTAGGTATTTGCGAACTATCAGCGAATGGTTCACAATAAATACGTGGCAACTTTGGAATTAACGACAATGCGTCATTAGAACTGACATAGATTTCCGAATGTTCCGTGCGCAAATGCTTTGACACGGCCAACGCGTGCTCTGCCTCATTATAACCCGGCTCATTAAAACCGATAGTAAACGTTTTGATAGGCCGATTACTTTGGGCCTGCATTAGCGAGACAATTGTACTGCTATCCACTCCGCCACTTAAAAAAGCACCGAGCGGCACATCAGAAAGCATCTGCCCTTGAATGCTTTTGTTTAACTGCTGCTCTAAAGCACTGATCGCCTCGGTATCGGAACCTGCAAACCGATTTTGTAATCCGTTATTGATAGCGTCGTTGAGCTTCCAATAAGCAAGCGGCAGGCAACTATTAGGGATATCGTCAACTTTTATACTGACATAGTGTCCCGGCAGCAGCTTTTGTATTCCTTGATAAATGCTCAATGGCGCTGGAATATAGTTATGGCGCATAAACAAAGAAATGGCGTCACGATTAATTTCCGCCTTGAACGACGGATGCACTTTTAGCGACTTGAGCTCGGAACCGAATAACAGTACATCACCTTGCCATCCCCAATAGAGTGGTTTTTCCCCGAGTCGATCACGCGCCAAGGTGAGCGTGCGACTTTGCAGATCCCACAGAGCGATGGCGAACATGCCCACTGTTGCGGCAAGTGTCTTTTCAACTCCCCAACGCGTAAAACAGGCAAGCAGGGTTTCAGTGTCGGAATGACCATTCCAGGCTTCTGTCCATCCCTCAGCAATCAGTTGCTCGCGCAAATCCAGATGGTTATAGATCTCACCATTAAAAGCGATGACATAGCGTCCGCATTTGGAAGGCATTGGCTGATGACCTGCAGCCGAGATGTCGACAATGGCAAGTCGGCGATGCGAGAGGCCGATACAACCCTCCGCCCCCAGCCACTCACCATGATCATCAGGTCCTCTGTGCAAAAGCGCATCGCCCATTTTTTTGAGCAAATCTATGGAGCTGGAAGCATTCGCTGTTGGTGTAAAAAATCCGGAAAAGCCACACATTGGTTCTAAGTATCCCTGATTCAACCGCTTGATGACGACTAGAAGAAAATATACAAACTTGAAATTCTAAAATTCATTAACTACATATAATTTTCGACTCCCCAACCGAGTCCAGGCTGGAAGAATCTTGGATACCACTGCATAACAAAATAAAACAAAAAAAGCAACAAATAAGCTTGCAATCGCCAGGATGTCAGGCGCAGTCCGGATACCAGAATCAAAATTAGAGCACTTTCAAAAATCCTCGCAGAGACCGGAAGAAAGAAATAGGTCGCAAGATAGAAAATCAGCATCCCTATTTGAAATCCGTTTTCTTTTATGAATTCTTTACCTTGTGAGAAATAAACAAATGCAACCGCGCTCCAGAAAACAAACCCCAAACCACTTATCTCTAAGTTATTCTCTCCATAAACCCCCGCCTGACGAGCCCCAAGGCTGGAGGCAAGGGCGAGCGTCAAGAACGATGCACTGCCTCCAACCAAGGCAAACGACATTAGCCGCAATCCGGAAGAAAATTTTAGAAAGCCCAAAAATATACTGCAATAATAGACTGCAACTATAAAGAAAAATGAAGCATGAATAAATGGGGTGAGCAGTATCAGCACGTTACGGGAGTACTTACCACGAGCAAACCATCCAAACAAAAACACAGAAACACAGAACCCCTGCCGCAGGTGAATCACGTAATTTTTTAAAACCTGAGGTAAAAGAAGAAACAGAAACAGCACGAAAAAAAATCGGCTGTCTATCTTCAGAATCAAATAAGAACTTACAAAAGCCGAGAAGAATATAATAATACGCACAGTTTCCTGGTCACTCAACACCAAAGAAAACAACATATTGACGAAAAGCCAAAATGGCTCATTTGTAAAAAAATGAGCAAACCCTTCGTTCAATCCGCGAGTTATGAGCTCTGCAGAGTTGGTAACATAGAGTAGGTAATTATCCCGGTCTACAAATGCGTCTACGGGCAGCGATGCGAGAACCGAGGCAAAGATAAGCGCAAGCAAAAAAGACGCAACAGTATAAAGGGGCGTGGGCTTGAACTTTATAACGTTAAAAATTTCCACTTATTACACCTGAATCAAGCATTTCGATAAACTGCGCGATCACTCTACTGAACTGACGACCTGACTTAAAGTTTTACCGGCCAGCTTTAGCCGTACAGAGTAAGTACCAACACTCGCCGTGTACAAAATCCGGAATAACCATGACCGCCTTCTGCCTAGCGCAGACTTTAGTACAGCAAAGGTTTTCACCTCAGCGAAATTTTCAACACACGCCTCCATGGAAAACATCTCGGATTTTTTTACGTGCGCATGGCTAAGCGAAGCCTTCTCACCTTCTGAGCTATTATAAAAACCCAGAAGAAGATTCATAACATTTTTCTTAGGATAAAGATTATCTTCATTATAAGAAAACCCAGGAATCTCGCTGAAGAAACCGTACGTTTCAGCTTCTGTAACGCTCTCTATACCGACGATTGACGGAACGCCCAAGCCGGAAGCTTCGATCAGTGCGGTACCAGAACCAACAAACACATCGAAATCCGATACAACGTTTGAAAACTCGGAATAGTTAAAGCCGCCCTTTAGCTTAACAACAGCTTCTAATTTTAGTTCACTAATTTTTTCAGAGATTTTTTCCTTTAGCGGACCTTCTCCATAGATGTCATAGCTGACTTCAACTCCTTGGGCCTTGATTTTATCGACAACATCAAGCATCCAAACATTATACGTCTTAAAGTCAACCAATCGCCCAACAGCACCTATCTTCAGACGATTGCTAAAAACCTTTGGTGGGACTTCTTTCCGTTGATTAATGACTCCCAATGGAAAGACATTCACATGACTGAAGTCTTTACCGGTCATACTGGAATAAAATTCAACCATCTTTTCATTGAAAAATATCAACGCGTGTTGCTGATGCAACGCGTTGAAAAAATCGCGATTACGCTTTTCAAAAAAGGGCAAGCTGTTTAAATTGCGCCCCCAACAAAATTCCATTGAATGGTACAGACCAATGGAAACTGGAAGTTCTCGACCCGCTGAAGAGGCAAGCCGCAAAGCCATATGTGCACAGAAACCGTTAGACACATGCGCTGACTCAACGGAAGTTAAAATTTCCTTAACAATGTCGGCTCGGAGAGGATACAACAGAGACAACTGATAAAACATACTCCAAGATTGCGCAAAAATCGGCTGTATGAAATCTTCCAGGAAGTAGACATCTGCACATTCCCGAGCTTGATTTACCAATTCCTTGTTACTTTTTGACTCTTGTGACAGAAGCACAATTTTTGTTGCCAACCCTTTTTCTTTTCGAGCCTGCGCCATTCGTACATAGAATGTTTCTATACCACCCATCGCCAGAGAACCATGTACAAATAACATTTACAGCCGACCTCTCACTAGCCCGATCAAATACAAAAATTTGTTTGTGTAAAAAACAGCACTCAAAATCAATACACCAAGCCACATAAAATATGGCAATACACCAAGATCATCACCGTACAAGGAAACAACTACGGATACGAAGACCACAGAAGATGAACAAATGAA
Organism: Pseudomonas sp. FSL W5-0299; assembly: GCF_005930655.1. Classification (NCBI taxonomy): domain Bacteria; kingdom Pseudomonadati; phylum Pseudomonadota; class Gammaproteobacteria; order Pseudomonadales; family Pseudomonadaceae; genus Pseudomonas; species Pseudomonas sp. FSL W5-0299. The sequence continues at coordinate 161,234 of NZ_RXHX01000004.1, forward strand.
AAATTTCCCGTGTGGAAACCGCACCCATAACAGGTTAGACACCTCTGCCCTCAAGAAAATATAAAGCAGGAATGCAATGGCACTGGCCGCTGCAGCACCTCCAGCGCCGAACTGCGGAATAAGTATGTAGTTCAACAAAAGATTGAGCATCATACTGATCACAGTAACAATAGGCAGATAACGAGTTTTCCTGGATATGCTAACGCCCACTCCAGAGACCTCGGCAATCATTATAAACAGCGGAGGCACCATACATGCCGGAAGCATGAAGCGGGTGGCAGCGTAAGATTCTGGCAGCAGCCAGCTGACTATAAAAGAAAATAATGCAACAACAGCAATTAACACCAATGATATGAACTGAACCAATTCGATCACGTCACCAACCTTTTCCTCAGCAACACCGTCCGCGACCCACTTATAGATCATGGGATGCCAAATTGTTGTAAATATTTGCTGAAAAAGAATCGCCACCCCTGCCAAGGTCGATGCGATTGAATAAACAGCCAGCTCTGACAACGAGGATAGTTGCTTCAGCATTATCCTGTCTAAAAAGCTCAGCCCCCAAAAGGCCAAGCCGTTCAACATCAAGGGAAAGCCGAAGTAAAATAAAGCCTTAATACTAACGCTTTCTTGCATCCCTTTATCTGAAGGTCGATATTCAATGCGCAGATAAAATGCCATTATTAAAACAACAAGCAACCAACTCAAACCTTGCATAATTGCCAGAGCGGTGAAATTATTCATTTCAGGAAAAAAATACACGCACAAGACAAGCAACAAGAACAGTAGCTTGGGAAATACCCTGGTCATACTGTATGCAAATGACAGCTCTTTCATTCTTAAAAACACAGAAAAAAATCGCTCAAAGTACAATATTACAGCCGACACAAAAAAAACCAGAAATAATAACTGGTTTTTAATTTCAAAGAGCCAATAAGTAAACTCCTCAGCATAAAAATAAATTACGATTATTGATAATAACAATGCAGACAAACCTGGAACCAAACAACTCTTGGCTAATAGACCTGTATTAATTACTTCGTTGAAATTCCTTACGTACGATTGATCAAGCCCAAAAGAAAAAAACACCACAATCAACGACAGCGAAAGCTGAAAAAGTGCTATGCGCCCTACGTCATCCGGAGGGAACAGCCACGCCAGTAATGGTAAGGTTAACAGGCTAAGCAAGGCTCCTAGAGAGGTTCCCACTGCATAGACAGAAACCGTTCTAAAATTCAACTAAAGAACTCCTGAACCGCATTTACTACCTGGTCAACTTCACTTTCACTAATACCAAACCAAATAGGTAAACGAATCAAGCGCTCGCTTTCTTTCGTTGTATTCACATCAGAACCATGAAACCGGCTGTAGCGCTCCCCACATACAGTAGAGTGCAAAGGAACATAATGGAACACAGCGTGAACTTTCCGCTCACTGAGATGCTTCAACAACTGGGTGCGAACATTTAGATCGTCAACCTTAAGATAAAACATATGAGCATTATGTTCACAATCGGAGGGTACGGAAGGCAGACTTATCGCACCCGTGGACGCAAGTGGAGCAAGCTTGGAGTAATAATCGCTCCAAGTTAATAAACGATTGCTTTTGATTTCCCCCGCCCTCTCCAGTTGCCCCCAGAGGAACGCAGCCTGCAGTTCGGACGGAAGATAACTGCTACCGATATCCACCCAGCTATATTTATCTACCATACCGCGGAAAAACTGGCTGCGATTGGTGCCTTTTTCGCGAATAATTTCTGCTCGACCAACAAATTGCTGATCATTGATCAGCAACAAGCCACCTTCGCCACCACTTGTATAGTTCTTAGTCTCATGAAAGCTGTATGCACCAAGATGGCCAATACTTCCAAGGGCGCGACCTTTATAAGTAGCGTTTTGCCCCTGAGCGGCGTCTTCAATAACGAAAAGTTTATGCCGCTCAGCAATATCCATGATGGTGTCCATTTCGCAAGCTACGCCCGCATAATGGACTGGCACTATGGCTTTGGTTTTCGAAGTGATAGCCGACTCAATAAGCGCTTCATCAATATTCATAGTATCTTTTCGGATATCGACGAATACGATTTTTGCACCACGAAGCACAAATGCGTTGGCTGTACTGACAAACGTATAGCTGGGCATGATGACCTCATCACCCGGCTGAATATCAATAAGTATAGCGGCCATCTCTAAAGCTTGCGTACACGATGGAGTCAATAACGCCTTGGAGCAGGAAGTACTGCTTTCAAACCATTGATGGCACAGCCCACTATAATGACCGTCGCCGGAAATCTTAGAGCTACGCATGGCTTCCATTACATACCGATCTTCATTTCCAGTATAAGGAGGCTTATTAAACGGAATCATATTTTCCCCATCACAGTTACGACTCATCATGAGAGCGTGCTTAGACACTAATGTTATATTAAAAAATTGACCTATGAGTTTCTTTCTGACAAAAACTGCTTTTCCAGCTCAAGAAGCTTATTGCTTCTGTCTTTCATACGTTTTGCTGGCGACCCGACGTATATACCCCAAGGACTGGTACTCTTGGTAACGAGAGTCATCGCTCCAATCGAACAACCTTCTTCAACGGTGACACCTGGAAAAATAACAGAATTTGCACCAACAATAACGTGTTTCTTTAACAATACCGGCGCAAATTTTTCATTTTTAAACTTGCGCGGAACTAATGAGTTGGCTAGCGTCTCGCCCGTATAATCATCAGATTGAGAAAAAACTTTGACACCATATGCAAGTGTACAAAAATCCTCTAAAACAATACCAGGAACTCCACCCGCAACCAAACACATCGGAGTAATATGATTATAACTTCCTATAGTAATGTTACCTGAAAGCACACAAAGGTCATCAATACGAGAACAGTCACCCACTTCAATGAGCTCAGCATTATAAATACATGCCTTATCACTGATTTTCACATCCTTACCAAGCTTTTTGAAACCCATCGTTTGTAATTGGGTGACACTTAGATAAGCCATAAAAACTCTCTAGCCGATATCAATTCATTTCAAAAAAGCAACATACCATGGCATGGCCTTGGCGATACCTTGCTCAATACCGAAGGATGGTGCGTAGCCCAAAAGCTCACTGATCTTGGTGATATCGGCTTGCGAATGACGAACATCACCAGCCCGGAAGTCACGGTAAACGGCCTCTTTCGTGTAATTCACCTTATTGAGCGCCAACTCCGATTTAAGTGTCGCAAAAAGCAAGTTTAGATCGGTACGACCGCTGACTGCGACGTTGTATACCTGATTCAGCGCTTTTTCATCTTTCGTCGTTGCAGCCAAGAGGTTTGCTTGAACTGTATTTTCGATAAAACAGAAGTCCCGGCTGGTCTGACCGTCACCATTAATGAAAACGTCTTCGCCCTTGATCATCGAAGCAGTCCATTTCGGTATTACTGCTGCGTATGCTCCTGCCGGATCCTGGCGCTTACCGAAAACATTAAAATAGCGTAAGCCCACTGTCTTAAATCCATAGCAGCGAGCAAAAACGTCTGCGTAAAGTTCATTAACGTATTTTGTGACCGCGTAGGGAGACAATGGTTTGCCAATCACGTCCTCTACTTTTGGCAAGCCTGGATGATCACCATAAGTTGAGCTACTTGCCGCATATGTAAAGCTTTCGACCTTTGCGTCCCGCGCCGCCACCAAAATATTCAAGAAACCATCAATATTGGTCGAATTGGTGGTGATTGGATCATTCAGAGAGCGAGGTACCGATCCGAGAGCCGCTTGGTGCAAAACATAGTTAACACCGGAGCAAGCTGCATTACAGGCATCCAGATCGCGAATATCACCTTCTATCAACTTGAAACGCGACCACTGCTCTGGACTTACCTGCTGCTTGACTTCGTCAAGATTATGCAAGTGACCAGTCGCAAAATTATCCAGGCCAACTACGAATTGATCGAGCTTGAGCAAAGTCTCAAGCAAATTCGAACCGATAAATCCGGCAACACCACTAACGAGCCATTTTTTTGGAGTCAGCGGTAGATCTTTTAATAAAACTTCGTAGCGTGTCATATAATTCGATTCAAATAATGTTGGTTAAAGCCCAAGTTAATACTTGGGCGATTAAGAACCGGCATTTACAAACGAATATCGGACTCAGAGCTTTCAAGCAAGTACTTCAGATCGTAAAGCACATGCTCAGGCTTGCCGAAAGAACGGATTTTTTCTACACCCAACAATTTGAACTCGTTGTGAGCAACCGCCACGACAATACCATCATAAGCATTTTCCGCTGGCTGAGTTATTGGCGTAATTCCATACTCATGCTGAGCCTCTGCACTATCTGCCCAAGGATCAAATACATCAACTTCGATATTATGCTCTTTCAACTCAGCAATAATATCTACGACACGCGTGTTGCGAAGATCAGGGCAGTTTTCTTTAAATGTGAGCCCCATGATAAGAATACGTGCACCGTCAACGTGAATCCGGCGCTTCAACATGGCTTTCACCAACTGAGATACTACATAGGCCCCCATTCCATCATTCAAGCGACGGCCAGCGAGGATTATTTCAGGGTGATAGCCTACGGCTTGAGCCTTATGTGTCAAATAGTAAGGATCAACGCCGATACAATGACCACCTACCAAGCCCGGACGGAATGGCAAGAAGTTCCACTTCGTGCCGGCAGCCTGCAATACCGCCTCGGTGTCGATTCCCATCTTATTAAAAATGATTGCCAGCTCATTAATCAGCGCGATATTGACGTCCCGCTGTGTATTTTCAATAACTTTTGCAGCTTCAGCGACTTTAATACTGCTGGCTTTGTGAGTACCCGCGGTGATAATCTCGTTATACAGATCATCAACAAGATCAGCCACTTCAGGTGTTGAACCCGCCGTTACCTTTTTGATAGTGGTAACACGATGTTCTTTGTCACCAGGATTAATCCGTTCAGGACTGTAACCAGCAAAAAAGTCCACATTGAATTTCAATCCGGAGACGTGCTCAAGGACAGGTACACAGTCCTCTTCCGTTGCACCCGGGTAGACAGTGGACTCATAAATGACGATATCGCCTTTTTTCAAAACTTTACCGATGGTTTCGGAAGCTTTGATCAACGGCGTGAGATCGGGTTGCTTGTACTGATCGATAGGCGTTGGAACCGTTACGATGAATACATTGCAGTCTACAAGTGTATCAAGATCATGACTAAAGCGAAGGTGCTCGGCTTGTTTCAGCTCTTCGCTATCAACTTCCAGCGTTGAATCGTGGCCTGCCTGAAGCGCGGCGATACGCGACTGGTTAATATCAAACCCTACAACAGCTCGGCGCTTGCCAAATTCTACTGCCAACGGCAGCCCCACGTACCCCAAGCCGATAATGGCAAGCTTAATATCTTTTAATTGATGCATAATCAAAGCCTAAATTATCCTATGAATTAGTTCTTGATAAATCCGAACAACCCCGAACTCACCGAGCATATTTCCATATATCGGGTCAGAGGATGTATAAGTGAATAGCGCTTATATACCGGATTCTCCTCAGTACGCTGACTTTGCCGAGCACCATATTGCGCAGGTAGCCTAAAAAGCACAGCCTCGAGGACTTTCTTTCCAGCGGAGCCGCTGTATTTTGTTTTCACTGCAAACGCACGCTGGTCGAGCGATCGCCAGCCCTCGAGCCAATCACTCTCTTGTGTCTCGCGCCCCGTTATCGCAACGATGTTCACTATCAGACCGGATCGAGGCTGAGCGAGCATGAACGAAGTGCGCAGGAACATACAACTGCATTGCGCCGGTGGGTCACTCGATCACTTTTCCACCTATGCATTTCTTGCATCATTTCGACGTGCATTGCTAGCACCTCCTCATCTGGCGGGGCTGCTCATGGGCCAGCACTCTTCTCATTTGATAATTCTATGGCTCTGCAGCCTAGCGGGTAACGTATGCCTGCTATCAGTCGATATAACGCCCTTTGGCTGCCAATTATACGACCACTGGAGTACTTATGTTAATTGAAATTAAGGCAAGATGGATTTTTTTGGATAGCAGGCTAACGACTTTGACCCATACAATCCCTCAAAAAACAAGCCAAAAACAAAGATAATCAATGAGAAAATATAGATCTCATACCGCCCCAGAGTTACAGATTCACCTCGAGACATTGCGCCACGCGGGCCCACTCACAAGCAAGCAGGGTGAAAAGAATTAGAGATTGGAGAGATTATTGATTTGAAGAGCAGGCATCATCGCATGAAACATCTTTATTTCAGGCCGCGCTGCAGCACCGAACTGCAGGTTAACCTGATACCACTAGTCCGAAAGTTAGCTCAAAGCCCTGGCACGACCTTTAGCGATAAAGACCCTGACAAATGCGATGAACAAGCTTAAAACGACGCCGATAAATAGCCCTTGGAGCAAGATCAGCACTTTATTCGGTTTAATCGGAAAATCAGGCGAATATATTACGCCATCCATGCGATAAACAGAAATCGATTCAGGCGTCACCTTCATCCCCTTGAAATACTCTAAGCGAGACTCCAGGGAGCGCAGCCCGTCAATGAAGGGGTCTTCAATTTTACGGGATTCAAGATTTTCTATCTCAGCCTTTAAAGCCTTTGTACCGCGCATGTAAATTAGCTGCCCTTCCATACTCCCGGACATTTCAGCGGAAAGATTCCCCGAGATAATCAGCGGCTTTTCAAGATTGATTTCTTCCGCAACTCGCAAAGCCTCTTTCAACTTGACAATCCAGTCCTCGCGAATGGCCAAACTCTTCTCTCGGCGAATCGAAATTTGCCGCTCAAGGTCACCAGCACGAATCTGAGCTTCTCGCTGAGCATTTTGAATTATTTCCTGCTTCGCTGCCTCACCTGCTCTCTTGACATATATGTCTAACCATTCTGCGGTCTGGCTTGCGCTATGGCCTTGGAAAGATACCGAGTAACGATCAGGTAAATCCTTGGAGCTAGGAGCAATCAAGAGTTTCGAAGTGAATTGCGCATACAGTACTTCTTGGGATTGTTTTTGCTCTGCCTCCGTGAAAGTTGGCAGATACATACTCAAAAAAAGTTCGCGCTTCAAAGATTCAGATTGCAGGTTTCGAAGATAAACCGAGTAGACTTCTTTAACCGTAAAAGGATCCATATCAGACTTTTTGTCACGCCCAAAATTCAGCGCAACGATATCACTTTGTTTCGGCGGAAAAACAAAGGCGCGAGCTTCGTAAACAGGCTTGGCCAAATACGCATAGATAACTGCTGCCAAAAGGCATGTAACCGTTATCAACAAAATCAGCCTTTTCTGAGAAAAGATCTCTTGAAAAATCTCATAAAGATCGATTTCATCATTACTGGACTGAGATCCATGATTATTTTGCATACAACCGCCATACCCTTTATTTATATCAGGAGATTACCCACTTCAGGGAATTCGCGCTGAACGTTATTTTTCATGATTTAATTGTTCAGGAGATAAAACCCGACCCCGATTTGCAGCAAATTCAAAATTAGGAACGACGCCGCCCTCTCCCACCCATCACACGTCATTGATAACGCATGTGAGCCTGATTCAGATCTCTTCCACGTCTACGATGCAATAAGAGCAGTGTCCGTAGCACTGGTCCAACCAGCATGCCAATCAGCAACGCCAAGATAATAAAACGAGAAATAGGTAATCGCGGGGTCTGCACCCCCAAAAACACCAATTCTACAGGCTGCTGATTCTCAAGTGTAAAGCCGAGCACAACCAAAACAACCAGGAAAACTAACAAAACAGCTAGTTTTTTTTTCATTTCATGCACTCCTGCACCCAGGCCGAGCGCTTAAGAATCTTCAACTTCAACTTCAACTTCATCTTCATCTTCATTGACCCGATCCCTTAGCTCTTTGCCCGGCTTGAAATGCGGGACAAACTTGCCGTCAAGGCTGACGGACTGGCCGGTTTTTGGATTGCGACCTACGCGCGGTGCGCGGTAATGCAAGGAGAAGCTACCAAACCCTCGAATCTCAATCCGATCCCCTGTGGCGAGGCACTGTGACATCTGCTCAAGCATAGTCTTGATAGCCAGCTCCACATCCTTGGATGAGAGCAGCCCTTGATGGGTGACAATTCGTTCGATCAACTCCGACTTCGTCATATTTTTCCCTTCTTTTTCAAGCAGCTAGGAAAAGCGCTTCAAAGGTTTTAGCATGCCCGGAGGAATTTGAACAGCCCGGGTTTTCACATATTTTCACCAGCAATGACCGCCCAATTACGAGGAACTACGACGCGATCTAGCTCAGCGACAAATAACCAGCATGGTGCGCGTCAGATACCCCGCGGGATTGAAGCCGAATGGGTATTCATCCTCATCCTTGGCATCATCGGACCTTGCTACAACCTTATAGCCCGCCGCCTTACACTCTTTGTCCGCGCGCTTACGGCACTTCTCCCATCCAGAACCCAACCCCGAACAATCTATCTCTACGCCACTGACTCCACGCACGGCATGAGTCTTGGCATTCGTACCGCAACCCGCCAGCATCAAGACTGCCATTGCGACAATGAGCTTGTTCATTCACTTCCTTATGGCAGACGCCCTGCCCGGCTATCGTTCTTTAGCTAAAGACTAGCTGCAAATAAGCGATTGATCCGATTAAAGAAAGAGACAACACAGAAGGATCATTGGTTTCAAGAACAGCCACCCCGCGCACGAACCACCCGACAAACCCAAATCCCAGACACAAAAAAGGGCGACCGAAGTCGCCCTTTTTCTATGGTCTGACAGAACTCAGTTCTGTTTTTCCATTTGTGCACGCAACAGGTCGCCCAGAGTGGTAGGACCAGCAGCGATGCTATCCGAAGGCTTGTCTTTCAAGCTTTGGATGGCTTCTTTCTCTTCAGCATCGTCTTTCGACTTGATGGAGAGCTGGATTACACGGCTCTTGCGGTCAACGCTGATGATCTTGGCTTCTACTTCCTGGCCTTCTTTCAGAACGTTGCGCGCGTCTTCAACGCGGTCACGGCTGATTTCGGAGGCTTTCAGAGTCGCTTCGATATCGTCGGCCAGAGTGATGATGGCGCCTTTAGCGTCAACTTCTTTCACGATGCCTTTAACGATGGCGCCTTTGTCGTTCTCTTGAACGTACTCGGAGAACGGATCGCTTTCCAGTTGCTTGATACCCAGGGAGATGCGCTCGCGCTCTGGGTCAACCGACAGGATAACGGTGTCCAGCTCGTCGCCCTTCTTGAAGCGGCGAACGGCTTCTTCGCCCACTTCGTTCCAGGAGATGTCGGACAGGTGAACCAGACCGTCGATGCCGCCGTCCAGACCAATGAAGATACCGAAATCGGTGATCGACTTGATGGTGCCGGAGATTTTATCGCCCTTGTTGAACTGGCCAGAGAAATCTTCCCATGGGTTAGATTTGCACTGTTTGATGCCGAGGGAGATACGACGACGCTCTTCGTCGATGTCCAGAACCATAACTTCCACTTCGTCGCCGACTTGTACGACTTTCGAAGGGTGGATGTTCTTATTGGTCCAGTCCATTTCGGAAACGTGTACCAGGCCTTCAACGCCTTCTTCCAGCTCAGCGAAGCAGCCGTAGTCGGTCAGGTTGGTTACACGAGCGGTAACGCGAGTGCTTTCTGGGTAACGGGCTTTGATAGCAACCCATGGATCTTCGCCCAGTTGCTTGAGGCCCAGGGAAACACGATTGCGTTCGCGATCGTACTTCAGAACCTTGACATCAATCTCGTCGCCAACGTTGACGATTTCGGAAGGATGCTTGATACGCTTCCAAGCCATGTCGGTAATGTGCAGCAGGCCATCGACGCCACCCAGATCGACGAATGCGCCGTAATCGGTGAGGTTCTTGACGATACCTTTGACTTGTTGACCTTCCTGCAGGGATTCCAGCAGAGCTTCACGCTCAGCGGAGTTCTCGGCTTCGAGGACGCTACGACGGGAAACGACAACGTTGTTGCGTTTCTGGTCAAGCTTGATGACCTTGAATTCCAGCTCTTTGCCTTCCAGGTGCGTGGTATCGCGCACAGGACGGACGTCAACCAGAGAACCTGGCAGGAACGCACGGATGCCGTTAACGTCGACAGTGAAGCCGCCTTTAACCTTACCGTTGATAACGCCCTTGACCACTTCTTCGGCTGCGAAGGCTGCTTCCAGAACAATCCAGCATTCAGCGCGCTTGGCTTTTTCACGGGACAGCTTGGTTTCACCAAAGCCGTCTTCAACCGAGTCCAGAGCAACGTGAACTTCGTCACCGACGTTGATAGTCAGTTCGCCAGCATCGTTGTAGAACTGCTCAAGCGGGATGAGTGCTTCAGACTTCAGGCCAGCGTGAACGGTTACCCAGCGAGCTTGGTAATCGATATCAACGATAACACCGGTGATGATGGAGCCTGCCTGAAGGTTCAGGGTTTTTAGGCTTTCTTCAAAGAGTTCCGCAAAGCTTTCGCTCATTTTAATTCCTGTTGAATAAGGGCGAAGGATACGCCCATCTCCACATCCCAGACGACGTGGGTTATGTTCATTTAAAGAAGCACTGCAAGACTATGACTGGTCCCCTGCAGAGCTTCTTGGTCACCCGGCGATATCGCGAATGGCGATCTCGCTCATGATGCGTTCCAGCACCTGATCGATGGATAACTCCGTGGAATCCAGCTGTATGGCGTCAGCCGCCGGCTTGAGCGGGGCTACCGCTCGCTGGGTGTCACGCTCATCGCGTGCACGGATCTCATCTAGCAGACTCGACAGACTAACACCATCGACTTTGCCCTTCAACTGCAAGTATCGACGGCGCGCACGCTCCTCGGCACTGGCAGTGAGGAATATCTTCAGCGGCGCGTCCGGAAAAACCACCGTGCCCATGTCGCGCCCATCGGCGACCAACCCCGGCGATTCCTGAAACGCCCGCTGACGCTGAAGCAGCGCCTCGCGTACCGCGGGCAATGCAGCCACCTGGGACGCACCCGAGCCGACGCTTTCCGTACGGATGACATCGCTGACTTCGTCACCCTCCAGAATGATGCGCTGCAGTTGACCTTCGGTCGCCGCAATGAACTGCACATCCAGATGAGCGGCAAGCTTTTTCAGCAGTTCTTCATTCGTCAGGTCAACGCCGTGGTTATGCGCAGCGAACGCCAACAGACGGTAGAGCGCACCGGAATCGAGCAAGTTCCAGCCCAGACGCTTGGCCAGTATCCCGGCGACCGTGCCTTTGCCAGAGCCGCTTGGCCCATCGATGGTGATGACCGGTGCGATGATTTTCACGACTGAGCCTCTTGTGCAACACGAATGCCGACCTGCGCACAAAGCGCGAGGAAGTTCGGGAACGAGGTTGCGACGTTGGCACAGTCATGGATGCGAATCGGTGCGGTGGCGCGCAGCGAAGCAACGCTGAACGCCATGGCAATCCGGTGATCGCCGTGACCGTGCACTTCGCCGCCGCCGATCAGGCCGCCGTCGATGATGATGCCGTCCGGGGTCGGTTCGCATTTGACGCCCAGCGCCAGCAAGCCATCCGCCATGACCTGGATACGGTCCGACTCCTTGACTCGCAGCTCTTCGGCGCCACGCAACACGGTGCGCCCTTCGGCACAGGCCGCGGCCACGAACAGCACCGGAAATTCGTCGATGGCCAGTGGAACCAGCGCTTCGGGAATCTCGATACCCTTGAGTTTAGCTGCCCGTACGCGCAGATCCGCCACCGGCTCGCCGCCAACTTCACGCTGGTTTTCCAGGGTGATATCAGCGCCCATCAGACGCAGGATGTCTATCACGCCGGTACGGGTCGGGTTGATGCCGACGTGCTCGAGCACCAGCTCCGAACCTTCGGCGATCGATGCCGCCACCAGGAAGAACGCGGAAGACGAGATGTCGCCCGGCACTTCAATGTGGGTCGCAGTCAGCTTGTGGCCGGACTCAACCGAAGCGGTCGCACCGTTAACGGTGACCGGATAGCCGAAGCCGCGCAGCATGCGCTCGGTGTGGTCGCGGGTCGGAGCCGGTTCGGTGACGGTGGTCTTGCCTTCGGCGTACAGGCCGGCTAGCAGCAGGCAGGATTTAACCTGGGCGCTGGCCATCGGCATGGTGTAAGTCAGACCCTTGAGCTTGTTGCCGCCACGAATGGTCATCGGTGGACGACCTTCAGCGGCGGTCTCGATCACGGCACCCATTTCACGCAGCGGATTGGCCACGCGATTCATCGGGCGCTTGGACAGCGAGGCGTCACCGGTCAGGGTGCTATCGAAGTCCTGCGCAGCCAGCAGGCCCGACAGCAGACGCATCGAGGTGCCGGAGTTGCCCAGATAGATCGGGCCCGGCGCAGGCTTCAAGCCATGCAGGCCGACGCCGTGAATGGTCACGCGACCGTGGTGCGGACCTTCGATCACGACGCCCATGTCGCGGAAGGCTTGCAAGGTCGCCAGGGCGTCTTCGCCCTCGAGGAAGCCTTCGACTTCGGTGACGCCTTCGGCCAGGGAGCCGAGCATGATCGAACGGTGGGAAATCGATTTATCGCCCGGTACACGAATCCGCCCAGTCAGGCGGCCACCAGGTTGAGCCAGGAAAATCAGGTCGTTGGAGTTCATAGCGTCCACATAAGCCCGGCGGGCCAGGATTTTACTGAAATGTTCGCGGGCAACCCGGGCGCGAGTGAATACGCCCAACAATTGGTGCCCATCCCCTGCATCGACCGCGTCGCGCAAGGCGTCGAGGTCGCTGCGAAATGTATCAAGTGTGCGCAGGACAGCTTCGCGGTTGGCGAGGAAGATGTCGTGCCACATGACCGGGTCGCTTCCCGCGATTCTTGTGAAATCGCGAAAACCGCCCGCAGCGTAACGGAAGATCTCAAGGTTTTCATTGCGCTTGGCCAGTGAATCGACCAGACCGAACGCCAGCAAGTGTGGCAAATGGCTGGTTGCCGCCAACACTTCGTCGTGACGCTCGACCTGCATGTGCTCGACATCGGCGCCCAATTCACGCCACAAACGGTCGACCACTGCCAGCGCGGCCGGATCGGTCTGATCCAGCGGTGTCAAAATCACTTTATGGCGACGGAACAGCTCGGCATTGGAGGCTTCCACCCCGCTCTGCTCGGAACCGGCAATCGGATGGCCCGGCACAAAACGCGACGGCATGCCGCCAAACGCTTCGGTCGCGGCACGCACCACATTGCCTTTGGCGCTGCCAACATCGGTCAGAATCGCCTGCCCCAGATCCATGCCGGCCAAGCGGCCAAGCATTTTTTCCATGGCAAGGATCGGCACGGCGAGCTGGATCACATCCGCGCCCTGACAAGCAATCGCCAGGTCTTCTTCGCAGCGATCCACCACGCCCAACTCAACCGCGAGCTTGCGCGACTGCGGGTCGAGATCGACCCCGACCACTTCGCGGCACAGGCCACTTTCGCGCAACCCCTTGGCAAACGAACCGCCGATCAACCCCAGGCCGACCACCACCAGGCGACCGATCATAGGGGCAGCAGGTTGCAGTGCAGTGACATCAACCACGAGCCAGAACCTTGGTCAGTGCCTCTAGGAAGCGGCTGTTTTCAGCGGGCAAACCGATGGTGATGCGCAGGTGGTTCGGCATGCCGTAGTTGGCCACCGGACGCACAATCACGCCTTCGCGCAGCAACCCCTGGAAGATCGGCGCAGCCACCTGCCCCATATCGACGCAGATGAAGTTGCCCTTGGAAGGAATCCAGCTCAGCCCCAGCTCACGGAACCCCGTTTCCAGTTGCTGCATGCCGGCTTCGTTCAGGCGACGGCTTTCAGCCAGGTAATCGGCATCTTGCAGTGCAGCGCACGCAGCGGCCAGGGCCAGGCTGTTAACGTTGAACGGCTGACGCACGCGATTCAGCACATCGGCAACCACCGCAGTGGACAAGCCATAACCGACCCGCAGTGCCGCCAGGCCATAAGCCTTGGAGAACGTGCGCGAAACCAGCAGATTCGGGTACGCCGCCAGGAAGTCCAGGCCATCCGGCAAGTCGCTGCCCTCGGCGTATTCGATGTACGCCTCGTCCAGCACCACCAGCACATGCTCCGGTACGTCCTGCAGGAACTCATCCAGTGCCTCGGCACCGAACCAGGTCCCGGTCGGGTTGTTCGGGTTGGCGATGAATACCACACGAGTATCGGCATCGATCGCAGCCAGCATGGCCGGCAGGTCATGCCCCCAGTCTTTGGCCGGGACCACTTTGGCCGTCGCGCCGACGGCTTGCGTGGCGATCGGGTAAACAGCAAACGCATGCTCACTGAACACCGCGTTCAGGCCGGGCGCCAGGTACGCACGCGCCACCAGCTCCAGAATGTCATTGGAACCGTTGCCCAGCGTCACCTGATTCAGCTCGACGCGGCACTGCTCGGCCAGCAGGGTCTTGAGCGCAAAACCGTTGCCGTCCGGATAGCGGGTCAGCTCGGCCAGTTCGTCGCGAATGGCTGCCAGCGCCTTTGGACTGGCGCCCAACGGGTTTTCATTGCTGGCCAGCTTGATGATTCTGGCTGGATCGATGTTCAGCTCACGCGCCAGTTCGTCCACGGGTTTGCCCGGAACGTAAGGCGAAAGTTGTTGCACGCCCGGCTGCGCCAGAGCGAGGAAGTTGCCACTCATTTGCTACCCCTTAGAGAACTGCTTTCGGGTAAGAACCCAGCACTTTGAGTGCTACTGCTTCCTGACTGATCTTTTCCAGTACACCTTTGATCAACGGATCACGGTGGTGGCCGACGAAGTCGATGAAGAACACGTAGGTCCATTTACCGCTGCGCGACGGACGGGTCTCGATTCGCGTCAGGTCGATACCGTTGTCGTGGAACGGCACCAACAACTCATGAAGCGCACCGGGCTTGTTGCTCATGGAGACGATGATCGACGTCTTGTCGTCGCCGGTCGGCGGTACTTCCTGGCTGCCGATCATCAGGAAGCGCGTGGAGTTGTCCGGGCGATCCTCGATTTTCTCGGCCAGGCGGGTCAGCCCGTACAAGCTGGCGGCCATGTCGCCGGCAATCGCCGCCGAGTTCCACTCACCCTTGACCCGCTTGGCTGCTTCGGCATTACTCGACACCGCCACGCGCTCGACATTCGGGTAGTGCGCGTCCAGCCACTTGCGGCACTGGGCCAGGGACTGGGCATGGGAGTAGATGCGGCTGATGCTGTCGGTCTTGGTGTTTTCGCCCACCAACAGGTGATGGTGAATCCGCAGCTCGACTTCGCCACAGATGACCATGTCGTGTTCGAGGAAGCTGTCGAGGGTGTGGTTGACCGCGCCTTCAGTGGAGTTTTCCACCGGGACCACGCCAAAATTCACCGCACCGGCCGCCACTTCGCGGAACACTTCGTCGATCGCCGCCATCGGCTTGCTGATCACCGCGTGGCCGAAATGCTTCATGGCGGCGGCTTGAGTGAAGGTGCCTTCAGGGCCTAGGTACGCCACTTTCAGCGGCTGTTCGAGGGCCAGGCACGACGACATGATTTCGCGGAACAAACGCGCCATCTCTTCGTTGCCCAGCGGCCCCTGATTGCGCTCCATTACGCGCTTGAGCACCTGAGCTTCACGCTCAGGACGATAGAACACCGGCACTTCGCCTTCGGCCAGCGAGGCCATCTTTACTCGCGCAACTTCCTGGGCGCAGCGTGCACGCTCACTGATCAGCTCCAGGACTTTGGCGTCCAGGGCATCAATGCGAACGCGCAGTGCCTTGAGTTCTTGCTCAGACATTAGCCGTGTTCCTTCTCGAACTCTGCCATGTACGAAATCAGTGCGTTGACCGCAACGATGTCGACGGCGTTATAGATGGAGGCACGCATGCCGCCCACAGAACGGTGACCCTTGAGGTTCAACAGGCCACGTTCGTCGGCACCGGCCAGGAATGGCTTGTCGAGACGGTCGTCAGCTAGGCGGAACGGAACATTCATCCACGAGCGATCCGACTTGTTGATCGGGTTGCTGTACAAGCCGCTGGCGTCAATGAAGTCGTACAGCGTGCGCTGCTTCACTTCGTTGAGCTTGCCGATAGCTTCAACACCACCCTGCTCTTTCAGCCACTCGAACACCAGACCGGACAGATACCAGGCCAGGGTAGGCGGGGTGTTGTACATCGAGCCGTTATCGGCCGCGACCTTGTAGTTGAGCATGGTCGGGCACAGGGAACGGGCATGACCCAACAGATCTTCGCGAATGATGTTCACGACAATGCCGCTCGGGCCGATGTTTTTCTGCGCGCCGGCGTAGATCATGCCGAAGCGCGAAACATCGATTGGGCGCGAGAGAATGTCCGAAGACATGTCGGCCACCAGCGGAACGTCGCCAGTTTCCGGGACCCAACTGAATTCCAGGCCGCCAATGGTTTCGTTCGGTGCGTAGTGAACGTAGGCCGCGTCTTTCGACAGGCTCCACTCGTTCTGACCGGGAATGGCGAAATAGTCATAAGGCTTGGCAGTAGCGGCAACGTTGACGCGGCCGTAGCGCGAGGCTTCTTCGATGGCTTTCTGCGACCAGATACCGGTGTCGATATAGTCGGCGGTGCCGCTTTCCGGCAAAAGGTTCAGAGGAATCTGAGCAAATTGCTGGCTGGCGCCACCTTGCAGAAAGAGCACTTTATAGTTCGAGGAGATATTCAGCAGATCACGCAGATCCTGCTCGGCCTTGGTGGCGATGGACACGAACTCATCACTGCGATGGCTCATCTCCATGACCGACAGGCCCTTGCCGTGCCAATCAAGGAGTTCACCCTGGGCGCGCTGCAGGACAGCTTCGGGAAGTGCCGCAGGACCGGCACAGAAGTTATAGGCTCTCTTGCTCACATCCAATCTCGCTCTGATTTGGTGGTAATCACGCAATAAATCACAACATCAATCGACACAGGGCCCTGCCGAAGCAGAAACCTGAGGGAGCGAGCCTGCTCGCGAATGCATCACCACGGTGTTTCAGAGGTACCGCGGCGCCTGCATTCGCGAGCAGGCTCGCTCCCACAAGGGTTCTCCACTGATATCGAAATTTTCCGTTCGGACAAACAACAAGGGGGCGAATTTTCATCCGCCCCCTGTTTGTCCACTTACTCTTGTGGCTCTTCGTCAGCAGCGGCGTCGAGTTGCTGATCTTCAACCACGTCGTCGATCACGACCTCGCCGTCGAACACCGCCCCCTCTTCACCTTCCAGCTCTTCGCCTTCGACTTCCGACGGCTCCTGCACCCGCTCCAGACCGACCAGCGTTTCATCACTGGCCAGTTTGATCAGGGTCACGCCTTGGGTGTTACGCCCCAGACTGGACACTTCGTCGACGCGGGTACGCACCAGGGTGCCCTGGTCGGAAATCAGCATGATTTCCTCGCCGTCGAGCACCTGGACTGCACCGACCAAGCGGCCGTTACGGTCGTTGCTGACCATGGCGATAACGCCCTGACCGCCACGTTTGTACTCAGGGAACTCGGTGATCGCCGTGCGCTTGCCGAAACCACGGGCCGAAGCGGTGAGGATCTGGCTGCCTTCTTCCGGAATCAGCATGGAAATCAGCTTCTGACCTTCCGGCAGACGCATGCCGCGGACACCGCGAGCGGTACGGCCCATGGCGCGAACGTCGGTTTCCTTGAAGCGAGTGACCTTGCCGCCGTCGGAGAACAGCATGACTTCGCGGCTGCCATCGGTAATGGAAGCTGAAATCAGTACGTCACCTTCGTCCAGCTCCAGCGCGATCAGACCGACGCTGCGTTGACGGCTGAAGGATTCGAGCGGGGTCTTCTTCACGGTGCCTTTGGCAGTGGCCATGAAGATGAAGTGACCTTCGGTGTATTCGTCGACCGGCAGCATGGTGGTGATGTATTCATCACTGTCCAGCGGCAGCAGGTTGACCAACGGACGACCACGGGCCGCACGGGACGCTTCAGGGATTTCGTAGGTTTTCAGCCAGTACACTTTACCTTTGCTGGAGAACAGCAGCAGCGTGGTGTGGCTGTTGGCGACCAGCAGGTGAGCGATGTAGTCCTCATCCTTCACGCCGGTAGCCGATTTGCCTTTACCGCCACGACGCTGAGCCTGGTACGCAGCCAATGGCTGGGTCTTGGCATAGCCACCGTGGGAAATGGTCACGACGCGCTCTTCTTCCGGGATCATGTCACCCAGGGTCAGGTCGAGACGGGCATCGAGAATCTCGGTGCGGCGCACGTCGCCGTATTCGGCGCGAATCACTTCCAGCTCTTCGCGGATCACTTCCATCAGGCGCGTGGCGCTGCTGAGGATGCGGATCAGCTCGCCGATCTGGTTGAGGATCTCTTGATACTCGGCCAGCAGCTTTTCGTGTTCCAGGCCGGTCAGACGGTGCAGACGCAGTTCCAGAATGGCTTGTGCCTGTTCCGGCGACAGGAAGTACTTGCCTTCGCGCAGACCGTATTGCGGATCCAGGGTCTCTGGACGGCACGAATCGGCACCGGCACGTTCAACCATCGCGACCACGGCGGAGGATTCCCACGCAGTCTTGATCAGCGCTTCCTTGGCTTCCGACGGCGTTGGCGAAGCCTTGATCAGGGCGATGACCGGGTCGATGTTCGACAGGGCAACCGCTTGACCTTCCAGGATGTGGCCACGTTCGCGCGCTTTACGCAGTTCGAACACGGTACGACGGGTAACGACTTCGCGACGGTGACGAACGAAGGCTTCCAGCAGGTCCTTGAGGTTCAGGATCCGCGGACGGCCGTCGATCAGCGCGACGATGTTGATACCGAAAACGGCTTGCAGCTGGGTCTGGGCGTAGAGGTTGTTGAGGATCACCTCAGGCACTTCGCCACGACGCAGCTCGATCACGACGCGCATACCGTCCTTGTCGGACTCGTCGCGCAGTTCGGTGATGCCTTCGAGCTTCTTCTCTTTTACCAGCTCGGCGATCTTCTCGATCAGACGGGCCTTGTTCAGCTGGTATGGGAGTTCGGTGATGACGATCTGCTGACGGCCACCGACCTTGTCGATGTCTTCAATGATCGAGCGGGCGCGCATGTAAATGCGGCCACGACCGGTGCGGTAGGCTTCGATGATGCCGGCGCGACCGTTGATGATCGCGGCGGTCGGGAAGTCCGGACCGGGGATGTATTGCATCAGCTCATCGATGGTCAACTCAGGGTTGTCGATGAGCGCCAGGCAACCGTCGATGACTTCACCGAGGTTGTGCGGCGGAATGTTGGTTGCCATGCCCACGGCGATACCGCTGGAGCCGTTGACCAACAGGTTGGGAATACGGGTCGGCATGACCGCCGGGATCATTTCGGTGCCGTCGTAGTTCGGCACCCAGTCCACGGTTTCTTTGTGCAGGTCAGCCAGCAGCTCGTGCGCCAGCTTGGTCATGCGCACTTCGGTGTATCGCATGGCGGCGGCGTTGTCGCCGTCCACCGAACCGAAGTTGCCCTGCCCGTCTACCAGCAGGTAGCGCAGCGAGAATGGCTGCGCCATGCGGACGATGGTGTCGTACACCGCGGTATCACCGTGCGGGTGATACTTACCGATCACGTCACCGACAACACGGGCAGATTTCTTGTACGGCTTGTTGAAGTCGTTGCCCAGCTCGCTCATCGCGAACAGCACACGCCGGTGCACGGGCTTCAAGCCATCGCGCGCATCCGGCAAGGCCCGCCCGACGATTACGCTCATCGCGTAGTCGAGGTAGGACTGCTTCAGCTCGTCTTCGATATTGACCGGGAGGATTTCTTTGGCCAGTTCGCCCATGAGAAGCTCGATTCCTTTTTCTGGTGAAACTTCGTCACATCCATATGGGACGAACGAAGCTCGCCGCTGCAGGCTGAGTGCCATGCACCGACTTACGACAAATCAACAAGTTGAACCATGGATTTGCGCAGTAAAGACAACCCCGCGGGACTGCCTCGGAAAACGCCGGATGTTATCACAAGAGCCGCCACGCACCTATCCCCCAGACGCGCATGGAGTGTAGTTAGTTGACTGGTGGCAGGCTGAAAGGGGACGAGAGAGGCTTAGAGCCGCTCCGAATGCAGAATTGGCATCTGATTTACGGATGTTTGTTGACTTTTAGGGCCTCATCGCCAGCAGGCTGGCTCCCACAGGATCGGTGTCGATCAAAAAACCTGTGGGAGCCAGCCTGCTGGCGATGTCGATTTACAAGGCGCCGGACGCTCTCAATGCAGACGCTTGCGGCACATCAACAGCGCCATTTTCGCCGTGTCCGGGCGCTCGACGATGCCTTTCTCGGTGACGATCGCATCGATCAGGTCCGCCGGGGTCACGTCGAACACAGGGTTGAACGCATCAACCTCCGCCCCGACCCGCTTGCCGCCGACTTCCAGCAACTCGCGACCATCGCGTTCTTCAATTGGAATCTCGTCGCCGCTGGCCAGGTTCATGTCGATGGTCGAACTCGGCGCCACCACCATGAAGCGCACGCCGTGGTGCATGGCGTTGACTGCCAGCTGATACGTACCGATCTTGTTGGCCACATCGCCATTGGCGGTGATCCGGTCTGCGCCGACAATCACCCAGGTCACACCCTTGGTTTTCATGATGTGCGCGGCGGCGGAGTCGGCGTTGACGGTCACGGGAATGCCTTCATTGGCCAATTCCCAGGCGGTCAATCGCGAACCTTGCAACCATGGCCGGGTTTCGTCGGCGTAGACGCGCTCGACCATGCCTTCGATAAAGGCCCCGCGAATCACCCCCAACGCGGTGCCGAAACCGCCGGTGGCCAGTGCGCCGGTATTGCAGTGGGTCAGGATCGCCTGCGCGTTGCCCTGGTGCTTGCGGATCAGGTCCACACCCAATTGCGCCATGGTCAGGTTGGCTTCGCGATCGCTTTCATGAATGGCGATGGCTTCCGCCTCCAGCGCCGCGAGAGGATCCGCATCGCCCTTGAGACGATCCAGGCGGTCACGCATGCGCCCCAAGGCCCAGAACAGATTCACCGCCGTTGGACGGGAATCAGCCAGCAATGCGTAATCCTCTTCCCACTCGGCCTGCCAGTCACCACCCTCAGCTATGCGAGCGCGGGCCGACAGCACCATCGCATAGGCCGCACTGATGCCAATGGCCGGCGCGCCGCGCACCACCATCGAGCGAATGGCCTCGGCCACGCTTGCGGCGCTGGTGCAGGCGATCCACGTTTCCTCGAACGGCAAAATACGCTGATCCAGCAGGTACAGGGCGCCATCACGCCAATCGATGGCCTTCACCTTCTCCGCAGCCAACAGTCGATCGCGCATCCCACACCCCGCACTCATGAACAAAAGCCGCCGATTATAGCGATCCCCCCGCGAAGACGCTCGGGTATACTTCGCCATCCTTTACAAAAGCACTGGAACCGACCCTCGATGCCGAACACTGCCGCTGCGCTCGACCTGTTATTGCTGCCGACCTGGCTGGTACCCGTCGAACCCGCTGGTGTTGTCCTCAAAGAGCACGGCCTGGGCATTCGCGATGGGCGCATCGTGTTTATCGGCCCACGAGCGGCTGCGCTGAAGCTTAACGCAACCGAAGTTCGTGAGTTGCCGGACATGTTGCTCAGCCCCGGCCTGATCAATGCCCACGGGCATGCGGCGATGACACTGTTCCGGGGCCTGGCGGACGATCTGCCGCTGATGACCTGGCTGGAAAACCACATCTGGCCCGCCGAAGCCAAGTGGGTCGACGAAGATTTTGTACGCGATGGCACCGACCTGGCGATCGCCGAGCAGATCAAAGGTGGCATCACCTGTTTCTCTGACATGTATTTCTTCCCGAAGGTTGCCAGCGAACGTGTCCATAACAGTGGCATACGCGCACAAATCGCCATTCCGATCCTCGATTTCCCGATTCCAGGGGCCAGCACGGCGGACGAGGCCATTCGTCAGGGCGTCGAATTGTTCGGCGATCTCAAGCACCACGAGCGGATCAAAGTCACGTTCGGCCCCCATGCGCCCTACACCGTGGGCGACGAAAACCTGGAGAAAATCCGGGTGATCGCCGAAGAACTGGACGCCTCGATTCACATGCACGTCCATGAAACCGCGTTCGAAGTGCAGCAATCGGTCGAGCAGCGCGGCGAGCGCCCCCTGGCCCGACTAGGCCGCCTGGGATTGCTCGGCCCGCGCTTCCAGGCCGTGCACATGACCCAGATCAGCGATGAAGACCTGGTGCTGCTGGTAGAAAGCAACACCAATGTGATTCATTGCCCGGAGTCCAATCTCAAGCTGGCGAGCGGCTTCTGCCCGGTCGAGCGTCTTTGGCAGGCCGGCGTCAATGTCGCCATCGGTACCGATGGCGCGGCCAGCAACAACGACCTCGACTTGCTCGGCGAAACCCGCACTGCCGCGCTGTTGGCCAAGGCTGTCGCTGGCTCGGCCACTGCGCTGGACGCCCATCGCGCACTGCGCATGGCCACCCTCAATGGCGCCCGTGCGCTGGGGATCGAGACTGAAACCGGTTCGCTGGAAGTTGGCAAAGCCGCGGACATCGTCGCGTTCGACCTCTCGGGCCTGGCGCAGCAACCGATCTACGATCCGGTTTCGCAGCTTATATACGCCACCGGCCGCGACTGCGTGAAACATCTGTGGGTCGCCGGCAAACAATTGCTCGACGACCGTCGCCTGACTCGCCTGGACGAGGAGCAGCTCTGCGCCACCGCCAAGGCCTGGGGTCAACGCATCAGCGGCCACACCGAACAGTAAGCCTCCCCGGACTGACTTCCGGGGCAACAGGATTTTTCAAGTTTTAGAGGACTTAAACCATGAGCAACGTCGACTACGCCGAAATCGCCAAATTCGAAGCCCTGGCCCATCGCTGGTGGGACCGCGAAAGCGAGTTCAAACCGCTGCACGACATCAACCCGCTGCGGGTCAACTGGATTGACGAACGGGTCAACCTGGCCGGCAAGAAAGTCCTCGATGTGGGCTGCGGTGGCGGCATCCTCAGCGAAGCCATGGCTCAGCGCGGCGCCACCGTCATGGGCATCGACATGGGCGAAGCGCCGCTGGCGGTCGCGCAATTGCATCAGCTGGAATCCGGCGTGAGCGTCGAGTACCGGCAGATCACCGCCGAAGCGCTGGCCGAGGAAATGCCTGAGCAGTTCGACGTGGTCACCTGCCTGGAAATGCTGGAGCACGTGCCGGATCCGTCCTCGGTGATCCGCGCCTGCTTCAAAATGGTCAAACCGGGCGGCCAGGTGTTCTTCTCCACCATCAACCGCAATCCGAAGGCGTATCTGTTCGCCATCATCGGTGCCGAATACATCATGAAGCTGCTGCCACGGGGCACTCACGACTTCAAGAAATTCATCCGCCCTTCCGAGCTGGGTGCCTGGAGCCGCCTGGCCGGCCTGACCGTCAAGGACATCATCGGGCTGACGTACAACCCGCTGACCAAGCACTACAAACTGGCGGCCGATGTGGACGTCAACTACATGATCCAGACCCTGCGCGAGGAGTAAGCCGATGCGTATCAGAGCAGTCCTTTTCGACATGGACGGCACGCTGCTCGACACCGCGCCGGACTTCATCGCCATCTGCCAGGCGATGCGCGCCGATCGCGGCTTGCCGCCGGTGAACGACAAGCACATCCGCGACGAGATTTCCGGCGGGGCCAAGGCGATGGTCGCCGTGACCTTCTCCATGGACCCGGAATCACCGGGTTTCGAGGAATTACGCCTGGAGTTTCTGGAGCGTTACCTCGCCGGTTGCGCGGTTCACAGTAAACTCTTCGACGGCATGGGCGAACTGCTGGTCGACATTGAGAAAGCCAACCTGATCTGGGGCGTGGTCACTAACAAGCCGCTGCGCTTCGCCGAGCCGATCATGCAGCAGCTTGGCCTGGCCGAGCGCTCGGCGCTGCTGATCTGCCCGGACCATGTCAAGAACAGCAAGCCGGACCCTGAGCCATTGATCCTGGCGTGCAAGATGCTCGACCTGGACCCGGCCAGCGTG
This sequence comes from Pseudomonas sp. FSL W5-0299, assembly GCF_005930655.1. Lineage (NCBI taxonomy): Bacteria > Pseudomonadati > Pseudomonadota > Gammaproteobacteria > Pseudomonadales > Pseudomonadaceae > Pseudomonas > Pseudomonas sp. FSL W5-0299. The sequence continues at coordinate 185,125 of NZ_RXHX01000004.1, forward strand.
CTGTTTGTGGGCGATGACCTGCGCGATATCGAGTCCGGTCGCGATGCCGGCACCAAAACGGCTGCAGTGACCTACGGCTACATTCACCCGGACGACAACCCGCGGCATTGGGGGGCGGATGTGGTGGTGGATCATCCGCTTGAGTTGCGCAAGGTGCTCGATAGCGCTCTTTGCAGCTGCTGAGTACCGCAGATTTTGTGGCGCGGGAGCTTGCTCCCGCTGGGGCGCGAAGCGCCTCCTCTATCTACAAACGCATTCTGTCAGGCGCACCGTATCTGGTGATTTACGACTGCTTTGCAGTCGAACGCGAGCAAGCTCCCTCGCCACAGTTTCGGTGCCCGCCTTTGTGTTGAATTGTTGTGAGGTTTCTTATGTTTGATTATTCCGCCCGCCCTGAATTGCTCAAGGACAGGGTCATCCTGGTTACCGGCGCAGGTCGCGGCATTGGCGCTGCGGCGGCGAAAACCTACGCAGCCCATGGTGCAACCGTACTGCTGCTGGGCAAGACCGAAGCCAATCTGACTCAGGTCTATGACGAAATCGAAGCCGCCGGGTATCCACAGCCTGCGGTGATACCGTTCAACCTGGAAACCGCGTTGCCTCATCAATACGATGAGCTGGCCGCGATGATCGAAACAGAGTTCGGCCACCTCGACGGTTTGCTGCATAACGCGTCGATCATTGGTCCGCGCACGCCGATCGAGCAGCTGTCCGGCGAGAACTTCATGCGCGTCATGCACGTCAACGTCAATGCCATGTTCATGCTCACCAGCACCTTGCTGCCGCTGCTCAAGCTGTCCCAGGACGCTTCGGTGGTGTTCACCTCCAGCAGCGTCGGTCGTAAGGGTCGCGCGTACTGGGGCGCTTATGGCGTGTCCAAGTTTGCCACCGAAGGCCTGATGCAAACCCTGGCCGACGAAGTCGACACCGTGGCGCCGGTGCGCTCCAACAGCATCAACCCGGGCGCTACCCGTACCAGCATGCGCGCCCAGGCATACCCGGGTGAAAATCCGCTGAACAACCCTACGCCCGAGGAGATCATGCCGGTCTACCTTTACTTGATGGGTCCGGACAGCACTGGCATCAACGGCCAGGCTTTCAACGCACAGTAACAACCGCACGTCGCTTTTTGTACCGCGCCGGGTTCCCGGCGCGGCCCTGAAAGCACCCCGCAAGTGCAGTGGTTTAAGTCAATACGCCGCCGCTCTTTCTGCCTGAAACCCTTCAGAAATCCTTCAACTTGTTGATTTTCAAGGATTTTTATTCAAAGGAACTCATTGGCATGACTTTCGCTCTAATTTTGCTCAGACACGCCGTGTGAAAGCAATCGGGCGGACGCCTCAGTCGATAGGTTACTTATATTCGGCAAAGCGGACTAAACTTGCGCCAAATGTCCTACGGGACTGATGGACCAGTATGACGCGCAGCCCAAAGCCGCTCTCACCCAGCCTGTAAGACAGCCTTACTGCTTAGGGGCTCACGCCATATGAAATCACCATCCCAGACCAACGCAATTGACTTCGACAGCGCCAAATTGCAACGCCTGGGCTTTGGTCAGCAACCTCCCATTCTGGAGCGGCCATTCAGCCTTGCACAAGTGCGCCAGCAACTTGGCCAGCAACTGCAGACCAGTCTTGAGCCACAACGCATTCTCGGACTTTTCTTCCGCGAGATTCAACGCCTGGTGCCGCTGGATGCGCTGACTTATCAGCACTCGGCCAGCGACTTGCGTCTGGAATTCGGGCATCGCGGCCACCATTCCGTCACTTACAGCCTCAGCCATGAAGGCGAGAACCTGGGTGAACTGGTGTTCCGCCGCAATCAGCGATTCAGCGACCACGAACAAGGCAATCTGGAATCGCTGCTGTCCACGCTCCTGTTCCCGATGCGTAACGCCCTGCTCTACCGCGCGGCGACGCAAAGTGCACTGCGCGATCCGTTGACCGATACCGGCAACCGCATCGCCATGGATCAGACCTTAGAGCGTGAAATCGAGATGTCGCGACGCCACTTGATGCCGTTGTCACTGCTCATGCTGGACATCGATCACTTCAAAAACGTTAACGATAATTTTGGCCACAGTGCGGGCGATGACGTACTCAAGAGCGTCGCAGCCTCGATCAAGAACCAGCTACGCAATGTGGACATGGTGTTCCGTTTTGGTGGCGAAGAGTTCCTGATCCTCCTGTCCAACACCAGTCGGGAAGCCGCCGCCATGGTCGGCGAAAGACTGCGGTTTGCGGCACAGGCGCAGAGTTACAAAGCCGATGGCAATCAGATCGAGCTGACGGTCAGCCTGGGTTGCTCGACCCTGCTGCCCGGCGAATCGGCCGATAGTTTGTTGCGTCGGGCCGACAGCGCGCTGTATGTCGCCAAGCGCGAAGGGCGTAACCGGTTGGCCATGGCGGGTTAATCCTTCAACTGAGCCACATAACTAATGTGGCAGTGGCGGTGCGGCGAGCAACTCGGATCGCCGCACCGCCGCTCCCACATTTTTTTGCCTGTAATACCTATGGATCAGCTTTCGGCCAATGCCATGCGCTCACGCGCGACCGGAGCCTTTTCAGAGTGTTCCAACTGCATGCAGCGCTCCAGGAACAAGTGCATGTAGTCGTAACTCTTGCAGACCGCCTGGCGCAATTCCACTTGCAGGGATTTGCTCGGGTTCAGGCCCGCCAATGTGCAGATGATTTCAAGCGCTTCCCAGGGATGGGCATCATCGTACTGAGCGTGCATCTTCAACCACTTCATGGCCCGCTTGCGATCTTCCTCCGGGAACGCGGCCGCGTAGACACCATTGGAACAGACCAATGCCGACCACTCTCCGGTCGCACCTTCGATGGCATAGTTGGTCGCGGCAATGGCGACAATCAGCGAATCCGCCGAACTGGTGTGCCAGCACCAGTGGCTCAAGGCGTGAAGTTCAGGTGCAACGTGTTGCGCCTGCAAATCTTCCAGGCTGACCCCATGGGCCCGACTCCAGTTAACCCAGTAATCGGCATGGTTAAGTTCGACACGAATGTTACGCATCAACCAACGACGCGCCATGTCTTCACCGGGGTGGCGGGCAAAACGAGTCTTGGTCAGGTTTTGTGCCATATATAACGCGAACTGTTCAACGACGGGCCAGCCACCAATAAGGTACTGCCGCATGGTTTTTGCGCCGAGCTTATTGTCTCGCATGCGCTGATACAGTTCGTGTTCGACAACCCGGCGCTTACTCTCGCTGCAGTCCTTGATGAGCTGTTGCGCCCATGCGGGATAACTTGCAGCTTCCATGAGTGGTCCGGTTCGGTTGAATGTGTCGATCACTGTCGGGCTCCTTTTGATTGTGATTGTTAGGATCAGCAAGAGATTTCAACGGAACGTGCCGGGCGCCTTGAATAACAAAGGTTGAGGCCTGGCAGGACGACTTTGCAAACTATCGCAGGTAAACAGATGCGGGCGTTCAATGACATACCCTTGAGCGAAGTCGACCCCGATCTCCAGCAATGCCTGCTCGATCTGGGGTGTTTCTACAAACTCGGCAATCGTGCGCTTACCCATGACATGGCCGATGTGATTGATCACTTCTACCATGGCGCGGTTAATCGGGTCGTCCAGCATATCCTTTACGAAACTTCCATCGATCTTCAAGAAGTCTACAGGTAAATGTTTCAAGTAGGCGAATGAGGACATACCGGCGCAGAAGTCATCCAACGAAAAGTGACAACCTAAACCTTTGAGTTCATTGATAAATCTAATTGCACTTCCCAAATTGGAAATTGCACTGGTCTCTGTAATTTCAAAACAAATCATTTCAGGTGGAATGGACCATGCAACAAACTGTTCCCTCAGGAAGTCCAGAAACGCGTCATCTCCGATAGTAGTGCCTGACAGATTAATCGCACACATGGCCAAAGGACCTTTGCGCTCTTCGGCAATACATTGGGCAATGATCTTAAAGACGTTCTGCACCACCCAACGATCAAGTGCGGTCATCAGACCATAACGTTCGGCAGCCGGAATAAAACTGTCCGGTAATATCATGCGCCCGGCTTCATCATGTAGACGCAACAGGATTTCTATATGCCCGCCGCCGTGTTCGGTATGACCAAGGGGTGCGATTTCCTGGGAATACAGGCAAAAGCGATCCTCTTCCAGGGCCATGTGCAGGCGCTGTACCCACGCCATCTCACCGAAACGCAGGGACAGTTCCGAATCATCGGCGTTATACACCTGAACACGGTTACGCCCTTTTTCCTTGGCCATGTAACAGGCCATATCGGCAGCACGCAGCGAGGCTTCGAGGGTGGTCGGGGTTTGCGCGATATGAACCATCCCGATGCTCACCGTTGTGACGAATGGCCGGCCTTTCCACACAAAGTGCAGGTTCTGCACGGTATGGCGCAGGCTCTCGGCAATTTTCTCGGCCGCTTCCGGCGGACAGTCTTCCAGCAAAATCCCGAACTCGTCGCCACCCAGCCGGGCCAGCGTGTCACCTTCGCGCAAGCCTGATTGCAACAGCGCGCAGATATGCCGAAGCAGTTCGTCACCCGCCGCATGGCCGCAGGTATCGTTGACCAGTTTGAACTGGTCCAGATCGAGGAACATCAAGGCGTGGCGCCCAGAGTATCGGGTCAGGTTGTGCAGCGCCTGCTCCAGGCGATACTCGAACTCGCGACGATTGGCCAGCCCGGTCAAGGCGTCGTGGGTCGCCTGCCAGGACAGATTGGCGATGTACTGGCGCTCCTGAGTCATGTCATGCAACACCAGCACGGCGCCACTGACCTTGTCGGCGTTGCGGATCGGCGCCCCGACCAGGGTGACCGAGACGGTGCTGCCGTCAAGGCGCTGGATCAGTTTGGAATGCTCGCTGGCGCCGCTGAGCTGACCGCTCAATATGTGCTCGATCAAGGTAAAGCCGTCAGCCTGAGCGTTGTCATCCAGCAGATTGAACAAGGCCGCCAGCGGCAAGCCGATGGCCTGCTCGCCCTTCCAGTGAGTCAACGCCTCGGCCGCCGGGTTCATGTAGGCGATCGCACCGTCGACATCCGTGGTAATCACCCCGTCGCCAATGGATTGCAGGGTGATCTGCGCCCGGTCTTTCTCCAACTGCAAGGCCTCGGCAAAGGCATGGCGCTGTTTGAGCAGTTTGTGGGTACGCATCAACGCTAACGCAATCAAGCCCAGGGCCGTGGCCAGGTTCGTGACCAGCAGCAGGCGCAGAATCAAGCGCGAGCCCTCGCCCAAGGCATCGCTGAAGGCAGTGGCGGCAGGCGTCACACCATCGTTGATTGCAAAAATCTGGTCTTTCCAGCGTTTGATGTCGGCGTCCGACGCCTGATTTTCGGTAATGCGCCGGTGCATCTCTTGGGCGACGTTATCGAGTTGCACCAGATACGCGTCACCCACCGTCCAGCGGTCGATGGCTTTTTCAAGGTAACTGAAATGCCTGAAATTGAGGTACAGCCAGATCACGCTGGAGACGTCGTCGGGATGATTGCCCCCCTTGAGAATCGCCACCCGTGCGGCTTCGATATTCGGTGGCTGATGATCCAGCGCCACGCGCAACTCGTGACCACCCTGGGGTACGGCAATGGCGTTCTGGTACTTGAGGAAAATGGCCTCGTCGCGACTGTCCGCGTAGAGATTGAGGTAATAGATGGCGTCCTTCTGGCCCTTGGACCACAGGCTCTCCCCGGCCACATAACCGCGAACTGCCGAAAGTACATAGAGACTGACCCCGCCCAACAGCGCTTGAAATAGCACTACGGCAATAAATGGCCAGACGATGCCCAATAACCTAGGGGTTCCGAGAGTCCGCTTTTGCTTCATGAGGTCCCTTGTATTAGCACTGCCAGATCATCATCCAACGTGATCGCTACAGCTAGACTAGGGTGCGTATTCGATCCCGGCAAGCCAGCGCCCGTATTTTGCATGCACTTGCCGCAAACCTGACGCGGGCTGTCACTAATGCTGCTGTAAATGGCCATAAAGCTTGGCGTACAACCCACCTTCGGCAATCAGTTGCTGATGGTCACCATCCTCGGCAATTTGCCCGCCGTCGAACACCAGCACCCGATCAGCCTGTTTCACCGCCGACAACCGATGCGCAATGATCAGCGTGGTGCGGTTGCTCAAGAACCGCGCCAGCGCCAGGTGCAGGTTGTATTCGGTGGCAGCGTCCAGCGCCGAGGTGGCCTCGTCGAGAATCACCACCTTGGGTTCGGCCAGCACCATCCGCGCAATCGCCAGCCGTTGCCGCTGACCACCGGACAAGCGCACGCCAGAGCGTCCGACAATGCTGTCCAGACCATCAGGCAATTCTCGAACCGTTTGGTTCAGCTGGGCAATCTCCAGCGCTTGCCAGCAGGCCTCGTCGCTGCGTATACGGCCCATCGTCAGGTTGGCGCGAACGGTATCGTTGAACAGCGCGGGGTGTTGCAGCACCACGGCGACGTTTTCGCGCACGGTCTCCAGGCCGATCTCCTGCTGGGTCGAGCCACCGAAGCGGATAGTCCCGGCAAGGGGCGTGTACAACCCCAGCAGCAACTGCACCAGGGTGCTCTTGCCGCCACCGCTGGCACCGACAATCGCCACTTTTTCACCGGGGGCGATGGACAGGTCCATCTGGTTCAACACCAACTCGTCGCCGTATCCGAAACTCAAGCCCTGGACTTCGATGCCCACGGTGTCCCGCCCCTGAAACGGATCGACACCGCCGGGGTATTGCGGCTCATCGTCGCGGGCCAGCAACTCGTTGATCCGCGACAGCGCACCGCCGGCGGCGTAATAGGCGTATTGCAAATTGAGCAGTTGCTCGACCGGACCGATCATGAACCACAGGTAGCTGAACACCGCCAGCATCTGCCCGATGGACAAGTCGGAGAACAACACGGTGAGCATCGCCGCAGCACGGAAAATATCGATGCCGAACTGGAACAGCAAGCCACTGGCACGGTTCGACGCATCGGTCTTCCACTGTGAGGTCACCGCATAATCGCGCACTTCCCGGGCCCGCTGCCCCAGACGCCCGAGGAAAAACCCCTGTCGGTTGCCCGCACGCACTTCCTGGATCGAATCGAGGGTTTCGGTCAGGGCCTGGGTGAAACGCGAGGTGCTGTCATTCTCGAGCTTCTTCAGGTGCTTGACCCGCTTGCCCAGTTGCACCGTGGCGTAGATCACCAGCGGATTGAACAACATGATCAAAAGCGCCAGCTTCCAGTGCATCCAGATCAGAATGCTTGCAGTGCCGACCAGCGTCAGCATCGCCACGAGGAATCGACTGAGTGTCTCGCCGACAAATTTGTCCAGCGTGTCCAGGTCCGTGACCAGGTGCGTGGTCACCGTGCCGCTGCCCAGGCTTTCGTATTCGCCCAGGGAAATACGCTTGAGCCGTTCGATCAGCCGTATGCGGATGCGATACACGATGTCTTTGGCCAGCGCCGCGAACAACTTCGCCTGCACCACGTTGAACAGCAAGGCGCCGCAGCGCAGCAACAAGGTCACCAGCAGCATCAGGCCGATGTAGCCCGCCGCTTTCTGCCAGCCTTCCGGCAACGCGTGGTTCATGATTTTCAGCGCGGAATCGCCATGCCCCAGCAGCACTTCGTCCACCAGCAACGGCAGCAGCAACGGAATCGGCACGCTGCACAGGGTGGCCAGCACCGCCACGCCATTGGCGATCCACAGGGATTTTTTATGGTGAAGGGCCAGCCGCCGGATTTCAGCCCAACTCAGCCGATCGACACGCTTTGGAGCTGGCGTGTCATCGGGCAGGTCATGCACAGGCAGCGCGCTCCAGCCAACGACCGAGCAATGGCGACAATTCACTCAAGGGTTGATAGCCATTGGTCAGCAGCGCCAGTTGCCCGCTACGTTCGGCCAACAGCGTTGGGAATCCGGCGATGCCGAGGTCCTGGACCCAGGTGAAATCGGCAGCAGTCGCGGCGTGCTGATCGGCACGGTCGAACGCAGCCGCAAACTCGATGCGCGGCAGGCCGGCTTTCTCGGCCAACTCGACCAGGACACTGGCGTGGGTGACGTCTCGGCCTTCGGCATAGAACGCGTGCTGAATGAGGCCGAGCAGTTTCCACGCGCAATCCGGCGCCAGGCTACGCGCGGTCACCAACGCCCGGCAGGCAGGCTCGGTGTCGTAGACAAAACCGTCAGGCAATGCGCCTTCGGCCTTGAACGGTTGGCCGGTGGCCTGGGTGACGGCTTGCCAATGCTCAAGGATGTAGCGCCGGGTAGTCGGTTCCAATGCGGAGCCGCTGCCGGTGCGCAAGCCGCCCACCACCAGGTGCACGTCCACCCCTGCGGCCTGCGCCTGCTCGACCAGCGCGTTGGCGACGGGCGCAAAGCCCCAGCACCAGGAACACATCGGGTCCATCACATAGAGCAGGCGTTGGGCAGACATGGTTCAAGCCTCTGAAGGAGTTTGCTTGTAGTTGTAGCCGATCGGGTGAGGCAGGTTGCGCGCCTTGGCCAGTTCGATCTGCTTCTGCCGATCAATGGCGCTGCGACGGGTTTTCTCGCTCAGCGTATCCCAGCAATGCGGGCAACTGATGCCGGCCACGTAATGCTCGGACGTGCGGTCTTCGACGCTTACCGGCGTACGACAGGCATGACATTGATCGTAGTCGCCTTCGCTGAGGTCATGGCGCACGGTCACGCGGTTGTCGAACACGAAGCAGTCGCCCTGCCATTTGGTTTCTTCCTGCGGCACCTCTTCAAGGTACTTCAGGATACCGCCCTTGAGGTGATAGACCTCGTCGAAACCCTGGCTGAGCATGTAGCTAGAGGCCTTCTCACAACGAATGCCGCCGGTGCAGAACATCGCGACTTTCTTGTGCACGGCCGGGTCGAAGTGGGCTTTGATGTAGTCGGGGAATTCGCGAAAACTGGTGGTTTTCGGGTCGATGGCGCCTTCGAAGGTGCCGATCGAAACCTCGTAGTCGTTGCGGGTGTCGATCAACAGCACTTCAGGGTCGCTGATCAGCGCATTCCAGTTCTGTGGATCGACGTAGGTGCCGACCTGTTTGTTCGGGTCCACGCCTTCGACGCCGAGGGTGACGATTTCTTTCTTGAGCTTGACCTTGGTGCGGTAGAACGGCTGGTCGTCGCAGTACGACTCTTTGTGGTCGATGTCGTCCATGCGCGGGTCGTTCTTGAGCCAGGCCATCAGCCCGTCTATACCTTCGCGGCTGCCGGACACGGTACCGTTGATGCCTTCTTCGGCGATCAGCAGCGTGCCCTTGATGCCATTGTCGACCATGGCTTGCAGCAGTGGCTCGCGCAGGGCAACGTAATCTTCCAGAGTGACGAACTTATACAGTGCCGCCACGACAATCTGTTGTGTCATGGGTGTTTCTCCAGGTGGCTACCCTCGCAAAGGGTGAACCGGAATAAAAAAAACGCGCCGGGTGAGCGGCGCGTTGGGCAGTCTATCAAAAATAAGTGCTTCTGTAGGAGCAAGGCTTGCCCGCGAAGGCGATCTTGAGGACGCCTTCGCGGGCAAACCTGGCTCCTAGCTGCCGCCAGCGCAGGTTGGCGAGGCCGGGGCCGCGTCGATCTGTGCCCATTCTTCAGGCGTGTAGGTATGCAACGCCAACGCATGGAACTCGCCCATCAGCTCGCCGAGCGTACCGTAGACTTTCTGGTGACGCTTGACGCGGTTGAGCCCTTCAAACTGCTGGCTGACCACCACCGCCTTGAAGTGGGTCTGCAACCCACGGCTGTGCATGTGGCTTTCATCCAGCACTTGCAGATGCTCGGGCTGTAACAAGCCCAGCGTCGATTCGATGCGTTGTTGCATGGTCATACCGGGCTCCGCTTAAGGCTTTTTCTTGGCTGGAGCGGCGGCGCCTTTAGGCTCCAGCTCGGCAGTCATGTCAGCCAACAGCTTGTTGACCACAGGCACCGCGCTTTCCAGCTTGGCTTGAGTCATCTGGGCCGACTGCTGAGTCAGCTGCGGCATTTTTTCCAGGACTTTCTTGCCCAGTGGCGACTTGTAGAACGCGACCAGGTCTTTCAGCTCGGATTCGCTGAAGTTGGTGGTGTAGAGCTTGACCATGTCTGGCTTCAGCTTGTTCCAGCCAATGGCTGCGTCCAGAGCGGCGTTGGCCTTGGCTTGATAGGTTTCCAGCAGGGCTTTTTTCGATTCAGGGGCTTTGGTCTGTTCAAAGCGCTGAGCGAACATTTGCTGCACTTGCATGTACACCGGAGTGCCCAATTTGTCAGCGTGCGCCAGGGTCAGGAAAGCTTCGGCACTGGCGTTGTGGCTGGCGGTATCGGCAAAAACAGGGCCGCTGGCGCAAACCAGTGCAACCGCGGTACAGATGGCACGAAGACGAGTCATCGAGTTTCCTTTTCTAGCAGGCGAGGTAAAACCCCAAGGGCGACCATTCTGCGCCTAAAAAAGTGTGTCACTCAACCCCAAGCCTTGTCAGGCCTGAATTAGAGGGGGCGAACGGTCAAAAAACAGACTGATGGAACCACGGCCGGCGATCACGGCCTAAACTGCGCTATCGACCTACAGGAGTGTGCAAGATGAGCCGTATCGAAACCGACAGCCTTGGCCAGGTGGAAGTCCCGGATGAGGCCTACTGGGGTGCTCAAACGCATCGCTCGCTGATCAACTTCGCCATTGGCAACGAACGCATGCCCCTGGCCGTGCTGCACGCACTGGCCCTGATCAAGAAAGCCGCGGCGCGGGTCAATGACCGCAACGGCGACCTGCCCGCCGACATCGCCCGCCTGATCGAACAGGCCGCAGACGAAGTGCTCGACGGCAGCCACGACGACCAGTTCCCGCTGGTGGTCTGGCAGACCGGCAGCGGCACCCAGAGCAACATGAACGTCAACGAAGTGATCGCCGGCCGCGCCAACGAACTGGCCGGCAACCCGCGTGGTGGCAAGACCCCGGTTCACCCCAATGATCACGTCAACCGCTCGCAAAGCTCCAACGACTGCTTCCCGACCGCCATGCACATTGCCGCCGCCCAGGCAGTGCAGCAGCATTTGCTACCGGCAATCAGTGAACTCTCCGGCGGCCTGGCCGAGTTGGCGGCGCGGCACATGAAACTGGTCAAGACCGGCCGCACCCACATGATGGACGCCACGCCGATCACCTTCGGCCAGGAACTCTCGGCGTTCATCGCGCAACTGGATTACGCCGAACGGGCAATCCGCAGCGCACTGCCGGCGGTCTGTGAACTGGCGCAGGGCGGCACCGCGGTTGGCACCGGGCTGAACTCACCCCACGGTTTTGGTGAAGCGATCGCTGCGGAGTTGGCGGCCCTTTCCGGCCTGCCGTTCGTTACCGCGCCGAACAAGTTCGCCGCGCTGGCCGGCCATGAGCCGCTGACCACCCTGTCGGGCGCGCTGAAAACCCTCGCCGTGACCCTGATGAAAATCGCCAACGACCTGCGTCTGCTAGGTTCCGGGCCGCGTGCAGGTTTTGCCGAAGTGAAACTGCCGGCCAACGAACCGGGTAGCTCGATCATGCCGGGCAAGGTCAATCCGACCCAGTGTGAAGCGCTGTCGATGCTGGCGTGCCAAGTCCTGGGCAACGACGTCGCCATTGGTTTTGCGGCGAGTCAGGGGCACTTGCAACTGAACGTGTTCAAACCGGTGATCATCCACAACCTGCTGCAATCGATCCGCCTGCTGGGCGATGGCTGCAGCAACTTCCAGCAGCATTGCATCGCCGGCCTGGAACCGGACGCGGCGAAAATGGCCGAGCACCTGGAGCGTGGGCTGATGCTGGTGACCGCGCTGAACCCGCATATCGGCTACGACAAATCGGCAGAGATTGCCAAGAAGGCTTACAGCGAGGGGCTGACCTTGCGAGAGGCGGCATTGCAGCTGGGGTATCTGACGGATGAAGAGTTTGATGCGTGGGTAAGGCCGGAGAATATGTTGGAAGCGGGCGCCAAGGGCTGAGTGTGTAGCGCCTGACAATCAGCCATCGCGAGCAGGCTCGCTCCCACAGGGGGCCGCATTCTTCTGATAGAACTCGGTTAAATGTGGGGGCGAGCCTGCTCGCGAAGAACGATAACGCGGTTCAACCTGCGGCTATCCGTACTCGCCGCGCCCTGAGCCCGGCAATCAACGAAGGCCCCAACGCCACCAACGCCGACCCCACCACCACCAACACCGCCCCGCCATACCCCAGGCCATTGATCGTCTCGGCATGCACATATTCCGGCCATGCCCACGCGGCCACGGCCACTGCGCCAAACGTCACCAACGGTGTTATCGCCAGCGTCGCACTCACCCGCGAAGCTTCCCAATGGGCCAGCGCTTCGGCAAAGGCGCCATAAGCGATCAAGGTGTTCATGCAGCACGCCAGCAATAACCAGCCTTGCAACGGGTTCAACTGCAGCGCCTCCAGCGGATGCACCCAAGGCGTCAGCAACAGCGCGCAGAACAGGTAGATCACCATCATCACCTGCAACGAATTCCACACCGTCAGCAATTGCTTCTGCCCCAGTGCGTAAAACGTCCAGACCGTCGAAGCCAGCAGCACCAGCAACACGCCGGCGGTGTAATCGGTCAGCGAGGTCAACAGCTCGGCCAGACGTTGATTAAAGAACAGCGCAAAACCGATCAGCAGCACCAGCAGACCAATCCCCTGCCCCACACTGAACCGTTCCTTGAATACAAACAGGCTGGCGATCAGCAACATGATCGGGCCCATCTGCACCACCAGTTGCGCGGTGCCGGGGCTGAGCAGGTTCAGGCCCATCAGGTACAACACGTAGTTGCCGACCAGGCCAAGCACCGCCATCAACACCAGCCAGCCACCGCGCGGGCCGAGGACTTTGCGACTGGGCAGGCGCCTGGTCGCCGCCAGATAAATGAACAGGCAGCCACCGGACACCGTCAGGCGAAACCAGGTCACCGTCACCGGGTCCATCACCAGCAGGACTTGCTTGAGTTTGATCGGCAGGATTCCCCACAGGACTGCGGTCAGCAAGGCCAGGAACAGACCGTAAACCCAGCGACCGGATGAAATGTGCATGCGAACCCCAAAGCCAGATGGCAAGAAACACCATTCTAGGCGCAGACCTCGGCGCGACACAGGGACAGTTGGCGACGGGCCGCGAATGAAACTGTGCAGGTCGCACCATTAATCTGGCGAAGTGCCGCCGATCAGTTGGTCAGGCGCCGCAAGTGGTTCATGCATAAGCTCATTGGATCCGCTAACCGGAACATCCCTCAGGAGACCGCCATGTACGGCAAGCGCGCCCAGGACAACGCCCCCGCCACGCACTTTCGTTGCGACCGGGTGTGTCGTGTGAATGGAGAACTATTTTTCAGCACCCGGGAAAACACGCTGGAGGGGCCGTTTGATAATCCGCAGGCGGCTGCGCGGGAGATTCAGGCTTACATCGCGCGGATGCAGCTTGTGAGTCTAGATCGATAGACCGAGGTGCTGCCATCGCGAGCAGGCTCGCTCCCACAGGGTTCTGATGCGCGCCATAGATCCAATGTGGGAGCGAGCCTGCTCGCGATAGCGGTTAATCAGGCAACAGAAGTCTTGCGGACTTAGCGCACCGCTTCGAACAACCCCGTCGCCCCCATCCCGCCACCCACGCACATGGTGACCACGCCATATCGCAAGTTGCGCCGCTGCAACTCACGCACAATGTGCCCGACCTGACGCGAGCCGGTCATGCCGAACGGGTGGCCGATGGAAATCGAGCCGCCATTGACGTTGTACTTGTCGTTATCGATTTCCAGGCGATTGCGGCTGTACAGGCACTGCGACGCAAACGCTTCGTTGAGCTCCCACAGATCAATGTCAGCCACCCGCAAACCCTTGGCCTTGAGCAATTTCGGCACCGAGAACACCGGACCGATGCCCATCTCGTCCGGTTCGCACCCGGCCACCGTGAAACCACGGAAGAACGCCTTGGGCTTGAGACCCAGCGCCAGGGCTTTTTCCAGGCTCATGACCAGCGTCATCGAAGCGCCATCGGACAATTGCGACGAGTTACCCGCCGTGACCGAACCGTCTTCGGCAAATACCGGTTTCAGCCCGGCCAGGCTTTCCAGCGTGGTGTCCGGGCGGTTGCAGTCGTCGCGGTCGACGATCCCGTCGAGGATCTGCACCTGGCCGGTGACCTTGTCTTCAACCCGATACTTCACCGCCATCGGCACGATTTCATCATCGAACAAACCAGCGGCCTGAGCCTGGGCCGTACGCAGCTGACTCTGCAGGGCATACAGATCCTGTTCCTGGCGACTGACGTCGTAACGACGTGCAACGATTTCAGCAGTCTGGCCCATCGGGAAATAGAGGCCCGGCACCTGCTCTTTCAGAAGCGGGTTGATCAGGTGGTCGGTGTTGACGCTTTTCATGGTCAGGCTGATCGACTCGACGCCACCGGCCACGATGATGTCGCTGCAGCCCGACGCGATCTGGTTGGCGGCGATGGCGATGGCCTGCAAGCCCGACGAGCAGAAACGGTTGAGGGTCATGCCTGCGGTGCCGATACCCAGGCGTGACAACACCGCGACGTTGCGACCGATGTTGTAGCCCTGGGCGCCTTCGTTGGAGCCCGCACCGACGATGCAATCCTCGACACTGGCCGGGTCGATGCCGGTGCGCGCCAACAAGGCATCGACGCAATGCGCCGCCATGTCATCCGGACGGGTCTGGTTGAACTTGCCGCGAAAGGATTTGGCCAGGCCGGTCCGCACGCTGTCGACGATCACCACTTCACGCATGGCATACCTCATTGTTGTTATCGGTTGGGAGTGGACCGAGCATAAGTCCACCCCATAACCGACCGCGACAATCATTCACCCCGCGTATGCGTAACCATCGGCTCACGACTTGCGTTTTTTGGCCTTCTTGTCGTGCTTGTCTGATTTTTCGAACGCGGCTTCCAGCGCCAGGTTGATCGTGCGCAGGACCTTGACCCGGGCCCAGCGCTTGTCATTGGCCTCCACCAGCGTCCATGGCGAGATTTCCGTGCTGGTGCGGTCAACCATGTCGCCGACGGCCGCGCGGTAAGCGTCCCACTTGTCCCGATTGCGCCAGTCGTCTTCAGTGATCTTGAAACGCTTGAAGGGAATGTCTTCACGGGATTCGAAACGCTCCAGTTGCGTTTCCTTGTCGATGGCCAGCCAGAACTTGACCACGATGACGCCCGATTCGGAAATCTGCTCTTCGAAATCGTTAATCTCGCTGTAGGCCCGCAGCCAGTCAGCGGGCGGACAGAGCTCTTCGACGCGCTCGACCAATACCCGGCCATACCACGAGCGATCGAATACGGTGAATTTGCCCTTGGCCGGAATGTGCCGCCAAAAGCGCCACAAATACGGTTGCGCCCGTTCTTCCTCGGTGGGCGCGGCAATCGGCACAATGCTGTACTGACGTGGATCGAGCGCCGCGGCCACGCGCCGGATTGCACCGCCCTTACCCGCAGCGTCATTGCCTTCGAACACTGCGATCAAGGCGAATTGGCGCATGCGCTTGTCACGCATCAGGCCCGAGAATCGCGCCTGCTCGGTAATCAGTTGTTCTTCGTAATCTTCCTTGTCCAGACGCTGGCTCAAATCGAGGCTGTCGAGCAGGTTGAGCTGATCGACATGGATCGGCAGCGGCGCAGCGTTGACCTTGGCGGGATGGATTCTGGATCGTTTCAAGGCACTTTGCAGGCCTTCGAGCAGGATTTTTCCAACCGCCAGACTGCGGTAATGCACATCCACGCCTTCAATCACGTGCCAAGGCGCATAGTCGCGGCTGGTGCGACGCAACACGCGCTCGCCGTACTTCACGAACTTGTCGTAAGTCCGGGATTGTTGCCAGTCCAGCGGACTGATGCGCCAGCTGTGCAAAGGGTCGTCGGCGAGTGCCTTGAGGCGCGCCTTCATCTGCTTCTTGGAGAGGTGAAACCAGAACTTGAAAATCAGCGCGCCTTCGTCGCAGAGCATCTTTTCAAAGCGCTCCGACTGGTTGATCGCCTGATCCAGTACCGCGTCCTTGAACAGTCCATGGACCCGGCCCTGGAGCATCTGGCTGTACCAGTTGCCGAAGAAAATCCCCATGCGCCCCTTGGCCGGGAGCATCCGCCAGTAGCGCCAGGCCGGAGGTCGCGCCAGCTCTTCATCGGTCTGCTGATCGAAAGTGCGGACTTCGATAAGACGCGGGTCCATCCATTCGTTGAGCAACTTGACCGTCTCGCCCTTCCCGGCGCCTTCAATGCCGTTGATCAGGACGATCACCGGAAAGCGCTTTTGCTGTTGAAGTTCGAACTGCGCTTCGAGCAACGCTTCACGCAGTGCCGGTTCTTCAGCGTCGTAGGTTTCTTTGTCGATGGCGTGACCGATTTCAGCAGATTCGAACATGGACGACTCCCTTTCCTGATTGCGCCAAGACTAGCGGATTGGGCTGTCCGTCATCACAGAAAATTCCTTGGCGGTCGGCTTTTTGTGGCGATTGCCTGCGGCACCACTACCCGACACTGCCATGGATCAGGCATCACCACCTCGATCAGCTAGAATGGCCGCCTTGCCGTTGCCGAGCCTGCCATGAAACCTGTATTGCCTCACGCCCAACTCGACTGGGACGACCAGGGTCGCCCGTATTCGCGGGTGTTCGACGATGTCTATTTTTCGGACAAGTCAGGCCTTGAAGAAACCCGCTACGTATTTCTCGAACAGAACGGTTTGCGTGAACGCTTCGCCGCGTTGCCCGACGGCGGTCGACTGGTCATTGGCGAAACCGGTTTCGGTACCGGGCTTAACTTCCTCTGCGCCTGGCAGTTGTTCGAACAGCACGCCGTGGCCGATGCGCGCCTGCACTTTATCAGTGTCGAAAAGTACCCGCTGAGCCAGCCAGACCTGCAGCGTGCGCTGGCTTTGTGGCCGGAGCTCAAGCCGTTTGCCGATCAATTGCTGGCGCAATACGTGGCGATCCATCAAGGCTTCCAGCGAATGGTCTTGGACAACGGTCGTGTGACCCTGACGTTGCTGATCGGCGATGCGCTGGAGCAATTGCCGCAACTGGACGCGCAGGTTGATGCGTGGTTTCTCGACGGTTTTGCCCCGGCGAAAAATCCCGACATGTGGACCGCCGAGTTGTTTGCCGAACTGGCTCGGTTGGCAGCGCCCGGCTCGACCATTAGCACGTTCACCAGCACCGGTTGGGTGCGCCGTCTGTTGAACGCGGCGGGCTTCAAGATGAAGCGCACGCCCGGCATCGGTCACAAATGGGAAATCCTGCGCGGTGTGTTTCTGGGCTGGCCTGCAGAAACCCCCACGCCTGTCGTTGCGAAACCCTGGTTTGCCCGCCCAACGCCGTTGACCGGCGAACGTCACGCCTTGGTGATTGGCGCAGGACTGGCCGGTTGCGCCACCGCCGCCAGCCTGGCGGCACGGGGCTGGCAAGTCAGTTTGCTGGAGCGCCACGCTGCGCTGGCACAGGAAGCGTCGGGCAATCCACAGGGCGTGTTGTACCTCAAGCTCTCGGCCCATGGCACGGCCTTGTCACAGTTGATTGTCAGTGGTTTCGGTCACACCCGGCGTTTGCTTGAGCACTTGCACCGAGGCGTCGACTGGGACGATTGCGGTGTGCTGCAACTGGCCTTCAACGCCAAGGAAGCCGAACGTCAGGCACAACTGGCGGCGGCGTTTCCCGAGGATTTGCTGCACACACTCGATCAGCAACACGCGCAGATCCGCGCGGGCATCGCGTTGCAATCGGGTGGCCTGTTTTACCCAGAAGGCGGCTGGGTGCATCCGCCCGCCCTGTGCGCATGGCAAGCGGCGCATCCGAATATCCGGTTCCTGCCCCATCACGATGTACTGGAACTGCGTCGTGCCGAAGGGCAATGGCAAGCGTGGGAGGGTCACAAGCTGCTGGCCAACGCAGCGGTGGTGGTGCTGGCCGGCGCCGCCGAGATCAAGCGTTTCGACTTCAGCAGCGACTTGCCGCTCAAACGGATTCGTGGACAGATCACCCGCCTGCCCCAAACACCTGCAAGCCAGAGCCTGAGCACCGTGGTATGTGCCGAAGGTTATGTCGCGCCGGCCCGCCTGGGTGAACACACCCTGGGTGCCAGTTTTGATTTCAACAACGACGACCTGACGCCCACCACGGCCGAGCATGCCGGCAACCTGCAGATGCTCGAAGAAATCTCGGTGGATCTGGTCGCCCGACTCGGCGCAGAGGCCCTGCGACCCGAGGCACTTGAAGGTCGCGCGGCGTTCCGCTGCACCAGCCCCGACTACCTGCCAATTGTCGGCCCTTTGTCTGACCGCCAGGCCTTCGCCGACGCCTACATCGCCCTGAGCAAGGACGCCCGGCAAACGCCAGACACCCCATGTCCATGGCTGGACGGTTTGTACGTCAACAGCGGCCACGGCTCACGAGGGCTGATTACCGCGCCGTTGTCAGGCGAGTTGCTCGCGGCCTGGCTCGACAACGAACCGCTGCCATTACCCAGAGCCGTGGCCGAGGCGTGCCATCCGAATCGTTTCGCTTTGCGGCGCCTGATTCGGGGTAAATGAATCCGCATTCTTACGGTTTAATCGATCGATCTATCGCGTGCGGACCGGCGTTTTCGGCTGAAGGCGCCTCCCTGCACATTCCCCCTTATTACTTATCGATCTAAAACTCCCACGATCCCACCGGGTCAGTTTCTGAGTACCCGCCGTTTTTGGCGGGTATCGATTGACCCTCCCCAACGGAAAAACCGGTAAGGACTTTATGTGCGGATTAGCTGGCGAGTTACGCTTTGATCATCAACCTGCGGACCTTGCAGCCGTTGAACGAATCACCCATCACCTGGCCCCTCGTGGCCCTGACGCGTGGGGCTTCCACAGCCAGGGGCCGATTGCCCTGGGCCACCGTCGCCTGAAAATCATGGACCTGTCGGACGGCTCGGCGCAGCCGATGGTCGACAACCAATTGGGTTTGTCCCTGGCCTTCAATGGCGCGATCTACAACTTCCCGGAACTGCGCACCGAACTGGAAAGCCTCGGTTATGCCTTCTATTCCGGTGGTGACACCGAGGTGCTGCTCAAGGGTTATCACGCCTGGGGCGAGGCACTGCTGCCGAAACTCAATGGCATGTTCGCCTTCGCGATCTGGGAACGCGACGCCAAGCGCCTGTTTATCGCGCGTGACCGTCTCGGCGTGAAGCCGCTGTACCTGTCGCGCACCGGCCAGCGCCTGCGCTTTGCCTCGGCGCTGCCGGCGTTGCTCAAAGGCGGCGACATCAACCCGATCCTCGATCCGGTGGCACTCAATCACTATCTGAATTTCCACGCCGTGGTCCCGGCACCGCGCACCTTGCTGGCCGGCATCGAAAAACTGCCACCGGCCACCTGGATGCGCATCGAAGCGGACGGCACCACTGAGCAGAAAACCTGGTGGACCCTGCCTTACGGCCCACACGCCGACGAGATGAACCTGACGCTCGAAGACTGGCGTGACCGTGTACTCGACAGCACCCGCGACGCGGTGGCGATCCGTCAACGTGCGGCCGTGGACGTCGGCGTACTGCTGTCGGGCGGTGTCGATTCGAGCATGCTGGTGGGTCTGTTGCGTGAAGTCGGCGTGGAAAACCTGTCGACCTTCTCTATCGGTTTCCAGGATGCCGGCGGCGAACGTGGTGATGAGTTCCAGTATTCGGACTTGATCGCCAAACACTACAACACGCAGCACCATCAACTGCGCATCGACGAAAAAGAGATCATCGAACAACTGCCCGCGGCGTTCCGCGCCATGAGCGAGCCGATGGTCAGCCATGACTGCATCGCCTTCTACCTGCTGTCACGGGAAGTGGCCAAGCATTGCAAAGTGGTGCAGAGCGGCCAGGGCGCGGACGAGTTGTTCGCCGGCTATCACTGGTACCCACAAGTCGATGGCGCCGCCGATCCGTACGCGGCCTATCGCGATGCGTTCTTCGATCGCAGCTACGAGGATTACGCCGCCACCGTGCAACCGAAATGGCTGACGGCCAATGACGCTGCCGGTGACTTCGTGAAGGAACATTTCGCACAGCCCGGCGCCGAGGCGGCGGTGGATAAAGCCCTGCGTCTGGACAGCACGATCATGTTGGTGGACGACCCGGTCAAACGTGTCGACAACATGACCATGGCCTGGGGCCTGGAAGCGCGCACACCGTTTCTCGACTATCGCCTGGTGGAATTGTCGGCCCGGGTGCCGGGCAAATTCAAACTGCCGGACGGTGGCAAGCAAGTCTTGAAAGAGGCTGCTCGACTGGTCATTCCAAGCGAAGTGATTGACCGCAAGAAAGGTTACTTTCCGGTGCCGGGTCTCAAGCATTTGCAGGGCGATACGCTGAACTGGGTGCGCGAACTGCTGCTCGATCCAAGCCAGGATCGCGGCCTGTTCAACCCGGCCATGCTCGACCGCCTGCTGACCGATCCGCAAGGCCAGCTGACCCCGTTGCGCGGCTCCAAGCTGTGGCAATTGGCGGCGCTGAACCTGTGGCTCAGTGAACAAGGAATCTGATCGATGAAACCCCACGCCACGGCTTACAGCCAACGCTTGTTGCGCGGTCAGTCCCCCTCCTATGAACGTTTGCAGGCACGGCTGGCCGAAGACGGCAGTGAACTGGGCGCGGCGCCGATTGCGGTGCATTGCGGCTGGGGCCGGTTGCTGATCGGCCATACCTTCCCGGACGCGGCGAGCCTGGCGCAAGAGTTGCTCAACGAGCAGCCCGGTGAGCGCGACATCGCCTTGTATGTGGCGGCACCCCAGCAAGTTTTGGGGCTGGAGCCGGCGCAACTGTTCCTCGACCCTTCCGACACCTTGCGTCTTTGGTTCAGCGATTACCGTCAGTCAACCCGGGTGTTTCGCGGCTTTCGCATTCGCCGGGCGCAAAGCGAGACTGATTGGCAGGCGATCAATCAGCTGTACCAGGCGCGCGGCATGTTGCCCATTGATGCGAATTTGCTGACGCCGCGACATCAGGGCGGCCCGGTGTATTGGCTGGCCGAAGATGAAGACAGCGGCGCGATCATCGGCAGCGTCATGGGCCTCAACCATCACAAAGCGTTCAACGACCCGGAGAACGGCAGCAGCCTGTGGTGCCTGGCGGTCGATCCGCACTGTTCACGGCCGGGCGTCGGTGAAGTGCTGGTGCGGCATTTGATCGAACACTTCATGAGCCGTGGGCTGAGTTACCTGGACCTGTCGGTGTTGCATGACAACCGGCAGGCGAAAAGTCTTTACGCCAAGCTCGGCTTTCGCAACCTGTCGACCTTCGCCATCAAGCGCAAGAACGGCATCAACCAGCCGCTGTTTCTGGGTCCTGGGCCTGAGGCCGATTTCAACCCCTATGCGCGGATCATTGTCGAGGAAGCCCATCGACGCGGCATCGATGTGCACGTCGATAATGCCGACGCCGGGATGTTCACCCTCAGCCATGGCGGACGCCGGGTGCGTTGCCGCGAATCCCTGAGCGACCTGACCAGCGCCATCAGCATGAGCCTGTGCCAGGACAAAAGCCTGACGCACAAAGTGCTCAAGGCCGCCGGTTTGAACCTGCCCTCGCAGCAACTGGCCGGCAACGCCGACGACAACCTGGCGTTTCTCGATGAGCACGAGCGGGTGGTGGTCAAGCCTTTGGATGGTGAGCAAGGTCAAGGCGTCGCGGTGGATTTGCGGACGATTGAAGAGGTCCAGCAAGCCATCGAATCAGCCCGGCAGTTCGACAGCCGCGTGCTGCTGGAAAGTTTCCACGAAGGTCTCGATTTGCGAATTGTAGTGATCGGTTTCGAGGTGGTCGCCGCGGCGATTCGCCGGCCTGCGGAGGTGGTGGGCGATGGTCAGCATTCCATCGGCGCGCTGATCGAAGCGCAGAGTCGGCGTCGGCAGGCGGCCACCAGCGGTGAAAGCAAAATCCCGCTGGACCATGAGACCGAGCGCACGCTGCAGGCGGCGGGTTATGACTACAACAGTATTCTGCCGGCCGGTGAGCATCTGTTCGTCAGGCGTACGGCAAATCTGCATACCGGTGGCGTTCTGGAGGATGTCACGGCGATCTTGCATCCGACCCTGATCGATGCCGCCGTACGGGCTGCGCGGGCGCTGGACATTCCCATGGTCGGGCTCGACCTGATGGTGCCTGCCGCCGATCAACCGGAATACGTGTTTATCGAAGCCAACGAACGCGCCGGGCTGGCCAACCATGAACCGCAGCCGACGGCCGAGCGGTTTGTGGATTTGCTGTTTCCGCACAGTCAGCCGGCAGTTTCCTAGTCATGTGTCGGCTGGACTGATGCCTTCACGGGCAAGCCTCGCTCCTACAAAGAAACGCGTATTACCTGTAGGAGCGAAGCTTGCTCGCGAAGGCGCCAGGTCAGGCACCCAACTTTTCCCTCATCGAAACCATCGATGTTCTTTACTCATCAGGAGTTTCCATGACCAGCAAAATTCCCGAACCGGATCTCAATTACCTGCAAAAAGTCCTGCTGGAAATGCTCGCCATTCCCAGCCCGACCGGCTTTACCGACACCATCGTGCGGTACGTCGCCGAACGCCTTGAAGAATTGGGCATTCCCTTTGAGATGACCCGGCGCGGCACCATCCGCGCCACGCTCAAGGGCAAGAAAAACAGCCCGGACCGTGCGGTCTCCGCTCACCTCGACACCATCGGCGCCGCGGTTCGCGCAGTGAAAGACAACGGTCGCCTGACCCTCGCCCCGGTCGGTTGCTGGTCCAGTCGTTTTGCCGAGGGCAGCCGCGTCAGCCTGTTCACCGACAACGGTGTGATTCGCGGCAGCGTGTTACCGCTGATGGCTTCCGGGCACGCATTCAACACCGCCGTAGATGAATTGCCGATCAGCTGGGATCACGTTGAGTTGCGTCTGGACGCTTACTGCGCCACCCGCGCCGACTGCGATTCCCTGGGGATCAGCGTGGGCGATTTCGTCGCCTTCGACCCGCTGCCGGAGTTCACCGAAAGCGGTCACATCAGCGCCCGTCACCTCGACGACAAGGCGGGTGTAGCGGCGCTGCTGGCGGCGATGAAAGCGATCATCGACAGCGGTGAGGAGTTGATGATCGATTGTCATCCGCTATTCACCATCACCGAGGAAACCGGCAGCGGCGCGGCGGCTGCGTTGCCTTGGGACGTCAGCGAATTCGTCGGCATCGACATCGCGCCGGTTGCGCCCGGCCAGCATTCCAGCGAACACGCGGTGAGCGTGGCGATGCAGGATTCCGGCGGGCCTTACGACTATCACCTGTCGCGGCACTTGCTCAGGTTGGCCAGTGAAAACGAGTTGCCGGTGCGCCGCGACCTGTTTCGCTATTACTTCAGCGATGCGCATTCGGCGGTCACCGCCGGGCACGACATCCGCACCGCCCTGCTCGCCTTCGGCTGCGATGCCACTCACGGTTACGAGCGCACGCACATCGATAGCCTGGCGGCGCTGAGTCGTCTACTCGGCGCCTACATTCTGAGCCCGCCGGTATTTGCCAGTGATGCGCAGCCGGCAAAGGGCTCGCTGGACCGGTTCAGTCATCAAATCGAGCACGACACGCAGATGGAAAGCGATACGCGGGTGCCGTCGGTGGATAGTCTGGTGGGGCAACGAACAGACAGCTGATCCGGGCTTTTTTATCGTTTGAGAGATCGCCTTCGCGGGCAAGCCTCGCTCCTACAGGTTATGTGTCGATGCGCGAAACCTGTAGGAGCGAGGCTTGCCCGCGAAGGCGGTGTATCAGGTACCACATCAGGTCCCGGGCTAGCCGCAACCGATCATTCGCCGTAGCATCGCGCCATTGTTTAGCCGAGGTGCCTATGCTGATTCCCTACGACCAACTTGAAGTCGACACCCTGACCCGCCTGATCGAGGACTTCGTGACCCGCGACGGTACGGACAATGGTGACGACACGCCGCTGGAAACCCGCGTATTGCGTGTTCGCCAGGCATTGACCAAGGGGCAGGCGCTGATCGTTTTTGATCCGGACAGCGAGCAATGCCAGTTGATGCTCAAGCACGATGTGCCCAAGCACCTGTTCGACTGAGGCGCTCAGCGTCTTTTGGTTTTCGCCAGTTTGACCTGGATGCGATCGTAGACCTCGGCCCGGTGCACATTGACGTTTTGTGGCGCTTCGACACCGAAGCGCACGCTGCCTCCGTTGACGGCGATGATGCGCACTGAAATGTTGTCACCGATGGAAATCATCTCGCCCACAACGCGACTGAGTACAAGCATGGCATTCATCCTTCAGGGTTACCGGCCCTCGAAGATGCCCGGCCCGCAGCCGCTCTTCAATGCAACAGCGGCAAATCAGTCCCGCCCTACAGCGCAGGAAGATGCCCCTTACGGAAACGTCTGACAAATCGTTTGAATGCCGCTTCAGGAAGCAGAGAAACGCGGGCCGAACAGAATCACACTGGCCCCGATCACGCACAGCGCCACGCCCAGCCAGTCTGAGCCCAGGGGACGAACTCGCTCGATCACCGCCAGCCAACCGATCGAGGCGACGATGTAAATCCCCCCATAGGCGGCATAGGCGCGACCGGCGTAAGTCGCCTCGACACGGGTCAGCAACAGCGCGAACAACGTCAGGCTGAGCAGCGCCGGCACCACCCACCACATGCTCTTACCTTGGCGCAGCCACATCCAGAAGGCGAAGCAGCCGGCGATTTCGAACAGCGCCGCAAGGAAAAACCACAGGTAATTGAGCATGCATACGTCTCGTAAGGATGACCGGTTGCGGCCACCCTAACGACGGTGTTGCGCACGGGCAAGTTCAGCCTGCGTTTTGTTTGGCCTTGGCGCGCATTTTGTCGGCCATGGTGGTCATTTCGTTGTAAAGCAGTTGCGGGTTCTTCTGCTTGAGTGCCCAGGCCATGCGGCCCTGCTCGTGGGGCAGGATCATGAATTCACCGGCGGCGACGTGCTCATAGATGTAATCGGCAATGTCCGTCGCGGTGATCGGCGAACTTTCCAGCAGTTTGCCGACCTGGGCTTTCATGGCCGGAGTCGGGCCACGGAAGGAATCCAGCAGGTTGGTCTGGAAGAACGACGGGCAGACCACGTGCACGCCCACTTCCTGTTGCGCCAATTCGACCAGCAGGCTTTCGGACAGGGCCACTACGCCGGCCTTGGCCACGTTGTAGTTGCTCATGGCCGGGCCTTGCATGAGAGCGGCCATGGACGCGATGTTGATGATTTTGCCTTTGCTTTTTTCCAGCAGCGGCAGGAAGGCCTTGCAGCCCTTGACCACGCCCATCAGGTTGATCGCGATCTGCCAGTCCCAATCTTCCAGGGACAGTTCACTGAAGAACCCGCCCGAGGCCACGCCAGCGTTGTTGACGATGACATCGATGCCGCCAAGTTTCTCTTCGCAGGCCTGGGCGAAAGCGGTCAGTTGGCTGTAATCGCGCACATCGCAACGCTGGATAAAACCGTCGCCACCCGCTTCGCGAACCAGCTTCAGGGTTTCCTGCAGACCGGGTTCGCTGACGTCCGACAAGGCCAGCTGCCAGCCTTCACGCGCCCAGCGCAGCGCGATTTCGCGACCCAGGCCTGAGCCCGCGCCAGTGATCATCATGCGATTTTGCATAGCAAACAGCCTTGTTGTTCTGGGGAAGATGCGCTGAGTGTAGCGAAGGACATTGCGCGACCCACGCTCCATCAGATTGCTGAATGGTCCGAGCAAACCGAGGGAGCGCCGGAATCAACTAACACCGCCAAAAACGAAATAAGGCTTTCTTCGAAAAACATTAAAAAAACTTGGAATTTTCCGACGCACGCGACAGTCGGATTTTGTAAGCAGCTCGGGTTTATTGCAGTCCGACTGACAGTTAAAAGCTAGGTCATTCCAGAACACTTCCAACAAGGAAATAGACATGGGCACAATTCTTATCGTAATTCTGATTCTCCTGCTGGTAGGTGGTTTGCCGGTCTTTCCACACTCCAGAAGTTGGGGTTATGGCCCGTCGGGTATCATCGGCGTGGTGTTGGTGGTGCTGTTGATTCTGCTGTTACTTGGCAAGATATAAAGATTTAACAGGCAAAAAAAAAGAGGCCCTCGAAGGGCCTCTTTTTTATTGCGCCGAAAGCTTAGTCCGGCTTGCCGTCAACCACACCGGCGGTGTTGTCGATCAGGCTCTTGGTGGCCGTCTGGATGAACGACTCGAGTTTCTGCTTGAGGGCCGCTTCGTCAGCCGACGCCGGGATCAGTTCGCCTTTCGAATTGGCGCCCAGTTCGTACTGATACAACTTGGGCGGCATTTCCTTAGGCAGCACCAACACGCGATCCGCGGTCAGCAACGCTACGGTTTGATCGCTGCCCGATGGCTTGATTACGCCGAAGCCCTTGTCGCCTTCCGGCAGGTTCAGCAAGTCACGCCCCCAGCACTGGTGAATCACGTCGCCACCGATACGCCCCATGATGGTCGGCACGATGTCGATCTGGGTGCCCACGGTGTGGTCAACCTGGCCGAATTTTTCCTGCACGCCCGGCCCGATCAGCAGCATCGGTACGTTGAATCGGCCCAGGTCCATTTCGGTGATCTGCTGCTCGTTGCCGAAACCATGGTCGCCGACCACCACGAACAGGGTTTCCTTGAAGTACGGCTCTTTACGCGCCTGCTCGAAGAACTGACCCAGCGCCCAGTCGGAGTAGCGCATGGCGGTCAAATGTTCGTTGAGGCTGCCACGGTCGGTCACGCGCTCGACCGGCAAAGGCGTCGGCAAGGCGTAAGGCGTGTGGTTGGACAAGGTTTGCAGCAAGGCATAGAACGGTTTTTTGTCCTTGCCGTCGCGGGCCTTCAACTCTTCCAGACCCCGGTTGAACATGTCCTGGTCGGACACGCCCCAGGTCGGGTCGGAGAACACCGGGTTAACGAAGTCGTTACGCCCGATGAAGTTGGTCATGCCCTGGTTGCTGAAGAAGCCCGACTGGTTGTCCCAGGCGAAGTCACCGTTGTAGACGTACACATCGTCGTAGTCACGGGCGCTGAGCAACTGTGGCAGGCCGGACAGTTTGTGGCTGCCTTCCGGGGTCTGCATCAGGTATTCGAAGCCCGGCAGGTTCGGGAAGCAGGCCATGGTGGCGAACATGCCCTGGTGGGTATGGGTGCCGTTGGAGAAGAAGCGGTCGAACAACAGGCCTTCTTTGGACAGCTTGTCGAAGTACGGCGTGACGTTACCCGGACGACCCAGCGCGCCCACCGAGTGACCGGCGAAGCTTTCCATCAGGATCACAACGACGTTCTTGATCGGCAGGGTCTTGTCAGCGGCCGGGGAGTAGTTACGACGCACGGCAGCGGTTTCGCCATCCACCAGTTTGTCGCTTGGGGTCAGCAACATATCGCGGACGGTCTGCTGAGCCACTGGTTGGTCCAGCGTGGCTTTCCAGATGTTGTCGCGCTCTTCGGACATCCGGCTCTTGGCCGCCGCGATCAGCGACAGGGTGCCGTTGAGGCCCAACTGGTTGGCGAAGTTCGAATCGGTGGTGTAGACGTCACCCCAACGCAGCGGCGGGCCCTGACGCAGGGTGCCACGAGCGGCAACCACGCAAACCAGCAGACAGACCACGAACACGACGCCTCGCGTATACCACGGGGCGATCTGGCGCGCGCCGATGCTGCCGCCACTGAACGGGCCGCGAGGACGGGTCGCACGGTCGGCGCCCTTGAACGCGAGGGTCAGGATCAACGTGCCGAAAGCCCAGGCCAGCAGGTAGCGAACCACAGGAAAACCGTACCAGAGCATGCTCATCACGGTTTTCGGGTCTTCCTTCACGTACTGGAAGACCAGGCCATTGAGGCGCTGGTGGAACTCGCGGTAGAAATCCATCTCCATCAGACCCAGGAACAGCGCGGTGCTCGCTGCGATGGTCAGCCAGAAGCGGAAGAACCCGCGAGCGGCCATGGCCCGGGCGCTGAACAGTGCCAGAATCAGCGGAATGCAGAGGTAGACCACCAGGCGCAGGTCGAAACGCAGACCATTGGCGAACGCCTCGATGAAGGTCGAGGCGGGTGAATCCTGGATCATTTCGCGGTTGTAGACCAGCAGCGCAACGCGCAGCAGGCTGAACATGACCATCATGACCATGGCGCACAGCAGCGTGTAGGCCAGGTGCGATTTGACGGTCGGTTGCAGCAGGCGACTAGAAGCTCGCTGCTGACTCAGGGCGTCCGGGTTTGCCATGTCGTTTTAGGACCCATTGGAAGTTGAAGTTTCAAAAATAAAGCGGCGCCCTGCCCTCTGTTGGCCAGTTCTCGACCCCGGGGCTTGCGCGGTGCGCAAATGTTGCACGATCACCCGCAGCATTGCCATTGATTAGTGCCCGGCAGGCTGACGCGGGCGAATTGTCTTGGAGGCGTTGTGAAAATTTCGTGCAACGTATATCTGGAAACAAAATATTCCGGTGAGAGCCGGCCTGTTCGCGATAGCGGTGGATCAGTCGACACCTCTTTCGGATGAAAAACCGCTATCGCGAGCCGGTTCGCTCCCACATGGATTGCGCATAACTGACGATTGCCCAATAAAAAACGCCCCGAGAGGTCGGGGCGCTTCATGAAACAGCGTGCGATTACTTCTCGGCGCGCTCTTTCAGGGCCTTGAGCGTGTTGAATGGCGCATCGACCACGAACTTGTTGGCGACCATCGATGGGATGCTGCCGCCTGGCTCGGTGTGCACCTGGTAGGTCACTTCGATCTGGTCACCCTTGGGGACGAACTTCCAGAAACCATCGACCTTGGTGACTCGCACGAAGCCCTTTTCCTCAGCCACGTACTTCGGCACGCCTTCAAGCTTGCGGGTCAGGCTGCCGTCGGCGCCTTCGGTGGTGGTGATATGCAACACCGAATCACGCGGAGTCACCGGCCACGGGGTATTGAACTGGGTGTAGGTCCAGTTCTGATCACCTTCGTGCTTGAGCAGCTTCTGGGTCTTGCAGTCGTGAATCCAAGTGCAGGCGCCTGCCACGTCTTCCTGCAGCGCGCGCAATTTGGCCATGGTGGTCTTCATCAGGGTGACGCCCTGGTACGCTTTGTAATCGGAACCGGCCACTTCACTCAGGGACACCTTGATGCCGTCTTCATTCTTGGCGACTTTCCAGTCCTCGGCCTGTGCAGCCGTGGTGGCCAGCACCACCGTCAAACCACACAGCACAGCCATACGATGCAGCGAACCCATAGTCTTATTCCTTATTGTTGAAGTTCCGTTCTCAGGACACATCATGCAGCCGTCATCCGCTCCCACCATCCCAGCAGCTTGATCGCTTCGTCACTGCTGCTTCCGCAGACTTCAACGTCGGCTTCAAACGCCGAACATACGGCAGGACGTTGTGGATCGCCGAAAATGCTGCACAGGTTATCGACAGACAGTTGGATGCAACGTTCGCCAGCGGCTTTGCCATTGGGCATGCCGGGAATCGGTGAACTGATGGAAGGGGCAATGCAACAGGCGCCACAGCCTTCACGGCATTTCATGACGACAAGCTCCTCGCGTCGGGTGATGTGTTAATGGACGGGGCACAGAGTAACCGCTAAAACAGCTGTTTTAAATTACCTGGACCGGGGTTTTTACGCTCAAACGAACGTGACTGACCAGTCTCCGACAAAGCGTCTGGGTCGCGGGTCACGAATCAGTGCAGATTTACTGTTTGAACTCGAAATCCAGCGCTGCGCCTTCGACGTCCCGGCGCTCTTCATTGCGCAGTTGCAACTGCATTTCGTTGCTGAGCAGCCGGCCGTTGAGCTGAAATTGACTGTTCTTGTCACCGAACATCTCCGGTAACACGGAGTCGCGTCGTGGCATAGGGACCGTACCGACCGGTTTCAGCTCTTCGACCAAATCTTTAGGCAGGCTCAGGTCCAGATCGGCGGAAGGGAGTTGAGTCTTCGCCACTTCTCGGGCCGATTTCGACTTTGAAGCAATCGGCGGCCGCTTTTTCAGCACAGCCGGTTTCTTTTTGACTGGCGCGACGTTTTTTTTCACCGCAGTAGTTTTCTTCGCGGCAACCGGTTTTTTCGACGTTGTTGCGCTGGCTGCCGGCTTTTCCTGAGTCGAAGCCGCCATGACGCCTTGGACATTAACGGTCAAGAGGAGGCAGATCGATAGGCAGGCGGCAGGAAAAATCGGTTTCATGGAACCAACGACGCTAACGGCAGAGGGCCATATGCTCGCCTGTTGTACGCAACATGACAAGCACGTGTACGAAACGACCGACGCACTTGTCAGAAACCGCTGGTCGTCTCCTGGCACAGCTGAGTCGCCAACATTCCCAAGGTCATCAATGCGCGCTCGGCTTCACGGTTCCAGGGCGTTCCACAGTTCAGGCGGATGCAGTGATTGAACTGCTCGGTGTTACTGAAAATCAGCCCCGGCGCGATACTGATGCCCTGCTGCAACGCACGCACATGCAGTTCCTGAGTGTTGACCCGCCCCGGCAGACTGACCCACAGAATGAAACCGCCGGTGGGCCGGGTCATCTGCGTGCCTTCCGGGAAATACTGCTGCACGGCCAACTGGAAGGCGCTCAGGTTCTTGCGGTATTCCTGACGGATGTAGCGCAAGTGACGGTCGTAACCGCCATTCTCCAGGTAGGCGGCGATGCCCATCTGCGTGACGCTGCACGCCGAATGCGTGCTGAACGTTTGCAAACGCTGAATCTCTTGCTGGTATTTACCGGCAATCATCCAGCCAATCCGCACGCCCGGTGACAGGGTCTTGGAGAAGCTAGAGCAATAAATCACCCGATCCAGCCGATCGTAGGCCTTGAGCGATTTGGTCCGGCCTTGTTCGAACATCAACTCGCCGTATATGTCGTCTTCAACGATCTGGATATCGAAATCCGAGGCCAGGCGCAGCAGTTGTTTCTGCCGCTCTTCGGGCATGGTACCGCCCAGTGGATTACTCAGACGCGTGGTCAGTACCAGCGCCTTGATCGACCACTGGTTGGCCGCCAATTGCAGGGCTTCGAGGCTCATGCCAGTCGCCGGGTCGCTGGGGATCTCGATGACTTTGAGACCCAGCAAGTCGGCCAATTGCAGCAAACCGTAATAAGTCGGCGATTCGGCGGCGATCAGGTCGCCCGGCCGGGTCAGCACGCGAAGAGACATCTGCAATGCATCGACACAACCGTGGGTGATCACCACTTCGGACGGATCGACCACCACGCCGGCATCACGCATGCGGATCGCCACCTGCCGGCGCAACGGTTCAAAACCGGGGCTGAACATGTAGCTGAAGGCACGCGGGCTATGGAAACGGGTGACTTTTGCCAATTGCTGGTGCAAGGCGCGGACCGGCAGATAATCGACGCTCGGCACCGCTGCGC
The DNA here is from genome assembly GCF_005930655.1 of Pseudomonas sp. FSL W5-0299. Lineage (NCBI taxonomy): Bacteria > Pseudomonadati > Pseudomonadota > Gammaproteobacteria > Pseudomonadales > Pseudomonadaceae > Pseudomonas > Pseudomonas sp. FSL W5-0299. Next base: position 216,412 of record NZ_RXHX01000004.1, read on the forward strand.
CCAAGGGAAAAACACCCTCGCGGCGAGATTCGACCAGCACTTGCTGAATGATGCTGCTACGGGTGACCAGGCCGGGCCGCTCGACCCGGGCGATGTCCGGCGTGGGCGCCGTCAGGGCCGGCGTCTGGTGCACGTAGTAACCCGACTGCGGCCGGGCGCGGATCAGCCCTTGATCCTCGAGATTGGCGTAAGCCTGCAAAACAGTCGCATGGCTGACGTTGAGCTGCGAGCTCATCTTGCGCACCGAAGGCACGCGTTCCCCCGGTTGATAGACACCACGACGGATATCTTCGGCCAGTTGCTGAGCAATACGTTGGTAGAGCAAGAGATTGGTCATGACGCAGCACTCGATTTCACGGGCATTTTATTCTTGTGTGAAACAATACCGGAACAGTTTAGAAGTGTACTGGGACAGTTGCCACAATAGTCGACCGTACAGTGCAGTGTCAGCAAAAACTGTACTGTTTTGAGAGCCAATTGGCAGGCGCAAAAAAACCCGGCGCTGTCAGGCAGGCCGGGTTTTCCAGTAACGCAGCCCTTAGCGGGCGGCGCCGAGCTGGCCTTTTTCGTCGGAGAACACAATTTCCACCCGACGGTTCTGTGCACGACCACGCTCGGAAGCATTCACGTCCACCGGGTATTCATCGCCGTAGCCTTCGACTTTGATACGTTTGTCGTCGATACCCAGGTCCATCAGCACGTTCGCCACCGATTGCGCACGGTCACGGGACAACTTGAGGTTGTCCTGCTTGCCGCCTGTGCTGTCGGTGTAGCCCTCGATACGGACCACGCGCTTGGGGTTGAGCTGCAGGAACTGCACGATCTTCAGGACCACGCGGTTCGCCGAATTCTTCAACTCCGCTTCGCCGGTGTCGAACAGCACGTCGCCCAGGGTCATCACCAGGCCACGGTCGGTCTGGGTGGTTGCCAGGGCGACAATCTGTTCTTCGAGCCACTTGCCTTGCTGCTGCACGCTGAGCAATTTGGACTCGCGCAAGGCCAGTTGCAGGCGCTGACGTTCCAGTTCGAGCTTCGCCGCGCGCTCTTCGTTGAGCACCTGATTGGTGTGCTCACGGGCAATTTCGCTGTAGCGCTGACTCAGGTAGGCGTAATGCACCACATCCGAGCCGCTGCCCCAGTAACTGGAAAGACGATCAGCACGGGCCAGGGATTCACCGGCACGAATCACGTCCTTGGGCGCGATTCGCAGCACGTTGGAGTCTTCCTTGACCTTCTGGAAGTCAGTCCCGGCCTGCTGCAATGCAGTTTCGCTGTGTTGGCCGGCGCAGCCGTAAAGGCTTGCACAACCTGCGAGGATCAATCCGCCGAGTGCTTTGGACTTGAGGCTCATTGGGCATCTCCCAGCTGCTTGCGCAGGCGAGTGATGCGGGTATTGAGCACATTCAATTGCTCCTCACTCTTGAGGGTCAGCACCTTGGCTTCAGCCAGACGCGCGTCCAGTTCAGCCTGCTCGGCCCGCATGCGCGCATGCCTGTAGGACTGATCCGTCATGTCGCCCTGGGCACGGGAAAACTTGTCTTCGGCCAATTTGAGTTCCGGCACGTCGGCGGCGGTGGCGCCTACGGCTTTGGCTTGTTCAAGCGCCTGTTCGGTCAAGCGTATTTGTTCATTCGGCGCCGGATCGGCTGCACAACCCGCCAGAGCCAGAACGGCCAGGGCAGCGAAAAGAGGTCGAATACTCACTAAAAATCCCTACTGTTTTGGGGTACTGACGGGTTGCTGTTGCTGCGCTGTCCAACGCTCGATATTGCGTTGCAGCACGCTTTCCGTCAGTCCGGACGCGGGCAATTCTGTCATCTTTTTGGCCAGCTGTCCGCGCAACCACGGATCGTTGCAGGCGGAGTTATGGGAAACCGCGAGGAACAGGCCCGGTTTGTCGACCGGTTGGGGAAGAGCGATCAGGTCGTTGGCCATGCTCAGCGATTGCGCGGCGGCCATGCCCGAGTAGCGTCCGGCGAGGACAAACTCCACCTCGCCCAGCAGCAGTTCCTGAAAGGCCTGGGTCAGGTTCGGGGTACGCACGAGGGTCAATTGCTGGTCGGCGAAAGTGCCGAATGCCTGGGTCATTCGAGACTTTTCCGACACGGCACCCGGATGGCCGTGAAGGTCTTGCGCCTGGTTATAGACCAATGCCGAGTTTTTTCGGGTCCAGACCAGATAGTCGTTTTCCAGCAACGGCGGATGGATGTAATCCAGGGTGTCCAGCTCGCTGACGGTCAACGGCGCGTCGGCCAGCATGTCCATGCGTCCGCTGCGCACTTCGTCCAGGGCCTGGGCGCGCTTGCCGGCGTAAAGCAGTTCGACTTTGATGCCCAACTCCCCTGCCACGTGTTGCAACAGGTCTGCGCTGGCGCCGATCAGGTGCTTGGGGTTTTGCGGGTCTTGCCACAAGTACGGCGGCGCGTCCGGGCTTCCGGTCACCACCAGGCGTTCGCACTTGCCTGCCGCCACGGCTAGCGCCGGCAGCACCGTCAGCCCCAGCAGTAATGACCAGCCACCCACGCGACGCAAATCCATGGCAACACTCTCCACTCAAATCCGGAACAAAAAAAAGCCCGACCAAAAGGTCGGGCTCTTTATAAGTCAAGCGACTGGATTAGACCAGCTTCTCGAACTCGGGGATGGCTTCGAACAGGTCAGCCACCAGGCCATAATCGGCCACCTGGAAGATCGGCGCTTCTTCGTCCTTGTTGATCGCAACGATCACTTTGGAGTCTTTCATGCCGGCCAGGTGCTGGATCGCGCCGGAGATACCGACGGCGATGTACAGCTGTGGAGCAACGATCTTGCCGGTCTGACCGACCTGCATGTCGTTGGGTACAAAACCTGCGTCGACCGCGGCGCGGGAAGCACCCACGGCAGCGCCCAGCTTGTCGGCCAGGGCGTACAGGTGTTTGAAGTTGTCGCCATTCTGCATGCCGCGGCCGCCGGAAACGACGATCTTGGCAGCGGTCAGTTCCGGACGATCGGACTTGGCCAGTTCTTCGCCAACGAAGCTGGAAGTGCCAGCATCATGGGCAGCAGCAACGGCTTCAACCGACGCCGAACCACCTTCAGCAGCCACAGGGTCGAAACCGGTGGCACGCACGGTGATCACTTTCACTGCAGCGTTCGACTGAACGGTCGCGATGGCGTTACCGGCGTAGATCGGGCGCTTGAACGTGTCAGCGCTTTCGACCGAGATGATCTCGGAGATCTGGTCAACGTCCAGCTGAGCGGCAACGCGCGGCAGGATGTTTTTGCCGTTGGAAGTGGCGGCAGCCAGGATATGGCTGTAACCAGCGCCCAGCTCGGCTACCAGCGGCGCGACGTTTTCCGGCAATTGATGAGCGTAGGCGGCGTTGTCGGCCACCAGCACTTTCGCCACGCCAGCGATTTTCGCAGCGGCCTCAGCCACGGCGCCAACGCCCTGGCCGGCAACCAGAACGTGGATGTCACCGCCGATTTTGGCAGCGGCAGCCACGGTATTCAGCGTGGCCGGGGCCACTACTTTGTTGTCGTGTTCAGCAATAACCAAGATAGTCATTTAGATTACCTTCGCTTCGTTTTTCAGTTTCTCGACCAGTTCAGCCACCGACTTGACCTTGATACCCGCGCTGCGTGCAGCTGGCGCTTCGACTTTCACGGTCTTGTTGGTGGAGGCGGTGGAAACGCCCAAAGCGTCCGGAGTCAGCACTTCGAGAGGCTTCTTCTTGGCTTTCATGATGTTTGGCAGGGACGCGTAGCGCGGCTCGTTCAAACGCAGGTCGGTGGTGACGATGGCCGGCAGTTTCAGGGAAACCGTCTGCGCGCCGCCGTCGATTTCGCGGGTCACGGCAACGGTGTCGCCGGACACTTCGACTTTCGAAGCGAAGGTGCCCTGACCGTAGCCGCTCAATGCAGCAAGCATCTGGCCAGTCTGGTTGTTGTCGCTGTCGATGGCTTGTTTGCCAAGGATCACCAGCTGAGGCTGTTCCTTGTCGACAACAGCCTTGAGCAGCTTGGCAACGGCCAGGGAAGTCAGATCTTCAGCGGATTCGACGAGGATGGCGCGGTCAGCACCCAGAGCCAGCGCTGTGCGCAGTTGCTCTTGAGCGGTGGTCGGGCCGATGGAGACGACGACGATTTCAGTCGCAACGCCTTTCTCTTTCAGGCGCACGGCTTCTTCCACTGCGATTTCGCAGAACGGGTTCATCGACATCTTGACGTTGGCGAGGTCGACGCCGGAATTGTCCGCCTTGACGCGAACCTTGACGTTGTAATCCACAACGCGTTTGACAGCTACAAGAACCTTCATGGATTCCTCGTTACTCTCCGGTGAAAAGAAAGTCGCCTAGGCGAACCTGGCGGTTTGATGCTCATCGGCGCAAGGGCACCTCTAAAAACGCTGGCAGGTGTATCGAGTGAACCTTGCTCACGAGGCGTGATGACCGTTCGTCAGTGGTGACCGACGAGTCATTCATTATCGCGGCGTGTAAACTGCGCACCAAAACTGCGCTGCGCATCACCCTGTACTGCCATCGCCCTGTCTTTAGAGGTGCTCTTGAACCCAACAGTCAGCCTACGGCGAGCGCAAAACCGACCGTATCTTGACCGGAACGCCTATTCCGGTCAATACGGCAAAATAGCCGTTCATAAGCCGCGTGACTTTGATTTCTCTGGCTTTGAGCCAATTCAAACAAACGTTTGTATTGGACGCTAGGAGTGGTGTAGATATAATGCGCCACCCAGAGAGAAAGGTGGCCATACGATTGTCCTGTTCCGCGCATTGCGCAGGAATTCATGGATGCGACACCAAACCTCCAATTAGAAAAAAAACTGTTGAGCCTTGAGTAGGAGATAACCTGTGGAACGCGAATACATGGAATTCGACGTGGTCATCGTCGGTGCCGGCCCCGCGGGTCTTTCCGCCGCCTGCCGCTTGAAGCAGAAGGCTGCTGAAGCCGGTAAGGAAATCAGCGTCTGCGTGGTCGAAAAAGGCTCCGAAGTCGGCGCACACATCCTGTCCGGCGCGATCTTCGAACCCCGCGCCCTGAACGAATTGTTCCCGGACTGGAAGGAGCTCGGCGCCCCGCTGAACACACCAGTGACCCGCGATGACATCTTCGTTCTGAAAAACGCCGACAGCGCGCAAAAAATTCCTGACTTCTTTGTGCCCAAGACCATGCACAACGATGGCAACTACATCATCTCCCTGGGCAACCTGTGCCGCTGGCTGGCCCAGCAGGCCGAGAACCTGGGCGTAGAAATCTACCCAGGCTTCGCCGCTCAGGAAGCGCTGTTCGACGAGAACGGCGTGGTTCGCGGGATCATCACCGGTGATCTGGGCGTTGACCGCGAAGGTCATCCGAAAGAAGGCCTGTACACCCCAGGCATGGAACTGCGCGGCAAGTACACGCTGTTCGCCGAAGGTTGCCGTGGCCACATCGGCAAGCAGCTGATCAAGCGCTTCAACCTCGATAGCGAAGCCGACGCCCAGCATTACGGCATCGGCCTGAAAGAAATCTGGGAAGTCGATCCGGCCAAGCATCAGCCAGGCCTGGTGGTCCATACCGCCGGTTGGCCGATGGACATCATGGGCACCGAGAACACCGGTGGCTCGTTCCTCTACCACCTGGAAAACAACCAGGTGGTCGTCGGTCTGATCGTCGATCTCTCCTACAGCAACACTTACCTGTCGCCGTTCGACGAGTTCCAGCGCCTCAAGCATCACCCGGTGCTCAAGCAGTACCTGGAAGGCGGCAAGCGCATCAGCTACGGCGCTCGTGCCATCTGCAAAGGTGGCCTGAACTCGCTGCCGAAGATGGTATTCAAGGGCGGCGCACTGATCGGTTGCGACCTGGGCACCCTGAACTTCGCCAAGATCAAAGGCAGCCACACCGCCATGAAATCCGGCATGCTCGCCGCTGAGTCCGTGGCCGAGGCGCTGTTCGCTGAAAAAGACGGCACCGAAGAGTTGACCACTTACGTCGACGCCTTCAAGAAGAGCTGGCTCTACGACGAACTGTTCGCCAGCCGCAACTTCGGCCCGGCAATCCACAAGTTCGGCGCCATCATCGGCGGTGGTTTCAACTGGCTCGACCAGAACATCTTCGGCGGCAAACTGCCGTTCACCTTGCACGACACCAAACCTGATTACGCTTGCCTGAAGCTGGCGGCCGACTGCAAGAAGATCGACTACCCGAAACCGGACGGCAAGATCAGCTTCGACAAACTCAGCTCGGTGTTCATCTCCGGTACCAACCACGAAGAAGAGCAGCCGTGCCACCTGAAGCTGACCGATCCGAGCATTCCGATAGCCAAGAACCTGCCGCTGTACGATGAGCCTGCCCAGCGTTACTGCCCGGCCGGCGTGTACGAAGTGGTGACCAAGGAAGACGGCGAGAAGCGCTTCCAGATCAACGCCCAGAACTGCGTTCACTGCAAGACCTGCGACATCAAGGACCCTGCACAGAACATCACGTGGGTGGCGCCGGAAGGTGCTGGCGGCCCGACTTACCCGAACATGTAAGCCGAACGCCTGAACATCAAGGCTCCCGGAATGGGGGCCTTTTTGTTGCCCGCCATTTACCCCACACCATAATCCCCCTGTAGGAGTGAGCCTGCTCGCGATTGCGTTGTGTCATTCAGAATAAATGTCGACTGACCCACCGCAATCGCGAGCAGGCTCACTCCTACAGAGGAACCATTACCCACTCAGGCAGCGCGCTCATCCCCCGGATTACGCTCAAAGTAGCGCTTGTACTCACGACTGAACTGCGACGTGCTTTGATACCCGACCCGATGCGCCACCTGCGCCACGCCCAACCCCTCGGCGAGCAACAACTGCTGCGCCTTGAGCAAGCGCAAGCGCTTCAAATACTGCACCGGCGACAACAACGTGCTGCGCTTGAAATGCTCATGGAAGGTCGACGCGCTCATGTTCGCGCAACTGGCCAGGGTTTCCACATTCAACGGCTCGGTGAAATGCCCGTGCAGATGGTTGAGCGAGGCTGCAATCCGGGCGAACTGCCCTTGCTGCTCCACCAGCGCACGCAACACATCGGCTTGCGGACCGCGCAACGCGACGAACAACAATTCCCGCAACCGCGTCGGCCCCATGACCTGGCATTCCAGCGGATCGTGCAGGCAACGCAACAGCCTCTCCACGCAACCACGCATCGCATCGTCGAGCACCGCCGACGTCATGGACTCCAGTGTTTGCGCAGGAACCGTGCGCCCCGGCACCAGGCCCATGGCCAACACCAACTCACCGAGCAACACTCGGTCGATGGCGATGGCCACCCCGAGCATCGGCCCATCCGGCGCCGAAAACGTTTCGCACTCAAACGGCACCGGCAATGCCTGAATCAGGTAGTGCCCGGCGCCGTACTCCAACGTGCGCGGCCCCAAATACGCCAGTTTGCTGCCTTGGGCGATGATCACCAGGCTCGGCTCGTAGATCTGCGGACCACGGGCCACATCGCGACTGGCCCGTAAAACCTGGACGCCCGGCAACGCCGTAGGAGCGAAACCATCGCGAGTGGTCAGGGGCTCGATCAGCGAAACCAGCGTGGCATTCGCATCAAGATGACGGGTTAACAACATGAGAAATCTTCACAAAAAAGTCGCGGAAAAAGGTATGAAAGCATCATCGCAGGTCTGATCGCCCATTTGATCAAACGAACGCTGATGCCGGAGGAATAGGCATGACACCCGGAGGAATCGCCATGGCCCGTGGCAGGCACGGCGCCCAAAATGCGCCGCCTCACTTGTCATTGCTTTTGCGAGGTTCACCATGTACACCGCCATCGGATACGCCGCCCAGTCGGCTACCACTCCCCTCGCCCCCGTGAAATTCGAACGCCGCAGCCCAAGGGCCGACGATGTGGCAATCGATATTCTCTACTGCGGCGTCTGCCATTCCGACATCCATCAGGCCCGCAACGAGTGGGGCATTGCCGTTTACCCGTTGATGCCCGGCCACGAGATCGTAGGCAAAGTGACAGCGATAGGTGCGAACGTCACCCAACATAAAGTCGGCGATCTGGTCGGTGTCGGTTGCATGGTCGATTCTTGCCGCAGCTGCGAAGCCTGCCGGTCCAACCTCGAGCAATACTGCCTCGAAGGTCCGACCATGACCTACGCCACCCCGGACCGGGTCGATGGCAGCAACACCATGGGCGGCTACTCCGACAGCATCGTGGTCAGCGAGCATTTCGTTGTGCGCATCCCCGAGAAACTCGACCTGGCCAGTGCCGCGCCGATCCTCTGTGCCGGCATCACCACTTACTCGCCGCTAAAGCACTACGGCGTGAAGGCCGGCGACAAGGTCGGGATTCTCGGCATGGGCGGCCTCGGCCACATGGGCATCAAGTTCGCCAAGGCGATGGGCGCGGAAGTCACGCTGTTCACCCGCTCGGCGAGCAAGGCTGAAGAAGGTCGTCGTCAAGGGGCGGACCACGTGATCGTGTCCACCGATGCCGAACAGATGAAGGCCGCCGCAGGACATTTCGACTTCCTGCTGGACACCATTCCGGTGCAGCACGACCTCAATCACTACCTCGATACGCTTCGTTTCGACGGCGTGCACATTATGGTGGGGTTGATCGAACCGGTCGATCCACCGGTCCACGCCGGCAAACTGGTGATGAGCCGTCGCGTGTTGGCCGGCTCGCTGATCGGCGGCATTGCCGAAACCCAGGAAGTGCTGGATTTCTGCGCCGAGCACAACATCACCTGCGACATCGAAATGCTCGACATCCGCCAGATCAACGAGGCTTACGCCCGCATGATCGCCGGTGACGTGAAGTACCGCTTCGTCATCGACATGGCGACGTTGAAGGTCTAAACCTTCGCGCCGAGCTCTGCCGAGAGCCGGGCCGTGACCCCTTTGATCAGGGGAATCAGCTCGGCCATTTTTTCCAGCGGCATGTATGGCACGGTGCTGGCGATGCTGATGGCGGCGACGATGCGTTTACTGGCATCACGGATCGGCGCCGCCACACAGCGAATCGACGGTTCGTTATCTTCCAGATCGAAGGCATAACCGCCGGCCACGTATTCGACCATGCGCTGCTGAAACTGCTCCCAGGACTGCTCCGGGTGCAGCGGCCAGAACAGATTTTTCCCACCCGCCGGCAGGCTGACTTCGTACAGCCGTTGCCATTCTTCCTGCGAGTCATCCAGCATCAAGGCCTTGCCGATCCCGGTGCGCGCCAACGGCATGCGATGGCCGACCCGCGAGCGCATTTCCGGGCCATTGCGCCCCGGATTCTTGTGCAGGTACAGCACCTCGTCGCCTTCACGAATCGCCAAGTGAATGGTGTCGCCGGTCAACGCCGACAACTCATCCAGATACGGCCCGGCCAGGGTGACCAGCGGCAACTCTTCACGCGCCTGGAAACCCAGCTCGATCAGCTTCGGCCCCAGCAGGTAACCGACTTGCGGCACCACGCGCAGGTAACGCTCGTCCACCAGGCAACTGGCCAGACGATGGGTGGTGCTGCGCGTCGTACCGATCAGCCGGGCGATTTCCTTGAGATCGCGGGCGCCGCTGGCCACGGCCTGAACCACACCCAGGCCACGAAGCAGTGTCTGAGTGCCGGTCGGCGCGGCGTCCTTGGCGATTTTTGGGGCGTCTTCCTGCATATCCAGCCTTTACCGTTGAGCGAGTGAACGGGCGGCATTATGGTCGCCCGATGGCTGCCACTACAACTTGATACGCTCGACCTTGCCGACCAGCAGGATGTAGGAAAGCGCGCCAATCAATGCAAGAACCGAGATGTAGGTGATCGCCGGGGCGAACGAATCGCCGGTTGCCAGGAAACCGATGACAATCGGCGTGGTAATCGCCGACAGGTTGCCGATGAAGTTGAACACCCCACCGGTCAATCCGAGCAACCGCGCCGGAGCGAGCGTTGATACCAGCGACCAGGTGATCGAAGCCAGCCCGTTTCCGAAGAACGCTAACGCGAGGAAGGCAATCACCAGCGGTGTCGATTCAACAAAGTTGGCGCCGATGATCGAGGTGGAAATCAGCAAGCCGCCAATGATCGGCAATTTGCGCGCAAAGCCCACGGTGTAGCCGCGACGGATCAGGAAGTCGGAGAAGAACCCGGAACACAGCACGCCGATAAAGGCGGCGAGAAACGGCAGCGACGCCAACAGGCCGGACTTGATGAAGTCCATGCCACGGTATTTCACCAGGTAGGTCGGGAACCACGTCAGAAAAAACCACAGCGTCGAGTTGAGGCAGAACTGACCGAGGTAGATGCCCCACAACTTGCGTTTGGTCAGAACGATGCCGAGGTCGGTCCAGCTGAATTTCGCCTTGACCTTGGCTTGCTCGGCCTGGATATCCACCAGCCCGCCACCTTCGCGGATCAGCTCGATTTCGGCGTCGTTGGCACCTTTGAAGTCCCGTGGCTCGCGATACACCGCGTACCAGATCACCGCCCAGAGAATACCGACCGCACCGGTGCTGACAAACACCATGTGCCAGCCAAATTCATGCTGCAGCCAGGCGAGTACCGGCGTCAGGAACGCCAATCCCACGAACTGTCCGGAGGTATAGAAACCGATGGCCGTGGCGCGTTCGCGTTCGGGGAACCAGGTGGTCACCACCCGACTGTTGATCGGATACGCCGGCGCTTCCAGGGCACCGACTGCCATGCGCAACACGAACAGTGCGATGAAGCTGGCGGCGAAGCCGAGCATGACGGTGGCGATTGACCATAGCAGCAACGCAACGCTGTAAAGGATGCGCGGCGGCACCCGATCCACCAGCCATCCGCCAGGGATTTGCATAGCGGCGTAAGTCCAGCCGAAGGCCGAGAAAATCAGCCCGACGTGGATTGGGTCGATGCCCAGTTCGCTGGTCAGCGCGGGGGCGGCGATGGACAGGTTGCTGCGGTCGAGGTAGTTGATGACCACGGTGATGAACAGCAGCACCATGATGAAAAACCGCTTGCGGCTGGGCGCCACCAACGACGCCTGCCCGGTAAGGGTTTGCGGTTGCATGGGGAATGCCTCTTCTTATGTTTATTGAGGTCGTGATCGTTCCCACGCTCGCGTGGGAATACAGCCAGGGACGCAGAGCGCCCGGTGAGGCATTCCCACGCAGAGCGTGAGAACGATCACCATGGTGGAGTCAGGAGGAACTCACCACTCAGCAAAACTGCCATCGGCATGGCGCCAGATCGGGTTGCGCCAGCGGTGGCCGACAGCGGCGCGTTCGATCACGTATTCCTCGTTGATCTCAATGCCCAGGCCCGGGCCGTTCGGGATCTTCACGAAGCCTTTGTCGTAATCGAACACCCGCGGATCTTTCACGTAATCGAGCAGGTCATTGCTCTCGTTGTAATGGATGCCCAGGCTCTGCTCCTGGATGAACGCGTTGTAGCAAACCGCATCCAGTTGCAGGCACGCCGCCAGGGCAATCGGACCCAACGGGCAATGCAGCGCCAGCGCCACGTCGTAGGCCTCGGCCATGTTGGCGATCTTGCGGGTTTCGGTGATGCCACCGGCGTGGGACGCATCCGGCTGGATGATGTCGACGTAACCTTCGCTGAGCACACGCTTGAAATCCCAGCGCGAAAACAAGCGCTCGCCGAGGGCAATCGGGGTGCTGGTCAGCGGCGCCAGTTCCTTCAGCGCTTCGTAGTTTTCGCTGAGCACCGGCTCTTCGATGAACATCAGTTTGTACGGATCGAGTTCCTTCATCAGCACCTTGGCCATGGGCTTGTGCACCCGGCCATGGAAGTCCACACCGATGCCGACGTTCGGGCCCACCGCGTCACGCACGGCGGCAACGTTGGCCAGGGCGAGGTCGACTTTCTCGAAGGAGTCGAGGAATTGCAGCTCCTCGGTGCCGTTCATTTTCACCGCCGTGAAACCACGCTCGACCGCTTCTTTCGCCGCGCGAGCGGTGTCCGCCGGACGGTCACCACCGATCCACGAATACACGCGAATCTTGTCCCGCACCTGACCGCCCAGCAAATCGCTGACCGACACCCCCAAGGCCTTGCCCTTGATATCCCACAACGCCTGATCGATACCGGCCAGGGCGCTCATGTGAATCGCGCCGCCGCGGTAGAAGCCGCCGCGGTAGAGCACGGTCCAGATGTCTTCGATGTTGCGTGGGTCTTTGCCGATCAGGTAGTCGGACAATTCTTCAACGGCAGCGGCGACGGTATGTGCGCGGCCTTCGACCACGGGCTCGCCCCAGCCGGTCACGCCTTCGTCGGTTTCGACCTTGAGGAAGCACCAGCGCGGCGGAACGATGAAGGTGGTGAGTTTGGTGATTTTCATCTGTTGTCTCTCTTATAGACGTAGCGCGCTCGGCGCCAGAAAGTCTTAACGCAGAGCGTTCCATGCAGCGACATAGGCCTTGGCGTTTACCGCCACGTCCTCAGGCGTCATGCCCGGTTTGAACAACCCGGAACCCAATCCGAAACCTTTCACACCGGCGTCGATAAACACCTGCATGTTGTCCGGCGTGATCCCGCCAACCGGCGCCAGAATGGTTCCGGCCGGCAGCACCGCGAGCCAGGCTTTGACGACTGCCGGCCCCATCTGCTCGGCCGGGAACATCTTCAGCACGTCCGCCCCTTCGGCCAATGCGGCGAAGGCTTCGGTCGGCGTAGCAACGCCCGGCGACAGGTACAACCCTGCCGCTTTTGCTGCCCGCAACACTTTGGCATCACTGTGCGGCATGACGATCACCTGACCGCCCGCCGCTTTCACTTGCTCGACCTGTTCCGGTGTCAGCACCGTACCCGCGCCGATCAGGCAATCGGCGGGCAAAGTACTGCGCAGGATGCGGATACTGTCGTAGGGCTCAGGGGAATTGAGCGGCACTTCGATGACGCGAAATCCGGCGGCATAAAGGACTTCGCCAATGGCGGCCGCTTCTTGCGGGCGCAGGCCGCGCAGGATCGCGATCAGACCGTTTTGCGCCAGTGCTTGCTTGAGCATGTCAGACCTCCAGTCAGGTTGAACGGGATGGGTGTGCGGCGATCAGTCCGGCGGCGACCGCCAATTGCCACAACCCGCGTTCGGTGGCTTGTTCGGCCAGGGTCACGCGGGCAAAACCACAGGCGTCGAGGGCCCGGCTGTAGCGGGCACACAGTTGGGAGTTGCCGATGAGGATGATTGAAGGCAGGTGAACGCTGTTGCGTCGGCGTCGCTGAACGTTGGCCAGCGCCGACAGTTCGTGGCCGATCAGCAGGCCGGACAAGTAATCCGGTTGGGCAGTGGCGCAGAGCTCACCGGTCAGCCCGAGGCTGCGGGCGCTGAACAGCGTCGACAACGGACCGATCTCGCCCTCCGCCGACAGCGCCACTTGCACACCGCGATCAAACGCCTGGTCATCAAACGACGCGCCCTTTTGCTGGGTACGCCCGAGAATACTGTGCTCACTGAGCACGGCGAAGATCTCGCCGGTCATGAAGGTGTCGAAATGCACGATGCAGCCGTCGGCCACTTCCACCCATTTCGAATGACTGCCTGGCAGGCCGATCAACAGGTCAGCGCCCTGCTCGACCGGCAGATTCTGCAGGACACCCAGCACTTGGGTTTCTTCGCCGCGCATCACGTTCGGCAAGCGCGAACGCTGAATCACGCCCGGCACGATGTGCACATCAACACCGCGAAGACTGCGAAGGGTTTGTAGGGAAGTTCCGAGATTGGCGACGTTCGCCGGTGTATCGCAGTAGGCCGCTTCGCGCCAGCCCTGGGCGCTGCCGACCATGCCACAGGCAATCACCGGCAAATCCGGCTGCGCGTCGAGCCAGTCACCGCACGCCTCGTCGAAGGCCAGTTCAAAACCGTCGGCGCATTCCTGACCGTTGATGATTCGCGGTGTCCGGGGCAGCTGCATGATCCCGGACGACAGCGAACGCTGTTCCAGCACCTGGCCACCCGCGGCGAGTTTGTAAGCACGTAATGAGGTCGTCCCCCAATCGAGCGCGATCAATTGCGCCAGCATCGCTTCACCTGTTTTGTTTATTGGCAGTGAGTGAGCTGGACTATAAACCCTGACGCGGAGAAATCTCAATATATAAATATCACTCCCATATTATGGGATTTACAAGTGTGACAGGATTTTCTTCGCCAACGCCTTAAAATGCCCGGCCATCGGAACGGCACCCAGCCCTCAAGGAAGAAAAATGAAGATTGCTTTAAAGGCGCTGCTGTTCTGCAGTGCTCTCTGGTCCACCGCAGCATTCAGCGCATCGAAAGAATTGAAGGTGGGCGATATCTGGGCCTACAAAAACCGGCCGGGCGAGGATGGATCGACACTGACGATCCTGAAAATCGAAAATTATCCAAAATTGGGCAAGGTTATTCACATCAGGGTCGATGGCTTTCAGATGATCAATCCGGTGACAGGTAGCGAGTTCAATGAAATGCCACACCTACCCTTCCAGGCAAAAGCCTTGGAACGCAGCATCACCCACCGGGTGGGGGAAACTGCAGAGATTACGGATTTCAGTCAGGGTTATATGGCATGGCGAACGGCCTTTGATGAGAGGAAGGCCGGGGCTTTCAAGATTACTGTTCGACAAGTCCTCGACGGATTGATCAAGAGTAATTGGGAAGCCAGTGACTGAGTTATTGAGAGGCTGTTTACCCCGGCAAAACATCCTCGAATCGCATGGATTCGTTTTACTGGTGAGCAATAGCCTTCAACAGCTCTGCGGTCGGCACGTGCATGACTTGGGAGAAGTACGTATTGTATGTAGTAGTATGAACTCGATAAACACACGAAATAAAATCACGCTTCTTCAATAGCGGAATAAGGGCCTCTCCTTCCAAATAATCCTCTCCTCCTTTTCCGCTTTCCGACTCACTAAAAATGACATTCGCTCGATAGAGCAATGGTGCAGACTCACTCACTTTTTCCACCAAACCAAACCCGGAACGCTTTATATGGTGCGCTTCGCTAAAATCAAGATCATCCTCTAAAGAACAGACTAACCCCTCACCTATTCGCGACTTAAATAATCCAATAAGCTCCACATCGGAATTGAAAAAAACCTGGTAAATTCCAGTATTACGAAGTTCGTTTACACTGGAATACTCAAGTGCTGCGACAGGTCTTCCGTGATTGAGAGAACACGATGCACTCATCAAGATTGCTAAAAACAAAAAAAATTTATGCATCCAGAATCACTCCCTGAAGTAGTTCAAAATCGATTCATTGAATATTTGGCGGGCAGACTTGCCTCCTGGCAATATCTGCACAAACATTCTGTCTGCATCAGCATGGTTAACATCCACCCGCCCCATCACATTGGGTCCTTGTGTTACTTCCCACTGTTCACCAAAGTCCGCGACCAGATCCGACGCATTCCAGTCTACCGCTGCTGCCCGAATATTCACCCAATAGTCAGCCTTGGGGATCGGCTCTCGTCTATAGATACTTGAGATGCCGTAAACAATTTTCCCTTCACCCACGGGGTCCAGTGTAATCAGCATTTTTACTTTGAAGCCTTTGTCTGTCAGTACACTGGAAAGGTGGGCACCATTCCAGCCGCCGAGACTGTGACCAACGATGTAAATCGCAGAGGAGCAATTAGGTATTCTACTCAACACATTGCGCTCAAGATCATCATCACTAATAAAAGCATTATAACTGAGCACCCATGAAGGACAGCGCTTCAAAATCTCTAGTTGTTTTGCGTCGCCAACAGCAATTCGACGCACATAATCGATATTATTATTAGGCCCTGTGCCGTAGTAACTTTCCTGATCGCCCGCACCACCAATAAAAAATATAACCAAGTCTCGCAAGGTGACAGGCACCTGCTTAACAGCCTGATCAGTCTTACAGGTCAATGTATGTATTTTTACTTCTCTTTTAGGTAACGCTTGTTTCACCGCCGCAGTTTCACCCGCCATGCCAATCACTCCACAAACAATTTAATGGTCTCGGCCAAATGGGAACTGACTGTGTGAGTAAACCCGGACGCATCCGTCACGCCATGCTCTTCGCTGCCGTCACCACGTTGAATGGTATAGGGGTGATAAGGAATCGGCCCACCGGTCGCGTCATTCACCACTTGTAATCTGTCGGTAAAATGCACCGGCATCGGAAGCAACCCACTAAAAGCTGCTCCGCCTCCGCTTTGCCCGATGATAACGGTCCCGGAACCGCCGATAACTACGTTGCCGTGCCCGCCCGTGCTATCGAGGGTTGCGGCGTTGAGACCATTGATGAATACCGTCCCCGAAACAGCGCCGGTAATCGGGCTGCCACAGGCAGATTTGTCCGTCATGCGAGCAGCTGCCAGACCATCGAAGAAAACATCTGGTGATCCAGAAACAATCGGATTGGTGCCATGTCCGGGTAACGGGCACGAAGTAGGGTCTGTAACGCGCGCAGCAGGTTTTCCACTCAAGTTAAAGCTCCTTGCTTTTGAGTTTTATAGCGATGGTGGCAACCATCAGGGCGCAAAGGAAATGCACCACCATCGTTCAACCAACCGGACAGTCGATGGCGAACATGACGAGTGTCGAGTGATGAAGACGTCATAGACATTGCAGGTGTCATCCGTGAGCGCGCAAAGGCGCAGAGGATGACGGACTAGACGGGTAGGATCAACTCCCCTCAGCAAACTCGCGCAACACCTTCCCATCCATCCGATACCGGACCCACTCTTCCTGCGGCTGCGCGCCCAACGACTTATAAAATTCGATCGCCGGTTTGTTCCAGTCCAGCACGCTCCATTCGAAGCGCCCGCAGTCATTGGCGCAGGCGATTCTGGCGAGGTGGCGCAGCAAGGTTTTACCGGCGCCGCCACCGCGTTGCTGGGGGGTGATGTAGAGGTCTTCGAGGTACAGGCAATTACTGCCGAGCCAGGTGGAATAGCTGAAGAAGAACACCGCGAAGCCGATCGGCAAGCCGTCGCGCAGGCAGATCAGGCCGTGGGCGGTGGCGCCTTCGCTGAACAGGCTGCGTTCGATGTCGGCAACGCTGGCGATGACTTCGTGACGGGCACGTTCGTAGTCGGCCAGTTCAGTGATGAACCCGAGGATTTGCGGTGCATCGCTGGGGGTTGCCGGGCGGATCTCGATCGTCATGGACGTGCCTTTGTCGAAAGTTGAAAACGCCATACTAAGTCGGCGCGTGGTTTGTGGCGAGGGAGCTTGCTTCCGTCCGAGTGCGAAGCAGTCGTAAAGGCTGGCAACTCGGTTTTAACTGAAATACCTTTGCTCCCGGGATGGGGTTGCTTCGCAACCCGGCGGGAGCAAGCGCCCTCGCCACAAAAGCGCGTTCACTTCAAAGGAAAGTCATGGCCACTGATGCTTTCGCGCCGCTGCAACTTCTCGCAGCGCAACTGCTACCCCACGCACTGGAACCCTCGGAAGATGGCGCCCACGATGGGGCCCATCTGCAACGGGTGTGGCACAACGTGCGAACGCTTCATGCTGAAGAAGGCGGCGATCTCGGAGTGCTGCTGGCGGCGGTGCTTTTGCATGATTGCGTGGCGGTGGAAAAGAATTCGCCGTTGCGCTCACAGGCCTCACGCCTGGCTGCTGAAAAAGCATCTGCCGTGCTAAGCGACATAGCTTGGCCAAGTGCAAAAATCAGCGCAGTCGCCCACGCCATCGAAGCCCACAGCTTTTCCGCCAACATCACCCCGACCTCGCTCGAAGCCAAAGTCCTGCAGGACGCCGACCGCCTCGACTCCCTCGGCATGCTCGGCGTAGCGCGCACGTTCTATATCGCCGGACGTATGGGCAGCGCCCTTTACGACCCGCAAGACCCGGAAGCGACAGCGCGGGACTACGATGACAAACGCTTTTGCCTCGATCACTTTCAGACCAAGTTGCTGCACCTGGCGGACGGTTTCCAGACGATCACCGGCCAGCGGCTGGCGCGCGTCAGGCATGAGCGCCTGAAGGGTTTTATGGTGCTGTTCAAGGAAGAAATCGGCATCACCTGAGCGCATTACTCCGGCCCGCGCTAACCCTGGCATCGATAACCCCAGACCTAACAATGTCGAGGTACATGGTAGATAGAGGGTCAGCGTTTTTATCGGGTCAAGGAACCGCGTCATGTCTACCGCTACGCCCCACGTCTCAAGCAGAGTGTTCGGCCTGTTTTGCCTCGCCAGTTATTTGCTGTCGCTGTCCTACGGCTCGACCTTCCTGTTGTCACTGTTGATCGGTTCACGGGGCGGCAACGAACATGATGCCGGCAGTGTGATTTCGGCGGCGATGCTCAGCACATTTGCGGCGGTAGTTGTCTCCGGGCACCTGTCTGACCTGCTCGGCGCGGCGCGTTCGATTGCGCTGTTCGGCGCGTTGTTGGTGGCGGCCAGCCTGGGCTTCGCGCTGACGCCGGGGTTCGGCAATCTGTTGCTGTTTTTCGGACTGCTGCTGGGGCTGGGCTGGGGGGTGTTTTACACCTTGGGGCCGATGATCGTGGCGAGCCTGGTGACGCCCGCGCAACGCGCGAAATATTTTGCGCTGCTGTCGGGCAGCATGATGACCGGGATCGGCAGCGGGCCGCTGTTGGGCCGCGCGGCCAGTGCGTTCGGTTATCCCGTCACCGCCGCCTTTTACCTATCCGCGTTGGCCAGCCTGATGGGTGTGTTGCTGTTCTGGCGGCTGCATTCGCAACTGAAAAAAACGCCCTCGCCTACCGCCACTGTCGCCCGCATTTCCTGGCGTGCGACGACTCAGGTGCTGTCGTCGAAGGCAGTGTTTCCGATCATCATGGTCGGCCTCGGCGGGTGCGTATTCGGCGGCCTGTCGAGCTTTCAAACCAGTTACGCAGCGTCTCGCTCGCTGGATTACTCGCTGTTCTTTTTCGGCTTCATGGGTGCGGCAATCAGCAGCCGGATGTTGATCGCCGGGGTCGTGGTCAAGCGCGATGCATTGCGCGCTTCGTGCCTGCTGTCAGGCGTGATGGCGGGTTCGATTGTGCTGTTCAGCTTCGTGGTCGATAGCGAGCTCAGCTACGTGCTGGCAGCGATGATGCTCGGGGTCGGCTACGGGCTGACGTACTCGGTGATCAATGGCCTGGCGGCGAACGAAACGCCCCACGGCACCACTTCGCAATCGTTGTTGCTGTTCAGCCTGTCGTACTTCATCGGTGTATTCGGCTTTCCATTGCTCGCAGGGAAGATCATCGTCGAACACGGAATGACGACACTTCTACTCACAGTTCTCGCCATAGGGCTGTTGAACTGGCTGATCACCTTGGGCCGCTTGATCTGGCGCCGGGTCGACAGCAGCAAATCGTTGCAACAGGCCTGAACCGTTCGTCGTTCATCAGGCACCAATCCAAATCGGGGGCGGACCAACATCAGGTAAGGACTCTAATTAAATGGAGACGACACCATGATCATGTCCCGCTTGACCGCCCTCGCTCTCGCCACGCTGTTGTCCTCTGCCGCTTTCGCGGCGACCACCGCCACGGGTACCGGCCCGACCAACCCGGTCGAAGGTCAGAAAAATCCGACCACCCAAGGCTCGCCCGGCATGAACACCAACGGCACGGGCGTCGACAGCAGCCAGCCTCCGTCAACGGGCACCGACCCACGGATTCAGGGCAACGATACGGGCCGCCAAGGTGGCATGAACATGCCGGACACTCAGACACCGGATAACGCCGGCGCCGGCATGGGCTCGAAAACCACCACCGGTGGCTCGGG
The DNA here is from genome assembly GCF_005930655.1 of Pseudomonas sp. FSL W5-0299. NCBI lineage: Bacteria > Pseudomonadati > Pseudomonadota > Gammaproteobacteria > Pseudomonadales > Pseudomonadaceae > Pseudomonas > Pseudomonas sp. FSL W5-0299. The sequence continues at coordinate 236,061 of NZ_RXHX01000004.1, forward strand.
TTCCGAAGGCGGCGCCAGCCAATAGTTCGCCCACGCGAGTTTCACCTATCCACATCCATGAAGAGGTAACCATGAACGTCGATAACAACCTTGAGAAAGAAGTCCTGACCCGTCTGCTGCACGCCCATCCAAATGGCTTGGGCAAGGAGGTCCTGGACAATTACCGGGGGGAGAAAATCGTGGCCAGCACCCTCGCCACGCTGCAGGATCGCGGGCTGATTCAGCACGGGCATGTGACCTGCAACGAGGCCGGCGAACACTCGCTGCAACTGCCGATCAAACTCAGCGCGGCTGGGGTTGAGGCGGCGCGCAAGCTGGACGTTTAACAAGATGGATCAGGTCGCAGTCGTGCGCGGCTGCGACCGTTTGAGCGACTCTACAAGTAGCAGGAGAAATCCCATGCCTCGTGGAAGCAAAGACAAATATACCGCCGAGCAAAAGCGTAAGGCCGAGCACATTGAAGAAGGCTACGAGCACAAAGGTGTCTCGAAAGATGAAGCGCAGGCGCGCGCCTGGGCAACGGTGAACAAGCAGTCCGGTGGCGGCGAACGCAAGGGGGGCTCCGGGCGCAAGAAACCGGCGAGTGCCAAATCAGAAGATCGCAAGGAATCGTCACGGCGTGCGGTGGCCAGTCGCGAAGGTCATTCGCGTGACAGCAAGGCTTCGCGAGAGACGCAGACGGTTGACAGTTTGAGGAAGGAAGCGACTTCGAAGAAGATTCCGGGGCGCTCGAGCATGCGTAAACAAGAGTTGATTGAGGCGTTGCGCAAGGCTGGGTAGAAGCCTGATTTTTTTTATTGAATGTAGTGGCCCCTTCGCGGGCAAGCCTCGCTCCTACGGGTTCGGGTTGTAGCGAAAATCCGCGTATGACCAAATCCCTGTAGGAGCGAGGCTTGCCCGCGAAAGCGTTATGTCAGGCGCCGAAAGTCTTCCTGATTAATGCATTCACTTCAGCAGTCCCAGGCGAAGTCGCCGGCCCCCACCGAGTGACTGCCAGCGCCGCCGCCGCATTCGCCCGTCGCGCCGCTTCACTCGCCGACAACCCTCGCGCCAACCCGGCCAGAAACACCCCGGCATGGGCATCGCCAGCACCATTGCTGTCTACCGCTTCAACCTTGAAACCGGGCAGATGCTCTCGCTCGCCGCGCTGACTGATCCAGCACCCTTGCGGCCCATCGCGCACCACCATCAACACCTCGGCCGGCAGGTGATCGGTGAGCCTGTCCAGCGCCTCGGCAATGTCCGCCGCCCCGGTAAACCGCAGTGCCTCGACACTGTTGCTTGTCCACAGATCAATGCGCGGCAACAACGCCTGCATCAATGGCGCGTCCGGCGAGTCCACCAACGGGCCGGGATCGAACACCACGTTGATCACTTTCGGCAAACCCAGCACCCAATCCAGCAGCGCCTGGGCCTTGCCGACATGCAACAGGCTGTAGCCACTGACATACACGTAGTCACCCGCCTCGGCCGGCACGCTCGCCAGGTCCTCGGTGGTCAATTCGCCCTCGGCGCCGATGTAGGAAATGAAACTGCGCTCAGCCGAGGCATCGGTCACCGCAACGCACAACCCCGTATCCCGTTCGGCCTTGTGTGCGATGCCGATCCGAATGCCTTCAACCTTCATCGCCTCACGGGCCAGGTCGCCGAAACGACCGGTGCCATGACGACCGAGGTAGACCACCGGCAGCCCGTTACGCGCGGCGGCGGCCATCACGTTAAACCCTCCGCCGGCTTCGAAACTGGCGGATTGCGCCAGCACATCGCCGCCCGGTTGCGGCAGTTTGTCCACGGCCATGACCAGGTCGATGATGACCTGGCCGGTGTGCAGCAATCTAGGCATGAGCGTTCTCGGTCATTGCGGCACGACGATCCCTGGCCCCACCGAGTACAAAATAAATCCCGCCGGCCACCAGGAACGTCACGATCCAGCCCAGGCCGTTATGGCCCAGCCACGAATCCGAAAGAAAACCGCGGAACCAGACGTTTTGTTCGGTGGTGCCAATGGTGGTGAAGCTGAAGCCCAGCACGATCGCCAGCGCCCACGCGCCAAACGCGCGCCATTCGATACCGCCGTTGTACCAGTAGGCACTGCTCGGGCTGACGTCCAGCAAATCTTTGGGGCTGTAGTAATGACGATGTATCAGGTCAACGACGAAGATCCCGACCCACGCCGTGATAGGCACCGCCAGCAGCGAAATGAAGGTAATGAACGGGCCGTAGAAACTGTCGGCGATCAGCATGAAGTAGATCGAACCGGCGAAGATCGCGACGATGTCGACCACCACGGCGTAGACGCGCTTGACCTTGAGGCCGAGGGTCAGCGTGGTCAATCCGGCGGAATACACCGACAGGTTGTTCGACAGCAGCAGCCCGCCGAACGCGGTGATCAGGTACGGCACGGCCATCCAGGTTGGCAGCATGTCGCGGATCGCGATGATCGGATCGGTGGCCGAGGCCAGGTCGTTGTTGCCCACCGACAGCAGGCCGCCGAGGGTAATCAGCAGCACCAGCGGAATCCCCGCACCAAAGGCCGCCGACGCGACCAGGCGCACGGCTTTGACGCTGCGATGCTGATAGCGCGACATGTCGGCACCGGCATTGGCCCAGCCGATCCCGGTGCCGGCGGCCATGGTGCCGATGCCGATGATCATCGCGCTCAAAGGCGCAGGCGTGGCGTTGAACACCGCGCTCCAGTCGATGGTGGCGCAGAGGAAGCCGCCGACCAGAATGTTCAGCGCACCGAACACATAAGTCGCCCACTTCTGGATCACCAGCAAAGTAGCGTGACCAAGGCCGGAAACCGACAAAGTCAGCAGCACGAAAATCGCGATGAAGACCAGGGTCAACACCGGTGCGCTTTTGGCCTCCACCGGCGAACCGAACAGGATTGAGCACAGCGACAGCAGCACGAAGGCGGCGGTGGTGGTGTTGACGGTTTCCCAGCCCAGCCGCGACATCAGCGAAACCAGGGTCGGGCCGATGTTGCCGCGCACCCCGAAGATGGCGCGCGACAGCGTCAGGCTCGGTGCACGACCACGACGACCGGCGATGGAGATGATCCCGACCACCGCGAAAGAACCGGCGGCGCCGAGGATCGCAACGATGATCGCCTGCCAGATCGCCAACCCGCGAAACGCCACCAGCGTGGCACCCAGCGGCAGGCCGAGAATGGAAATGTTAGCCGCGAACCAGACCCAGAACAGTTGCAGCGGGTGACCGTTGCACTCCGCTTCCGGCACCGGTTCGATGCCGCGGGTTTCCAGTTGCCCGGCGCTTTGCCCGGCGTTCGATGAACTCATGAAAATGCTCCTGTTGCCTTTGTTGTGGTTGTGGGCAATGACGGAAGACGAAACTACATCCCGGCGATCCTGGCCGTATTCGTGCTTTCCATTGCGGGGTTATCAATTCGAATAGGCGGTGCGCCCATCGCGAGCAGGCTCGCTCCCACAGGGATAATGCAAGCCGCACGGTACCTGTGGGAGCGAGCCTGCTCGCGAAGAGGCCAGGTCAGTCAGCGCAAGGCCAGAAGCCCTTTTACCAAAGGTTCCAGCTCCAGATCATTAACGGCTTTGACCTGTTCGATCATCGCCACCGGCCAACTCCCAAGCCCCAGGCAGGCCCCGAGCATCGCGCCCAGTATCGCCGCGATGGTATCGGTGTCACCGCCCAGGCTCGCGGCCATGCACAGCGCTTCGAAGGCGTTCATTTCACCAACGGCCACTTGTTGCGCCAGGGCAAACGAGACCACGACCGATTCCTGCGAAGCCACCGACGTGCCGATCACGTCGTACAGCAAATCCGCCAGCAACGCTTTGTCACTGTCGACGCTGATGGTCCGCGCCCAGCTGATGCGCGAGGCAATCCGTCCGCCCGCCACCCAGTGGCCATGACTTTCGGCTTGTTGGGCGATCTGCTGACCGAGGTTCAACGCCTCGCCCAGGTCCATGCCGTTGATGCCGGCCGAAACCACTGCCGCCACCGCCGCCGCACTGGAAATTCCCAGCGTGGTGTTGTGGGTGACCTGGCAGGCCTGCACGACGGCGCTTATAAAACGTTCAGGCTGGGCGACATCCGTGGCGATACCGACCGGCGTGATGCGCATCGCCGCGCCGTTGGTGGTGCCGTAGCGCCCCGCTTCTTCCGGCGAGTGGCCGGCCAGGATCATTTCGATTGCGCGCTTGGTCGAAGGGCCGAGTAAGTCTTGAGAACCCTTGGCCTGCATCCCGGCCTCCCATTCGATCAGCCGCTGAGCGAGCACGGCCGGTTCGATCCGGCCCTCACCGGCCACCAACAATTGACCGACCAGAATCGCCTGTTCGGTGTCGTCGGTGATCGAGCCCTTGGGCATGTTGGCGGCAATCGGCTGATCGGGGCCGGCGTCTTGCAGATCAGTGATCGCACCGAAGCGCGCCGAGATCTCGGCGCGGCTCAGGGATTGCGTCGGCATGCCCAGCGCATCGCCCAGGGCCAGTCCGTAGAACGCGCCGAGCGCACGGTCGAGCGCGGTCATTTCGACTCTCCAAACTGCAGGTGCAGACGAAAATGCACCGGGTCGAGCAAGCTTTCGACCTGTTCCATGAACCGGTTTTGCCGGTCGTAGGTGGTGCGCAAGGCTTTGAGGAAGACGGTGCCCACCGGACGACCGAGCAACGCGGCGTCTTCGGCGTTCAAGGGTTCTGCGCCGATCCATTGATCGCCGCGTTCACCGATGTAGCCGTAGGCGGCCAGGGTGATGGTCAGGGAATTGTCGATGAGGCCGACCCGCGGCAGGCTTTCCAGGCCTCCGGTGGCGGGCATCAATGAGCGTTCGAGGGACACCAGCTTGCCATCGGTGGAGCGACGGCGCCGGTCGAGGGTGATGAATTGGTCGGTGCCGAAGCGCGGCAGCAAATCAGGCCGCGTGACGGCCTCCAGCCGCAGTACTTCGGTATTGATCAGCGCCCCGCTGTCGGCGAGCGCTTGCGCCCAGCCACTGCGTTGATCGAGCACCACACCGTCGAAGGTGACGATGGAGCCGACGCCGCTTTGGGTCGCGATGTAGTTGCGTCGTTTCAACTCGGCAAGGGCCTCACGCAGCGTGCCGCGGCTGACTTTGAATTCTTGAGCCAATTGATGCTCGCCCGGCAACAGAAAGCCGTCCTCCATGAGGCCGCTTTCAATCCGCCGGATGAGTTCATCGACCACCCGTTGTTTCTTGTCAAATCGTACCTGTCTAATCATGTACAAAGTGATAACCGAAACGCGATGGTGCGGGCAAGGACTATTTAAGGGAGGTGACGGAAGGAGTAATCACTGTGGCGAGGGCGCTTGCTCCCGCTCGAGTGCGCAGCACTCACAAAATCCTGAATCAAAACAGTGATTTTGGGGCCGCTGCGCAGCCCAGCGGGAGCAAGCTCCCTCGCCACAAAGCGAAGTTAACGTTGTTTGAGACGATCAATCACGACGGCCAACAGCAAGATCGAACCGCGAATCACGTATTGATAGAACGTGTCGATGTTCTTCAGGTTCATCGCATTCTCAATGATCGCCAGAATCAACACCCCGGCAATCACATGCCGGATCATGCCGATCCCGCCGCTCAACGACACCCCGCCCAGCACGCACGCCGAGATCACCGTCAACTCAAACCCTTGGCCAATCATCGGCTGCCCGGAGGTCATCCGCGACGCCAGAATCACCCCGGCCAACGCGCCAATCACACCGTGCACGGCAAAGATGATGATCTTGGTCCGGTCAACGTTCACCCCGGCCAGCAACGCCGCTTCCTGGTTGCCGCCGATGGCCATGGTATTGCGCCCGTAGGTGGTGTAATTCAACAGCCAGCCGAAAAACAGGAAGCACACGATGGTGATCAGGATCGGCACCGGCACGCCAAACAACTGGCCGTTACCAAAGACGAAGAACGACTCCTGCGACACGCCGACCGCTTTGCCATTGGCAAAAATGTAAGCCAGGCCACGAACGATCTGCATGGTCGCCAGGGTGGTGATCAACGCGTTGACCCGCAGCTTGGCGATGACGATGCCGTTGATCAGCCCGACAATCAGCCCCATCACCAGCGCCGCACTCACGCCGAGAAACACACTGTCGGTGTCGCGCATCACCACCGCCGCGACCACGCCGGCACAGGCAATCACCGAGCCCACCGACAAATCGAAATGCCCGGACGCCAGGCAATACAGCATGGTGCAGGCCGCGATGCCCGTTGTCGAAATCGCCAGGCCCAGGCCGCGCATGTTCAGCGGCGACAGGAAGTTGTCGATCAGCAGCGTGCACAGCACGAAGATCCCGACCGCCGCCAGCAGCATCACCCAGTCGTCGAGAAAGCGCCGCAGGTCCAGAGGTTTGCGTGCAGTGGGCAGAGCGTTGTTTTGGATGGTCATAGTCACCTCTCAGTTCGCCACGCCGTCAGCACGTTGGCGCGGCAAAGCCAGTTGCAGCAGGTTGGATTCATTGGCCTCTGCGCGAGACAACTCGCCGCGCATCGCGCCTTCGCAGAGCACCAGGATGCGGTCGGAAATACCCATCACTTCCATCAGGTCGCTGGACACCACGATCACCGCGATGCCGCTGGCAGCCAGGTTATGGATGATCTGGTAGATCTCGGCTTTCGCGCCGATATCGATGCCGCGCGTCGGTTCATCGAGCAACAGGACTTTCATCGGCATCGACAGCCAACGGCCGAGAATGGCCTTCTGCTGATTGCCGCCGGACAGGTACATGATTTTCTGCTCGGCGCTCGGCGTCTTCACTTTCAGCGCCTTGATCTGCTTGTCGGCGTTGCCCTTTTCCCACAAGCCGCGCAACAGGCAACCGAACGTGGAATGGGCGCCGCGCGCGCTGATGTTGATGTTCTCGGCGACGCTGGCGAGCGGCAGGATGCCCTCCTTCTTGCGATCTTCGGGACACAGCAGAATCCCGGCCGCGATGGCATCGCGGGGGGAACGCAGTTTCACCTCATGACCACGAAGCTCCAGGCGTCCGGCGGTGTTGCGCGTCAGCCCGCTGAGTATCCGGAACAGCTCGGTACGCCCCGCGCCCACCAGGCCGAACAGCCCGAGAATCTCGCCCTTGTGCACCTCGAAACTCACCGGTTCACGCAGTCCCGGCCCGAGTAAACCGTCAACCTTGAGCGCCACGGCGCCCCGCTGGCGGCTGCGGTAATCGTAGATATCCTGAATGTCGCGCCCGACCATGCACGTCACCAACTGGTCGTGGGTCAGTTCGCTCATGTCCTCGAACGTGCGCACGTAGCGGCCGTCCTTGAACACCGTCACCGCGTTGCAGATGCGGAACACTTCTTCCATGCGATGGGACACGTAAAGCACCACTTTGCCTTCGTCGCGCAGACGCCCGATGATCGCCATCAAGCGATCGATTTCCCGCGCCGACAGGCTGCTGGTGGGTTCGTCGAAGGCAATCACATGCGCGCCACGGGACAACGCCTTCGCAATCTCCACCAGTTGTCGCTGACCGAGGGACAGGCGCCCGACTTTCTCTTGCGGGTCGATTTCATCGGCCAGGCCTTTGAGGCAGGCCAACGCTTGCTGGCGCAGTGCGCCTCGATTGATCAGGCCGAAACTGGCCGGCAGATGACCGAGGAACAGGTTCTCCGCCACGGTCATTTCCGGGACCAGATGCAGCTCTTGGTGGATCACCGCCACCCGGCTGGCGATGCTGTCGGCGGTGGACTTGAAGACCATCGTCTGCTCGCCGATCTGCAGGTCGCCGCTGCTCGGCGTGTAAGCACCGCCGAGGATTTTCAGCAGGGTCGATTTGCCGGCACCGTTCTCGCCCATCAAGGCGTGAACCTGCCCCGGATGAGCGACGAAACTGATGCCATCCAGCGCCTTCACCCCGGGAAACGTCTTGCCGATCCCGTTGAAGCGCAGGCTGCCGCCGACGCTGTGCTCATGTGTCTGTACTTGCGCGTGCATAAAACCACCTCATCACACAGATCAGGCGGCCCCGTCGCCAGGGCCGCCGATGAAATCAACCAGCCCTCAGTTCCACAGGCCGATCTTTTCCAGTTCCTGCTTGAAGTTCTCGCGAGTGATCAGCGTCACGTCGTCCATCGCGGTGTACTTCGGTGGTTCTTTGCCGGTGGTGACCCACTCGAACATCATGCTCGCGGTGTTGTAGCCTTCGATGTGAGGGCTCGGCAGCATCGAGCCGAAGAAACCGCTGTTGGCTTTCTTCAGTTCGCCGATGGCGTCGGTACCGTTGATGCCGATGCCGATCACGTTGGCAGCAGCGAAACCGGCGCTTTCGGTGGCGCGCACGCCGCCCAATACGGTGTTGTCGTTCATGCCGCCGATGATCAGGTTTTTCGCCGCGCCCGGCAGTTTCACCAGAGCCGAGTTGGTGGCGTCCATGCTGCCCGGTACGTCGAGGGTTTTCAGCGCCGAGAACAGGATGTGGTCTTTCGGCATTCCGGCATCTTCCAGCGCTTTGACCGAACCGTCGGTGCGCTTCTTGCCGGTGTCGAGTTCATTGAAGGTGTTGATCACCGCATAGGTTTCTTTCCAGTCCCAGCCGCGTTTTTTCGCTTCGGTGGCCATTGCCGCGCCCTGCTTCTGGCCGACTTCGAATGCGGCCATGCCGAGGTAAGGAACGTCTTCCATGAACTTGCCATTGGCATCGACGAAACGGTCATCGACAGCGATGACTTTCATACCATTGAGCTTAGCCTTGGCCATGATGGCCGGACCAAGGGAGACGTCCGGCGGGCAGATCACGAAGCCCTTTGCACCATTGGCTGCGAGGCTGTCGATGGCCGAGAGGGTTTTCTCGCCGTCAGGCACGGCGATTTTGATGACAGTGAAGCCCTTGTCTTTCCCGGCCTTTTCGGCGAATGCCCATTCGGTCTGGAACCAGGGCTCTTCCGCCTGCTTGACCAGGAAGCCGATTTTCACTTCCTCGGCCGCCAGCAGCGTGCTGCTCAAGCTGACCGCAGTGACCGCCAAAGCGGCACAGCACAGGGAACGGATCCCACGACGACGATTCATAGCTGACTCCTTGTTATTTTTTTTGAGCGTTATTTTGAAAGCCGGTACTGCAAATAGTCATATCGTATGATGATTGGATTTCAGACGGAACTCCGCGTCTGAAAGCCGTTTTGCTCAGTCGTGATACATGACCGAGCGTCCACCATCGATGGTGATGCATGAAGCATTGATGAACGGTGCTTCATCGCTGGCCAGGAAGACGGCCGTCATGGCCACTTCCATCGGTTGCCCGATACGACGCGGCGGATGCAGGTCGAATGCCCTCTGACGTTCGGCCTGGGGGTCGGCAAAACCGTTCCAGTAATCGACGTTCAATTGGGTTTCGATGTAGCCCGGCGCGATCGCATTCACGCGAATGCCCTTTGGCGCGTATTCGATGCCCAGCGCGCGGGTCAGCCCGAGCAAGCCGTGCTTGGCCACCGGGTACGGAAAGCAGCCCGGGATGATGTGGGTGGAATGGGTCGAAGCGATGTTGATGATGCTGCCGATGCCCTGCTCGATCATTTGCGGCAGCACGGCTTTGCAGCCATACCACGCGCCGTCGAGGTCGATGGCGAAGCAGCGATGCCAGTCTTCTTCGGTCATTTCCAGTGGATCGCGGAATACGTTGACCCCAGCGCAGTTGACCAATACGTCGATCCGGCCGTGACGCTCGACGGCCAACCTGGCCATCGCGTGCAGATCTTGCTGCCGGGAGACGTCGGCCTTGATGGCCTGGACATCGAAGCCTTTGTCCCGCCAGTGCGCCGCGACTTTCTCGACTTTTTCGGCCTGAATATCACTGATGATCAGTTTGGCCTGCTGCGACGCGAACGTGGCCACGATGGCCTCGCCGATGCCCTGCGCAGCGCCGGTCAGCAGCACGACCTTATTTTTCAGGCGCTCGCCTTTGGCTGGTTCGGGCACGGCGGGCAAGGAAAGAGGCTCAGCCATGGATCAAGCCCCCTTTTTTCAGGGACGACAAAAGCCGGGCATCTGTCGATGTCCGGTCAAAAGTCCTTTTGGAAAATCGCTGCATCACTTCACCTGTTTTGTTTTTTTAAGTGTGAGTGCGTGTAACTGATGGCCGACTATAAACCCGACCACCAAATAATCTCAATATATAATTTTACATCCCATATTTTGGGATTTTATCCAGCAAAGCGGGTGCAGGTTTTTCCGGGCACATCGACGCGAATCGACAGCAGCGCGCCGTCCAGCGGGTGGTTGAGCGGACTCGCGGCGCTTGTGACGTAAAGGGTTTTCAAGTCTTCGCCGCCGAACACGCAACTGGTGGGGCGGCTGACCGGCAATTCGATCACGCGGTCGACATAGCCATCCGGGGTTAGCCTGATCAGGCAGCTACCGTCCCAGCGGGCGTTCCAGATGAAACCCTCCGCATCCATCGCCGAGCCATCGGGGCCGCCCCGATCGTGGGGACCGAACCAGACATACGCGGTGTCCAGGTTGCCATCGGTGTGGACGAAATGGCGGTACAAGGTTTTGTCCATGCTGTCGGCGAAAAACAGCGTGGTCTCGTCCTCGCTCCACAGCAACGTGTTGGGAATGCCCAGCCCGCGAAGCAGCGGCGTGACCCGGGCGTCGCGGTCGATGCGAAACAGGCCGCCGGAGCGACGCACAATGGGCAGGTCTTCGCCATTTTCACCGATGTTGTTCTGCATGGTGCCAAGCCAGAGCCGACCCTGTGCATCGCAGCGGGCTTCGTTGGCGCGGTTGCCGGGTTGCGGGTCGGCGACGCAGAGCAAGGTCAGGCGCGGCTCAAGCCCCGGCGAATCAAGGTCCAGCCGATAGACGCCGCTGCTCAACGTCACGAGCGCATCGCCGCTTTCACAGGGGATGAACGCGGACACATGTTCCGGCATTTTCCAGATTTGCACGTTGGCGCCGATCAGCCGCAGGGCTTGCTTGCCGGCGATGTCCACCCAATACAGCGCCTGGGTCGGCACATCCCAGAACGGACCTTCACCGAGTTGTGCACGGTGTCCGGTAACCGCATTCCACGTCATGAAACCTCCTGTTGTTTTTGTATGTGGCGCAAGCCTCTCAGCCGGCTTTTTTGTCGGCCATGACTTTTGGATAAAAGCGTTTGATCGCCAGGTCCGCGTTATCGATCAGGGTCATGCAGGCCCAGACACCCCGCGCGGCATCCCGTGCGGCGATGGCGTCGGCCATGTCTTTGTGAATCGGCAGCGTGCGGCGCAATTCGTCCGGGTCGGCGGCGGACACTTCGAACGACACAGCCAACAACGCGCCAAGGGCCGGGACCATTTGTTCGATGAACTGGTTGTGGCTGGCGGCGAGTATGCACTCGTGGAAGACCTGGTCGGCGCGGTTGTAATCGACGCCGCTGTCCACCGCCCGTTCCAACGCGTTATAGGCCTGCTGGATCGCCTGGACCTGTTCGACCGTCGCGCGCTCACAGGCCCAGCGCACGGCCATCGGTTCGATGGTGCGGCGCAGATCGAGCAAGTCGTCGACGAAGTTTTCCGGCAAGCCGCTGCGCGAAAGCCAACCCACGACTTGCGGGTCGAAGAGGTTCCAGCGTCGCACCGGTAGCACCCGTGTACCGACTTTCGGCCCGACTTCGAGCATGCCTTTGGCGACCAGGGTTTTGATGGCTTCGCGGATGACCGTGCGACTGACACCCAACTGCTCACCCAGGTCGGCTTCGACCTTGATGGTTTCACCCGGCTTGACCTGGCCGGCGGCTATCCAGCAACCCAGCCAATCGACGGTCGACGCATGAAAACTGCTGGACATGGACACCTCGATGCAGGAGCGGCACAAAGCCGTTCGCGATGGGTGTCCACGCTAATCATCATACGATTGGGTGTCAATTTGATTTTTTGGATGACTCACACATCCAATGTGGGAGCGAGCCTGCTCGCGATGGCGGCGTAACAAGTAACATCTAGGTTGATGTTATGGCCTCATCGCGAGCAAGCCCGCCCCCACAGTGCTATGCGTTAAGGCTCAAGGCCGATGGGGAAGAATTCACCGCCGCTCCATACACCCAGCCAACGTTGCCCGTCGATCTCACGGGTCACGGCCAACTCCACCAGTTGGTAGAACACATTACGATGGATCAGGGCTTCGAGGTTGGTGCGCACATGCACGTAGGGTGCTGGCTCTTGCGTGACCGGGTCGATCACCACGCGAATCGGGTGTTCGGTGCCGGCGTCCGTGGTCTCGTCGACGTTGGTGGTGAAGCGCAGAAGCTGGGCTTCGCCCTCGCCTTCCACGTCCACGGCAATCGCCACAAACGGCGCATCATCGACCTTGATGCCCACTTTCTCGACCGGAGTGATCAGAAAATAGTCATCGCCATCGCGGCGAATGATGGTGGAAAACAATTTGACCATCGGCTTGCGCCCGATCGGCGTCCCCAGGTAATACCAGGTGCCGTCGCGGGCGATGCGCATGTCGATGTCGCCACAGAAATCAGGGTTCCACAGGTGGACCGGCGGCAAGCCTTTGGTTTTGGGGATTTGCCCCAACAAGTCGTTGGCTTTTTGCGGGCCACTCATGGCGTTCTCCTTGGATTACTGGTCGCTGAGACCAATCAGGCTGCGCGCGTATTGCTCAAGCGGCGGGCCGATCAGGTCTTGTGGCTTGTTATCGTGGAACGTCAGTAAACCGCCACGACTCTTGATACGTGCAGTATCAATCAAATACTGGGTGCTGGTCTCGATCAACATGATCTGAATCACGCCGCTGTCGATGCCCAAGCGATCCACGTATTCCTGATCGAGCCATTCGTCCGAGTTACCGATTCGGTCATCCGCCTTGGCGAACCGTGTGTAAAGCAGGTAATGGGCACCGGCGGCGCGGGCTTCACCCATGGCCTGGTCGAGACCTTCGGGCGCGCGCGCGCGGCGGACCATCGGGAAATATTCGATAAAGCCGTTGAAGGCTTCTTCAGCGACCACGTTAGGTCGCGGATAAGCACTGCCCGGCGGCGCGAAGGCACCTTGGGCGATGTAGATGAATGAGTCCGGCTGAATGCGCAGGTTATTCACCCGACGACTGTCGCTGTGATCCAGCAGCCCTGCATCGCTCATGTGGTAGCGAGTTCCTTCAGCCATATCGCTGACATTCATGCAGCCACCAAGCGCCAAAACGGCCAGCAGCAAAACCAGGCTACGCATCCTACCCTCCAGAGGCCGGTGACGGAAAACCGGCGAATGGCCATTGGATGCAGCTTCCGCGCCAGCTCAAGGATGTTGTGGCCTTATAGATAGCAATCGCGAGCAGGCTCGGAGCGGCGTTCGGACAATGAGGCCCGATCAGCCGCCAATAATCTTCATGATGGTCGCCCCCCCCGAGAACGCCACTTCCTGCTTGTCCCCCAAGGCTTTCACCAGAAGTCGCTGCAACGCCGGCAATGCCTGATGGCGCGGCTTGTCGAGCAGATCGCCGACATAGTGGCGATTGCTCGACGATAAACAGCCATGCAGCCAGCCGGTGGACGACAGGCGCAGGCGTGAACAAGTCCGGCAGAAGGGAACGCTTTCATTGGCGATCACACCGAAGTGCCCCAGCCCCGGTATTTGGTAACGCACGGCAGTGGCGTCTACGGGTGCATCGGCCTGCAAATACTCGTAACGCTCGCCAATCAGGCTCAGCAACTGCTGAAGGCTGACGAACTGTTGCAGGAAAGCGTTGTTGTCGCTGGCCAGATGACCCATGCGCATCAGCTCGATGAAGCGCAATTCATAGCCACGCTCCAGGCAGTAATCGAGCAGAGGCATCACTTGATCAAGGTTCTGGCCGCGCAGGGGCACCATGTTGACCTTGATTTTAAGGCCGGCGGCCTTTGCCTGATCCATCCCGTCGAGCACGGTCGCCAGGTCGCCGCCACGGGCAATGCTGCGGAACGCGCTGGCATCCAGGGTATCGAGGGAAACGTTGATGCGACGGATGCCGGCGTCTACCAGCAACGGCAGCTTCTTCGCCAGCAGCTGACCATTGGTAGTCAGGCTGATGTCTTCCAGGCCCATCTTGCCGACGGCCGTCATGAAGGCTTCGAGCTTGGGGCTGACCAGCGGCTCGCCACCGGTGATGCGCAAGCGCTCGATGCCCGCCGCTTCGATCAGGTACGCCACACCGCGCGCCATGGCGTCGGCCGACAATTCGTCCTGTGCAGCCACCAGCCGCTTGCCGTTGGGCACGCAGTAGGTACACGCGTAATTGCAGGCTGAGGTCAGGCTGATCCGCAGATTGCGGAAACGCCTGCCTTGACGGTCAACGATCATGGAGCACTCCGGCGAAAGGAATTTGAACGCGCAAAACTTGACTCACAAATCAAGTTTTAGCAAGTCCCATGCCTGAGTATATTCCTGAGGTACTGCGCCATATAGAGAAATCATGGCGCAATAAGGCAACTGAATGGTTCAGCTACTCGGAGTGTCGGTATCGCGCTTGCGCTTGTTGCCCATGCGCACGCCGATATCCATCAGGAACTGGAAGAAACCTTCCTGATCTTCCAGCACATTGCTCCAGAACGGCGAGTGATACAGCGCCACGGCACCGTGCACCAGCGCCCAGGACGCGCAGTAATGGAAGTAAGGCGGCACGTCTTCAAGCTTGCCTTCGCTGATCCGGCCCTTGATCAGCAAGGTCAGGCGTTCGAAGTTCGAGGCGCGGATCTTGTGCAGTTCCTCGACCATCTCCGGCACCTGGTTGCCCTTGACCACCTTCTCTTCCAGGCGATCGAACAAGCGATAGCGTTGCGGATCGCGCATGCGGAATTCGAAGTAGGCCCGGGACAGGGCTTCCTTGTCCTTGTCGACATCAGCCGAATGCAACAGCTCGTTCAGATCACGCTCGTAGTCGAGCATCAGGCGCAGATAGATCTCCGCCTTGGATTTGAAATGCTTGTAGATCGTGCCTTTGCCGATACCGACGGCATCAGCAATCATCTCGACGGTGACACTGTCTTCACCTTGGTCGAGGAACAGCTTGAGCGCGGTATCGAGAATTTCTTGCTCGCGGCGACGAAACTCACGGACCTTACGAGGTTCTTTATGCATAAGAAAAGGTCTGTAGGGGTCAAAATTCGAAGCCGCGTATTATGCCTAACTTGCGCCAAAATGCACGGATCATCCGACCATATCTGTGTTTCTTGATGATTTCACACAGGGTCGCCTGTTGATGAGAACACTTCCGAAGCGCCCGTATTCCAAAATTGTTTAAAAACCGGGACCGGTAAACTGGACTCGGCGCAATACTGATCAATACTTGAACTGTCGGCGGGGCATCTCCCCCAAGTGTCGCGTCGATATAGGTACCAACGGACCGCGTGCCTTTGTTTTACTCCTAATGGTCTTAACCCGGATTCACCCCCCAGAACCCGGGTTTTTTTTGCCTGCGATTCAGCCCTTCACATGCGCCAGCGGAAACAGGCGCTTGAAGTTTTCAGTGGTCTGTTCGGCAAATCGCTCGTAAGCCTCACCCCGCAACATTGCCAGAAACTCCGCCACCTCGCGCACGTACTGCGGCAGGTTGGGTTTGCCGCGATAAGGGATCGGCGCCAGGTACGGCGAGTCGGTTTCTACCAGCAATCGATCAGCCGGCACTTTGCTGGCGACGTCACGCAGCGCATCGGCATTGCGAAAAGTGACAATGCCTGACAGGGAAATGTAATAGCCCATGTCCAGTGCAGCCTTGGCCATGTCCCAGTCTTCCGTGAAGCAATGCAACACGCCCGCCTGAGGCAACGCAGCCTCGCGCAGCAAACTCAACGTATCGGCACGGGCGCCACGGGTGTGGATGATCACCGGTTTGCCTGTTTGCTGAGCCGCCTGCAGGTGCAAGCGAAACGATGCCTGCTGCAACTCTGCCGCTTCCGGCTCGTAGTGATAATCCAGGCCGGTTTCACCGATGGCCACGACACGGGGGTGATTGAGCTCACGCAACAACCAATCCAGCGCCGGAGCGGCACCCGGCTGTACATCCAGAGGATGCACGCCCACTGAACAGTCGACGTCGCCATAACGTTCGGCCAGGGCTTTGACATCCGCGGCATTTTCAACGCTGACGCCGATACATAAAAAGTGCCCTACCCCGCGCTGCCGGGCCGCATCAAGCGCGGCATCCAGTGAGCCGTCGTGGGCGGCGAGGTCAAGACGATCGAGGTGACAATGGGAATCTACGAGCATAAAAGGGCTGCAACTTACATCGTATGAGTGGGACGGTCGGACTTCAGGGCTCCGGCCAGATGGGTTTCGATTCGACTGCGCGCGGTGTTGTCGCCGTCGTTGAATTGTACGCCGACCCCGGCAGCCCGATTGCCCTGCGCACCGTTGGGCGTAATCCAGGCAACCTTGCCGGCTACCGGAATCTTATCGACCTCATCCATCAGGTTCAGCAGCATGAACACCTCGTCGCCCAACTTGTAGCTCTTGTTGGTCGGGATAAACAGGCCACCGTTCTTGATGAACGGCATGTAGGCCGCGTAAAGCACGGACTTGTCCTTGATGGTCAGGGACAAAATGCCGTTGCGCGGCCCCGGATTGACGGCTTCATTCATGCTGACCTCCATTGCTGATGATCAGAGTCTAGGCACAGACGATCACTTCTGGGTAGGCAAGGATGCCCATTGCACCAGCAGTGCCTCCAGCAACAAGGCCGGATTGAGGTTAGCTTTGCTCATGACCTTCTGACGCTGGGCGAGAATCCAGTCCTGGATATTCAAGACTTTATCCTGAGCGGTTTTCTGCGCCAGGTATTGAATGACCTTGCGCATGTCCGCCAACCCCAGCCCCTGCTCATCCTGGGTCAATTGATAGCGCAGGATCAGACTCGACCAGTCGCAGAACCAGTCGAACAACAGCAACTGCGGGACGGTTTTCCATTCTTCGGCCAATTGCGTCGGCGATTGCTGCTGCTTGAGCAGCTTCTTCACGCCTTCGACCACCAGAGCTCGCTGTTCGCGCACGCCTTGGGCCTGCAACTTGACCGCCGCCAGCGGGGAGCCGGCCGCCAGGGTCAGCAGTTCGATACGCTCTTCTTCCGAGCTGTCCGGCAGGGCCTTGGCCAGCCAGGCAAGACTCATCGCTTCGCTCGGCAGCGGACAAGCCTGCTGTACGCAGCGGCTCTTGATGGTCGGCAGCAGACGACTGGTCTGGTGGCTGACCAACAGCAAAACGGTGTCGCCGGACGGTTCCTCAAGACTTTTGAGCAAGGCGTTCGCGGCGTTGATGTTCATCGACTCGACCGGCTCGATCAACACCACCTTGCGCCCGCCCATTTGGGCGGTCTGGACCACGAAACTGACCAGATTGCGCACCTGATCGACCTTGATCGCCTTGTCGGCCTCTTCGGGTTCCAGGATGTAATTGTCGGGGTGGCTGCCGGCCTTGAGCAGCAGGCAGGACTTGCATTCACCGCAGGCATCCTGCGCGGTCGGACGCTGGCACAGCAAACTGGCCATCAACCGTTCCGCCAGCGCCCGCTTGCCGATCCCGGCCGGGCCATGCAGCAGATAGGCGTGCGCATGTTGCTTGCGACCGGCCAACTGCTGCCAGAGGCTGTCCTGCCACGGATACGCTTCAGCCACGGGCCAACTCCAGCAGGCGTGGCAGCAAGGCGTCCAGCGACTGCTGAACCTGTGCCAGCGGCTGAGCGGCATCGACCCGCACATAACGCGCCGGGTCAGCTTCAGCGCGCTTGAGGAACGCACTGCGCACGGCATCAAAAAAGGTTCGGCCTTCGAGTTCAAAACGATCCAGGCGACCGCGAGCGCTGGCGCGGGCCAGGCCCACTTCCACCGGCAAATCGAAGATCAGCGTCAGATCCGGGCGCAAATCGCCCTGCACAAAGGTTTCGAGGGCCGCGATACGCTCCAGCGACAAACCACGACCACCGCCCTGATAGGCGTAGGTCGAATCGGTAAAGCGATCACACAAGACCACCGCGCCACGGGCCAGCGCCGGGCGAATCACCTCGGCCAGATGCTGGGCGCGTGCGGCGAACACCAGCAGCAGCTCGGTGTCAGGGTTCATGACTTCATCAACCGGCGCCAACAGCACCTCGCGGATCCGCTCGGCCAAGGGCGTACCACCCGGCTCGCGGGTCAACACCACCTCGATACCGGCGGCGCGCAGGCGCTCGGCCAGGTATTCGCGGTTGGTGCTCTTGCCGGCGCCTTCCGGGCCTTCCAGGGTAATAAACAAGCCAGTCACGGGCAGTCCTTAATCAGAGTCATTGCGGGCTTTGCGGAGCCGGTGTGTCCGGCTCGGGCACGGGTTCGGGCGCCGGAGCGGGTTCTTGCGGCGCGTCTTGTGGCGCTACTTCTGGCAAAGCTTCGGGATCGGGATTGGGCGAAGCGGCCGGAATCGGCGCTTCGGCACCCGGTGTGTCGGCACTCGGAGTTTCTGGCGCGGAGACCGGTGCCGGACTGGACCGATAATCGGCACGACGCTTGAGCTGGAACTCGCGCACCGCATTATTGTGGGCGTCCAGATCATCGGAGAACACGTGGCTGCCGTCACCGCGAGCCACAAAGTAGAGGCTGTTGCCTGCCACCGGGTTCAACGCGGCATGGATCGCTTCGCGGCCGACCATGGCAATCGGGGTGGGTGGCAGGCCCGAAATCATATAGGTGTTGTACGGCGTGGCCTCCTTGAGGTGGGCGCGGGTCAACTTGCCGCTGTAGCGATCACCCAGGCCGTAGATCACCGTCGGATCGGTCTGCAGCAGCATGCCCATCGCCATGCGTCGCACGAACACGCCTGCAATCTGCCCGCGCTCCTGGGGCACACCGGTTTCCTTTTCAACCAGCGAGGCCATGATCAGCGCCTGATAGGGTTCGGTGTACGGCAAGTCAGCAGCGCGCTGCTCCCATTCCCTGGCCAGGACTTCGTCGAGGCGATCGTAGGCTTTTTTCAGCAGATCGACGTCGGTCATGCCCCGCACGAAGCGGTAAGTGTCGGGGAAGAACCGGCCCTCGGGAAAGATCCCGGTATGGCCCAGCTTGGTCATCACTTCGCTATCGCTCAAGCCGTTGAGGGTCTGCTCGAGTTTTTCATCCTTGGCCAATGCCGCCCGGACCTGATGAAAATTCCAGCCTTCGACCAGAGTCAGGCTGTATTGAACGATGTCCCCACGCTTCCACAGGTCGATCAGCCCTTCGACGGTCATGCCGGGCTGCATGCGGTATTCGCCCTTGTGCAAGGGTTGTCCGGCCAGATTGAAACGCCAATACACGCGCAACCAGAAAGCGTCCTTGATGACGCCATCGGCTTCGAGTCGATAGAAGGTGCGGGTGGGTGTCGTGCCTTTAGGCACTTCCAGCAGTTCTTCCTGGGTGATGTTCAGCGGCTGATTCAGCGCCGTATGAATCTTCCAGGCGGAGGCGCCCAGACACAGCCCTGCCAGAACCAATCCGGTTTCCAGCAGCAGCAACAATTTACGTCTCACGTATCAAGCATCCAGTAGCGCATGGGCAATGGTTTGGAGTTTACGGGTGAGCGGCCCAACCGGCCAGCTCAGCGCAGCATAGGCGCGCACCGGCCAAACGCCATACACGCTGTTGCAGACAAAGACTTCATCGGCCCATTGCAGCTGATCGAGGCTAATGTCGGTGATTTGCGTGGGGATCCCCAATGACTCGGCTTGAAACAATAATTCGGCACGCATCACACCCGCCACGCCGCAGCGCTTCAAATCGGCTGTGATCAACACGCCATCGCGCACCAGGAAAAGATTACTGAATACGCCTTCGATCACCCGCCCTGTCCTGTCGAGCATCAAGCCTTCGGCATGCTCGGTGTCCTGCCATTCGGAACGGGCTATGACCTGCTCCAGGCGGTTCAGGTGTTTGAGGCCGGCAAGCAGTGGTTGCCTGGACAGTCGCGTCGCACACGGGAACAGACGAACACCCTGCTCGCCATGAACGGCAGGATAAGCAGCGGGGGGATTTCCTTGCAGAATACGTCGGGCCTGAGCCGAAGGATCGGGAGCGTAACCACGCAGACTGTCGCCGCGGGTGAGGATGAGCTTGAGCACACCTTGACCCAGTGCGGCGGCATAGGCCAGCAGCTCACTGCGGATCAACTCGTGATCGGCAGTGATCGCCAGCCGTGAACAGCCATCGGCCAGACGCGACAGATGTCGGTCCAGCAACAAGGGTTGCCCACCACGCACGGCAATGGTCTCGAACAGACCATCACCGTAAGCCAGGCCGCGATCCTTCAGCGACAAAGCGTCAGCCGGCTGACCGTCGACCCAGCTGTCCATCAGTCAGCGAACCGGCGGAACACCAGCGAGCCGTTGGTACCGCCAAATCCGAAGGAGTTGGAGAGCACCACATCGATATCCATATTGCGCGCGGTGTGCGGCACGAAATCGAGATCGCAGCCTTCGTCCGGTTCATCGAGGTTGATGGTCGGTGGCGCTACCTGGCTATTGATCGCCAGCACGCTGAAGATCGCCTCGACTGCGCCTGCTGCACCCAGCAAGTGACCGGTCATGGACTTGGTCGAACTGACGGCCAGTTTGTAGGCGTGATCGCCGAACACCGACTTGATTGCACAGGCTTCGGCGAGATCGCCGGCCGAGGTCGAGGTGCCGTGGGCGTTGATGTACTGGACCTGATCGCCATTGATCCTGGCGTCGCGCAAGGCATTAGTGATGCAACGGGCAGCACCGGCGCCATCGGCGGGAGGCGAAGTCATGTGGTAGGCATCGCCGCTGGTGCCGAAACCGATCAGCTCGGCATAGATGGTCGCGCCGCGCGCCTTGGCGTGCTCCAGCTCTTCGAGAACCAGGGCGCCGGCACCGTCGGACAAAACGAAGCCATCACGGCCCTTGTCCCATGGACGGCTGGCACGGGTTGGCTCGTCGTTGCGGGTCGACAGCGCACGGGAAGCACCGAAGCCACCCATGCCCAGACCGCAAGCCGCCATCTCGGCGCCGCCGGCAATCATCACGTCGGCTTCGTCGTACATGATGTTGCGCGCAGCCATGCCAATGCAGTGCGTACCGGTGGTACACGCGGTGGCGATGGCGTAGTTAGGTCCCTGTGCACCCAAGTGGATGGACAGAAAACCGGAAATCATATTGATGATCGAGCCAGGCACGAAAAACGGAGAAATCCGTCGTGGCCCGGAATCATGCAGGGTGCGGCTGGTTTCTTCGATATTGGTCAGACCGCCAATACCCGACCCCATGGCCACGCCGATGCGTTCACGGTTGGCGTCGGTGACTTCAAGGCCTGCGTTACGTACAGCCTGAAAACCTGCGGCCAGACCGTACTGAATGAACAGGTCGAGCTTTCGAGCTTCCTTGACCGACAGGTATTCCTCGACATTGAAGCCCTTTACCGAGCCGCCAAAACGGGTGGAATAGGCAGAAAGGTCGGTGTGTTCGATCAGACCAATGCCACTGCGGCCAGCCAGAATGCCCTGCCAACTGCTTGGCACATCCGTGCCCAGTGGCGACAACATACCCATACCGGTGACTACGACGCGTCTACGCGACACAGCACTCTCCTTTTTCAAATGACGACTTTGCATCAGGCCTAAAGAAAAAACCGCACGCCGTGATGGCAGTGCGGTTTTTCCATGACAGCAAGCAACGATTACAAGCTATTAAGCCTGGTGGTTAGTAACGTAATCGATTGCGGCTTGTACAGTAGTGATCTTCTCAGCTTCTTCGTCAGGGATTTCGGTCTCGAATTCCTCTTCCAGAGCCATCACCAGCTCAACGGTGTCAAGGGAGTCGGCACCCAGGTCTTCAACGAAGGAAGCAGTGTTGACCACTTCTTCTTCTTTAACGCCCAGTTGCTCAGCAACGATTTTCTTGACGCGCTCTTCGATGGTGCTCATACCTTGTTTTCACTCCTAATGGACAAATTCAGGCAGCTGGCCAGTGGGTAAGTGTATAGAAAGACTTTTCAGTTTTTCAACTGAAAGCTTCACTCCTCAAACCCGACGGCCCTCTGCCTATAAATAGATTGCAGCTTTATAACGGATTTTAGACAGCTCGTATGACATTTTTTTGAAGCAATCCGTCACATTTAACTCATGTACATCCCGCCGTTCACCGGGATTGTAGCCCCAGTAACGTAAGCCGCACCGTCGGATGCAAGAAAAGCGACCACAGACGCGATCTCTTGAGCTTGCCCCAGACGGCCCAGCGGAATCTGCGTCTGCAAGGCTTCACGCTGTGCCTCAGGCAGTTCGCGGGTCATATCGGTGTCGATGAACCCAGGGGCCACCGAGTTTACCGTAATCGAACGCGAACCGACTTCACGCGCCAGTGCACGGCTGAAACCTTCCAGACCGGCCTTGGCGGCTGCGTAGTTTACTTGGCCTGCGTTGCCCATGGCACCCACAACCGAGCCAATACTGATAATTCGTCCCCAACGGGCTTTGGTCATACCGCGCAAAACGCCCTTGGACAGGCGGAACAGACTGTTCAGGTTGGTATCGACGACGTCATGCCATTCGTCATCTTTCATGCGCATCATCAGATTATCGCGGGTGATACCGGCATTGTTGACCAGGATCGCCGGCGCACCGAACTGTGCTGTGATGCTCGCCAATACGGCAGCAACGGATTCGTCGCTGGTGACATTGAGTTCCAGACCAGTGCCTTGAATACCATTTTCTTTCAGGGTAGCGGCAATACGCTCGGCGCCGGAAGCGGACGTCGCGGTACCGACAACAATAGCGCCCTGACGACCCAGTTCCAGGGCGATGGCCTGGCCGATACCGCGGCTCGCACCGGTGACCAGTGCAACTTTACCTTGCAGACTCATGCAAGTTTCTCCTGATTCAGGCCAGCGCTGCACGGGCGGCAGCGAAAGCGTCTGGGGTATTGAGGTTGGATGTCGACACGCCTTCGGCGCAACGCTTGTTCAGGCCGGCGAGTACTTTGCCAGGGCCGCATTCGACCAGTTGGGTCGCGCCCTTGGCGGCCAGCGCCTGGACCGACTCAACCCAGCGTACAGGCTTGTAGAGCTGCTCAAGCAGGTCGCGCTTGAGGGTTTCCAGATCGGCCGGCACATTGGCGCTGACGTTCTGCACCACAGGGATCTGCGGAGCCTGCCAGTCAATGGCAGCGATCGACTCAGCGAAACGCTCGGCTGCCGGACGCATCAATTCGCAGTGGGACGGCACGCTGACCGGCAACGGCATGGCACGCTTGGCACCACGAGCCTTGCAGCCTTCGATGGCGCGTTCGACCGCAGCCTTGGCACCGGCGATCACGACCTGGCCCGGGGAGTTGAAGTTGACCGCGCTGACCACTTCGCCTTGCGCCGCTTCGGCACAGGCGGCCAACACGTCAGCATCTTCCAGACCCAGGATTGCGGCCATGCCGCCCTGCCCGGCCGGAACCGCTTCCTGCATCAACTGACCACGGCGCTCCACCAGCTTGACGGCGGCGCCCAGGCTGAGGCTGCCCGCCGCGACCAGTGCGCTGTACTCGCCCAGGCTGTGACCGGCAACGTAAGCCGGACGCGCGCCGCCTTCCGCCAGCCACAGACGCCACAAGGCGATCGAGGCAGTCAGAATGGCCGGCTGGGTTTTATCGGTTTGATTGAGTTGCTCTTCCGGCCCTTGCTGGGTCAGTGCCCACAGGTCGTAACCCAGAGCATCGGAAGCTTCTTTGAATGTTTCGAGGACAACCGGATGTTGTGCGCCCAACTCGGCCAGCATGCCGAGGGACTGCGAACCCTGTCCTGGAAAGACGAATGCGAGGGAAGCAGACATGTAACAAGCCCCTAATGATCTTGTCGTCGGAGAATTTGACGTCCCGCTTGGGGGACGCAAGAAACTGACAGTTGGATGGCCAATTGAACTGAGCGGTCACATTTAAGCATTGTCCGACGAAAACGCCTAAAGCAACAAATCCTCCAGACGACCGTGAATGCGTTCCGGAAGGTTTTCCTGGATCTCGATCAGCGCACGGGAAATGGCACTCTGAAAACCCTGAACTCCGGCCGAACCGTGGCTTTTCACCACAATCCCCTGCAAACCCAGGAAGCTTGCGCCGTTATGTCGCGCAGGCGCCAGATCGGCCTGCAAACGCTTCATCAGGGGTAGCGCCAGCGCGCCGATCATTTTCGAGGCGAGGTTTTTCTTGAACAAGGCTTCGATGCGCCCGGCAATCATGGTCGCCAGGCCTTCGCTGGACTTGAGCAGGATATTGCCGACAAAGCCGTCACACACCACCACGTCCGCCTCGCCCCGGTACAATCCGTCACCTTCGACAAAGCCGATGTAGTTGATGCCGCGAGCACTTTGCAACAAGGTCGCCGCCAGCTTGACCTGCTGATTACCCTTGATGTCTTCGGTGCCGATGTTCAGCAAGGCCACCCGCGGGCGAACAATGCCGAGGGTTTCTGCCGCCACCGAGCCCATCACCGCAAATTGCAATAAATGCTCGGCACTGCAATCAACGTTGGCGCCGAGGTCGAGCAACTGGCAATAACCCTTCTGCGTTGGAATCGCCGCCACCATCGCCGGCCGATCGATGCCGGGCAACGTCTTGAGCACAAACCGCGACAACGCCATCAGCGCACCGGTATTGCCGGCACTGACACAGGCCTGAACCTTGCCATCACGCAACAACTCAAGCGCCACGCGCATCGACGAGTCAGGCTTGCCACGCAAGGCCTGGGCAGGCTTTTCGTCCATGGCGATGACTTCGGACGCCGGAGCAATCGACAGGCGCGAGCGATCCACAGCCGATTGGCCAGAGAGCAATTCTTCAAGAAGAGAGGGTTGACCGACGAGGGTCAGGTGCAGCGAGGGCGTAGCAGACAGACAAGCAAGGCTGGCCTGAACAATGCTGCGGGGACCGAAGTCCCCGCCCATTGCGTCAATCGCGATGACTTGAGCAGACAAGTGATTACTCGTCAGCGCCCTTGTCGATCACTTTACGGCCACGGTATACGCCTTCTGGCGATACGTGGTGACGCAGGTGAATTTCACCGGTGGTTTTTTCTACAGACAGAGTGCTTGCCGTCAGGGCGTCGTGCGAACGACGCATGTCACGGGCAGAGCGGGATTTTTTGTTCTGCTGAACAGCCATAATTGATTAACTCCTAAACGTTTGGGTCACGCTTTAACTGCGCCAATACACTGAACGGGTTGGACCGCGTTACCTCGTCCTCGCTCGGTTCGGGCTCATCGAGACCCGCCGGCTGCTGGCATTCTTCCGGATGATGAGCAGGCACAATGGGCAAGGCGAGCAGAAGCTCCTCCTCGATCAGTGACTGCAGATCCAATGGATCTTCGCCCAGTTCCAGCACGTCATAACCTTTCGGCAACGACTGGGTATTCGCACCCTCCTTCACCACAGCATAACTGCATTCGCTATGGATCGGCAGGGTGACCAGCTCAAGACAACGCTGGCAAACCATTTTGACTTCGGTGTCGATAAAACTGTGGATTACCACAGACTTACGTTCATCTCGTTCAAAAACGAATTTAGCCTGCACCGTACCGACAGTATCGGAAAGCGGGTCGCAGAGTCTCTCCAAATCGGCCAGCAGCAGTTCACCTTGAAGGGTGGTGCCACGGTCAGCCAATTTGCGCGGGTCAACGTGAGGTGGAATCGGGTCATTCAACATAGGCGCAGCATTATAGGGATGCACCCAGCCATGTCAAAGGAAATTCAGCCCTGTCCGTCACTTGGAAGCCTCGGTAGAATTCGCGCCTGTCTTCCGGAGATACGCATGCTGCCTTTATTACTCGCTTCAAGCTCGGTTTATCGCCGGCAATTGCTGGCCCGCTTGCAGCTGCCATTCACCTGCAGCTCACCGGATATCGATGAAAGCCATCGCTCCGGCGAGACGGCCATCGAACTGGTAAAACGCCTTGCCGAAGAAAAAGCCCGGGCACTGGCCGGCAGCCATCCTGCTCATCTGATTATCGGCTCCGACCAGGTTGCCGTCCTCGGCGATCGAATCATCGGCAAACCCCACACCTTCGAGAAGGCCCGCGAACAACTACTGGCATCCAGCGGTGCCAGCGTGACCTTCCTGACGGGCCTGGCGCTGCTCAACAGCCAGACCGGCGACTGCCAGGTCGACTGCGTGCCTTTCACCGTGCACATGCGCACCCTCGACCCGGCACGCATCGAGCGCTACCTGCACGCCGAACAGCCCTACGACTGCGCTGGCAGCTTCAAGGCCGAAGGCTTGGGGGTGAGCCTGTTTCAAAGCACCGAAGGCCCTGACGCCACCAGCCTGATCGGCCTGCCGCTGATTCGCCTGATCGACATGCTACTGGCCGAGGGCGTGCAAATTCCCTGAACACAAAAAACCGGCCACTGCGGCCGGTTTTCTGGTGCAACCAAAGAATCAACGCAACGAAGGCCCCTGGAAGCCCATCCACATCGCCAGTTGCTCAGCCACGCTGGCACCGAGCTTTTTCGAGAAACGATCAAATGGCGATTCCTGAACGGTGAAATCCACCAGTTCCTTCTCGCCAATTACATCGCGCGCCACCGAACTGGCACTCCCCAGGCCATCGATCAGACCCAGCGGCAACGCCTGCTCACCGTTCCAGACCAGCCCGGAGAATAACTCTGGATGCTCTTTATCCTTGAGACGGTCGCCACGGCCCTTCTTCACGCTGTTGATGAACTGCTGGTGCGTGGTATCAAGAACGCCCTGCCAGAACTGAGTTTCCTCAGGCTTCTGCGGCTGGAACGGGTCGAGGAACGACTTGTGCTCGCCGGACGTGTAGGTCCGACGCTCGACGCCAAGCTTCTCCATGGTGCCGACGAAACCATAACCGGCCGCCGTCACACCAATGGAACCGACCAGACTCGCCTTGTCGGCATAAATCTGATCCGCCGCGCTGGCGATGTAGTAAGCACCGGAAGCGCCCAGGTCAGAGATCACCGCGTACACCTTGGTATCCGGGTGCAAGCCGCGCAGACGGACGATCTCGTCATACACATAACCCGACTGCACCGGACTGCCGCCCGGGCTATTGATGCGCAGGACCACACCCTTGACCTTCTCATCCTCGAAGGCTGCACGCAGACTGCCAACAATGTTGTCGGCGCTGGCCGGCTCCTTGTCGGCGATCACGCCGGTCACATCGATCAACGCCGTGTAGTGGGAACCGCGGGTCGCGCTTTTTTCCATGTCCATGAGCGGCGTGAACAGAATCAACGCGCCAAACAGGTACACAAAGGTCAGCAATTTAAAGAAAATACCCCAGCGACGAGACCGGCGCTGCTCCTGGACACTGGCCAGCAGGGTCGTTTCCAGCAGCTTCCAGCTTTTTTCGTCACCGCTCTCTGCACTCGC
Organism: Pseudomonas sp. FSL W5-0299; assembly: GCF_005930655.1. Classification (NCBI taxonomy): domain Bacteria; kingdom Pseudomonadati; phylum Pseudomonadota; class Gammaproteobacteria; order Pseudomonadales; family Pseudomonadaceae; genus Pseudomonas; species Pseudomonas sp. FSL W5-0299. Next base: position 263,349 of record NZ_RXHX01000004.1, read on the forward strand.
CTTGGCGGGCGCTTTCCATTCGTCGGTCATGACATCTACCCCAGCAAAAACCTGTTAAGCCCGCTGACCCAGCCAGGCATGCAATTCTGAAAAACGATCAATGGCCAGTCGCGGCTCGAACAGCTTCAGCGCGTCGATCGATTGCGCGCCATAACTAACTGCCACCGAATCCATACCGGCGTTACGCGCCATCTGCAGGTCGAAGGACGAATCGCCCACCATCAGCGCCTGCTCCGGGCGAACCTCGCAATGCGCGATAATCTGCTCAAGCATCAGCGGATGGGGCTTGCTGGCGGTTTCGTCGGCGGCGCGGGTGATATCGAAATAATCTTCCCAGCCATGGGCTTTCAGCACCCGATCCAGCCCGCGACGCGCCTTGCCCGTGGCCACAGCCAGATGATAACCCTCGGCGCGAAACGCCTCCATCGACTCGAGCACACCCTCGAACAGCGGTGAAGGCACAGCCTCTGCGGCGATGTAGTGATCCGCATAGTGTTGGCGGAACGCAATCAGCTCGGCATCGCCAATATCGGGGTACAACGTGCGAATGGCCTCAGGCAGACCCAGACCGATAATGCCTTTGACGGCAAAATCATCGCGCAGCTGAAACCCGAACCGTTCGGACGCGACATGCATCGCCTCGACAATCCGACCAATGGAGTCAGCAAGCGTGCCGTCCCAATCGAAAATCAGCAGTTTGTAATCAGAGGGGTGCACTCAGGCGCTCCACGGTCTTGGCCCACATTTCATCCACCGGCGCCTGCAATTTCAGCTCGCCACCATCGGGCAGCGGCACAGTCAGCAGATAGGCGTGCAGGAACAGGCGTTTGCCGCCCAAATCGCGAATTTCCTTGCTGAAACCTTCGTCGCCATACTTGGTGTCGCCAGCGATGCAATGCCCGGCGTGCAAGGTATGGACGCGAATCTGGTGGGTCCGGCCGGTAATCGGCCTCGCCTCGATCAAGGTGGCAAAGTCACCGAAGCGGCGCAGGACCTTGAACACGGTCACAGACTCCTTGCCCTCCTCCTCGTCGACCTCGACCATACGCTCGCCGGAACGCAGATTGCTCTTGCCCAGCGACGCCCGGACTTGCTTGATCGAAGCCGCCCAGTTACCACGGACCAGCGCCATATAGCGCTTGTCGACGCCGTCGCCGCGCAAGGCCGTGTGCAAGTGGCGCAACATGCTGCGTTTCTTGGCGATCATCAACAGGCCGGAGGTATCACGGTCGAGACGGTGAACCAGTTCGAGCTCCTTGCAATCGGGACGCAACTGACGAAAGGCTTCGATCACCCCATAAGTCAGGCCGCTGCCGCCATGAACCGCAATGCCGCAAGGCTTGTTGATCACGATCAGCGCTTTGTCCTCGAACACAATCGAGGCTTCCAGGCGTTGCAGCAGGCCTTGGGCCAGCGGCACCGGCTCGTCGCGCTCAGGCACGCGAACCGGCGGCACGCGCACGATATCGCCCGCCTGCAGCTTGTATTCGGGCTTGATCCGACCTTTGTTCACTCGCACTTCGCCCTTGCGCAAAATGCGGTAAATCAAGGTCTTGGGCACGCCTTTGAGCCGAGCGAGAAGGAAGTTATCAATACGTTGGCCGGCATATTCCGGCGAGACCTCCAGCAGTTGTACGGCTGGGGTCGAAGGGGCAGTAGTCGTCATGCCGCGGATGATAACAATTTTTTATGGAATTGAAGCACTTAATCATTGCTGCTATAGTCGCGAACGCCGCCAAAAGCGGCCTGGACAGCGGACTAACGGTCAAAAACCGGCCCTGACCAACGCAATTCACCAGGACGCGAGGCCGTCCTACGGGGCTTTCGCTACGTAACGGTGGAGTTTGCAGCTGTAACAAGCGCAGGTGACATGAGGCCTGAATCAAGCCGCAAAGCAGAGTTTTCACTCCCCTTGCGAGCCAATATTCATGGCCAGTTCACAAAGTGCAGTCAGCTAAGGACGACCCCGAGCGAACGCTTCGGAAACAACGCCTAAATTAGCCATGATGCGTGACCTCCCCCTTCGGAGCTCACGGTAAATGCCAACCCGCTGCGGATTCTGCGCGCGGCAGCACCCGAATTATCAGGGATACGTGTAGGGTGGAGATGCACAACCGCTGGACTGTGTAGCAATAGGCTTTATCAAGACGCTTCATCTCGTCCACAGCCGCTGGTTGATTCCTCCTCCTGACTGAGTGCTTAAGTAGCCACAGCAAGCAGGACGCGTAAGTCGCGATAACGGCCCAATTGGCCAGACATCGCTGGACACGGGAATGGCCAACCACTCCCGACGCACCTGACACCGACCATGAGAAGTCGTGTGTGCCGAACGCCGTTTCCGGCAGCCCGGAAACCGACGGTACTACATGAAAAGAATGCTGATTAACGCAACTCAACCCGAAGAGTTGCGTGTTGCACTGGTAGATGGCCAACGCCTCTACGACCTGGACATCGAATCCGGTGCACGCGAGCAGAAGAAGGCCAACATCTATAAAGGCCGGATTACTCGCATCGAACCAAGCCTTGAGGCTGCCTTTGTCGATTTCGGCTCTGAGCGCCACGGCTTCCTGCCCCTCAAAGAAATCTCCCGCGAATACTTCAAGAAAGCCCCTGAAGGCCGCGTCAACATCAAGGACGTCCTGAGCGAAGGCCAGGAAGTCATCGTTCAGGTCGAAAAAGAAGAACGTGGCAACAAGGGCGCTGCCCTGACCACCTTCATCAGCCTGGCCGGTCGTTACCTGGTGCTGATGCCGAACAACCCGCGTGCCGGCGGTATCTCCCGTCGCATCGAAGGTGAAGAGCGCAACGAACTGCGTGAAGCCCTGAACGGCCTGGTTGCACCAGCCGACATGGGTCTGATCGTTCGTACTGCCGGCCTGGGCCGCAGCAGCGAAGAAATGCAGTGGGACCTCGACTACCTGCTGCAACTCTGGACCGCCATCAAAGAAGCTTCGCTGGATCGCTCCGCGCCGTTCCTGATCTACCAGGAAAGCAACGTGATCATCCGCGCCATCCGCGATTACCTGCGCCAGGACATCGGCGAAGTGCTGATCGACAGCGTTGAAGCCCAGGACGAAGCCCTGACCTTCATTCGCCAGGTGATGCCGCAGTACGCCAGCAAGATCAAGCTGTACGAAGACAGCGTTCCGCTGTTCAACCGTTTCCAGATCGAAAGCCAGATCGAGACCGCTTTCCAGCGCGTCGTTGAACTGCCTTCCGGCGGCTCCATCGTTATCGATCCGACCGAAGCCCTGGTGTCCATCGACATCAACTCGGCGCGCGCCACCAAAGGCAGCGACATCGAAGAAACCGCCCTGCAGACCAACCTTGAAGCCGCCGAAGAAATCGCCCGTCAGTTGCGCTTGCGCGACATCGGCGGCCTGATCGTCATCGACTTCATCGACATGACCCCTGCCAAGAACCAGCGCGCCGTGGAAGAAAAAGTCCGCGAATGCCTGGAAGCCGACCGCGCTCGCGTGCAAGTCGGTCGCATCTCGCGCTTCGGCCTGCTGGAAATGTCCCGTCAGCGCCTGCGTCCATCCCTGGGCGAAAGCAGCGGCATCGTTTGCCCGCGTTGCAACGGCACCGGCATCATCCGTGACGTTGAATCGCTGTCCCTGGCGATCCTGCGCCTGATCGAAGAAGAAGCCCTGAAAGACCGCACCGCCGAAGTTCGCGCCCAAGTGCCGATTCCGGTCGCAGCCTTCCTGCTCAACGAAAAGCGCAACTCGATCACCAAGATCGAACTGCGCACCCGTGCCCGCATCGTCATTCTGCCGAACGATCACCTCGAAACGCCGCACTTCGAAGTTCAGCGTCTGCGTGATGACAGCCCGGAAGCCGCAGTCGGCCAGTCCAGCTACGAAATCGCAGCAGCCGCTGCCGAAGTCGAAGAAGTCCAGCCAGCCGCCGCGACCCGCACCCTGGTTCGTCAGGAAGCCGCAGTCAAGACCGCGCCGGCCCGCGCCAACGCTCCGGTTCCGACCGAAGTCGTCGCTGCCGCACCTGTTGCTGCACCGATCGCCGTGCCAGAGCCAAGCCTGTTCAAAGGCCTGGTGAAGTCGCTGGTCAGCCTGTTTGCTACCAAGGAAGAGCCTGCTGCTCCGGTTGTGGTTGAAAAACCAGCGACCACCGAGCGCCCGGCCCGTAACGAAGAGCGTCGCAACGGTCGTCAGCAGAGCCGCAACCGTAACGGTCGCCGCGATGAAGAGCGCAAGCCTCGTGAGGAACGTGCACCGCGTGAAGAACGTGCACCACGTGAGCCACGCGAAGAGCGTCAACCACGCGAAGCCCGGGAAGAAACCCCGGTAGTCGCCCGCGAAGAACGTGCTCCACGTGAAGAGCGTGCACCACGCGCCCCTCGTGAAGAACGTGCACCGCGCGCACCTCGCGAAGACCGCAAGCCACGTGGCGAGCGTGAAGAACGCGTGCGTGAACTGCGCGAACCTCTGGATGCCACCGCTCCAGCCGCTGCTGCGACCGCTGAAGAGCGTCCAGCTCGCCAGCCACGTGAAGAACGCGCTCCGCGCCCACCGCGTGAAGAACGTCAGCCACGTGCCGAGCAAGCCGCTGCCGCGGTTGCCGAAGAAGAACTGGTAACCAACGAAGAGCAACTGCAGGAAGACGGTCAGGAAGGCGCCGAAGGCGATCGTCCACGCCGCCGCTCCCGTGGCCAGCGTCGTCGCAGCAACCGTCGCGAGCGTCAACGCGATGCCAACGGCAACGTGATCGAAGGTTCGGAAGAATCCGAATCCGCCGAAGGCAGCGAAGCGGGCGAAAGCAACGAAGCGCCAAGCACTTCCGATCTGGCCGCCGGCCTGGCTGTTACCGCAGCCGTTGCCAGCACCGTGATCAGCGCGCCTGCTGAAGCGCAAGCCAACGAGCAAGCCGAACGCGCAACGGCCGCCACCCTGGAAACGGCTTCGGTCGAAGCGCCAGTAGTGGAAGCAACGACTCCGGTAGAAGCCACTGCGGCTCCGGAAATCGAAGTGGCACCGGTTCGTGAAGCACAGCCTGAAGTTGAAGCGGCCCCCGAGCCAGTGTTTGCTGCCGAGCCAGCTGCCGAAACCTCCAGCGAAACCGTAACCGAAGCTGTCCGCGAAGTTCGTGAAGAACAAACCGCGTTCAACTGGGTTGCCGAGCCGGCTGCGGTTGAAGCGCCTGCTCCGGTTGCTGAAGCTCAGGTTGCCGAAGCCATGGTGTCCGAGCCAGTGATTGTGGCTGCCGAACCTGCTCCAGTCGTTGAAGCACCGGCGCCGGTCGTTGCCGAAGTGGCTGCACCACACGTCGAAGCCGCCCCTGTCAGCGCCCTGACGCCAAGCGGCCGTGCACCGAACGATCCACGTGAAGTGCGTCGTCGCAAGCGTGAAGAAGAGCGTCTGCAGAAGGAAGCCGAACTGGCTGCCGCTGCTGCTCCGGTTGAAGCGATTGTCGCTGACGAGCCTGCACCGGTTGTGGCTGAAGTGATCGAAGCGGCACCTGTTGCCGAATCGGTCATCGAAGAAGCGCCGCGCTCCGTACAGGAAGCGGTCGAGCAACACGAACAAGCCCTGGAAAAAGAACACGAGCCTAAACCCCTCGTCTGATTCCATCGGCCACTAAAAAGCCCCGCCTGGTGATCCAGGCGGGGCTTTTTTACATCTGAGATAAAGCAAGTAGACCGCGTTATCGTTCTTCGCGGGCAAGACGGTGTGTCAGGAAAATACTAATGCTGCAGGCACATCCACATCCCACAACACCCCGGCATCATCCACCGCCACTTCAACCACCCTGCCCTGCGCAAACAACGGCTTGGCCCCATGATCACCCGATAACGCCATCAACCCCGGCCCAAAACTGCGCCCGAACCCAACCGGGTGTCCGTACTTCCCCGCATGGACCGGCACACTGACGCAATCGTCCGCAACCCCGGCCACCACCCGTTCGATACTCGACGGCAAGATAAACGGCATATCCCCCAGCACAATCAACCAGCCACCGAGATCTGGACACGTCGCCACCCCGGCGGCAATGCTATCGCCCATCCCGGCAGGCCCGATCTTCACACTCTCGAAACCGTACGCCTGAGCCATGCGCATCACTTGCGGGCGATCTTCGGTCGTCACCAGCACACGCTTCCCAAGGTTGGCCGGCACACTCAGCAGCACGTGCTCGATCACCGACCGAACCGCGCCATCTCGCCCCGTGCAGTCGGCCAGCAGCTTGTCCTTGTCCGCTCCCGCCACCTCCCTGAAGCGTCTGCCCTGCCCCGCCGCCAGCACGATGACGCCGATGGATTCACTCATACAACCTCCTGCAACGGCTTCTTCTGCTTCAATTCGACGCCGTTCTTGATCGCCACAATCTCGGCCAGCAGCGACAAGGCGATTTCCGCGGGACTGTGGCTGCCGATGTGCAAACCGATCGGGCCGTGCAGCCGCTCGATGGCCTGTGATGACAAGCCTAGCTGAGCCAGATTTTCCCGCCGCTTCAGGCTGTTGACCCGCGAGCCGAGGGCGCCGACATAAAAAGCCCTGGAATCCAGAGCGGTCAGCAACGCCATATCATCCAGGCGCGGATCATGGGTCAGGGCGACAATGGCCGTGCGTTCGTCGGTCTCGATGGTCAGCACCGCTTCATCCGGCATGCCCGAGACGAAACGGCCGTGCTGCTCTTCCCAACCGTAGACAAACTCGCTGCGCGGATCGCAGATCAGCACTTCGAAATCCAGCAGTCGCGCCATTTCGGCAACATACCGGGACAATTGCCCCGCACCGATCAGCAATAGCCGCCAACGCGGACCGTAGATGGCGCGCAGGGTGTGGCCGTCAAAGCTCAGCACATCGCTTTTGTTCGCCGCCTGCAAAATCAATTCACCGGTCGCAATATCCAGCGAACGAGCCACTATTTCATGGGCCTCGCAGCGTTCCAGCAACTCGGCGACCCAACCTGGATCGCCGACCCGCTCCTCGGTCAGGCGCAAGGTGCCACCGCAGGGCAAACCAAACCGTGCGGCCTCCTCGCGGGTGACGCCGTAGGTGATCAATTGCACCGGCGGCCCGTCAGGTGGAATCCGCCCATCGTGCAGCCGGGCAATCAGATCATCCTCGACACAGCCGCCGGACACCGAGCCGATCACCACGCCATCTTCACGCAACGCCAGCATCGCGCCAGGTGCCCGGGGCGCAGTGCCCCAGGTCTGGACCACGCTGTACAACACCACCCGCCGACCGGCGCGACGCCATTCCAGCACGCTGCGCAGGACGTTCAGATCCGCGCTGTCCATCAGGCCTGCGCCTTCTGCCAACCTTGCAGCTGGAAGCGAACCGGCAAGTTGCGGATACGCTGGCCAGTGGCAGCGAAGATCGCGTTGCACAGCGCAGGCGCAATCGGCGGTACGCCTGGCTCACCGACTCCGCCCAACGGCACATTGCCCGGAGGCGTCACCAGATGCACCGCCACTTCCTTCGGTGCCAGCGACATGCGCGCCACCTCATACATGTGGAAATTGTCCTGCTGCACCTTGCCGTCCTTGAAGCTGATTTCCCCGACCACGGCATTGCCCAGGCCCATGACGCAAGCGCCTTCGAACTGAGCGCGAATCCGTTCGGGGTTGATCTGCGGACCACAATCCACTGCGATGTCGGCCTTGTGCACGATCAACGTGCCGTCGTCTTTGACTTCGACTTCGATCACCGCCGCCACGTAGCTGACGAAGCTGTAATGCACCGCCAGGCCCAGGCCTCGGCCCTTGGGCAGCTCGCGCCCCCAACCGGCGGCCTTGGCGGCTGTTTCCAGTACCGTACGCATCCGCCCGGTGTCGATCGGATAACGCTCGGGCGATTCGCCGTAGTTCCACTCCTCACTCAAGGTACGCGGATCGATCTGACGATCCGGGCCGAGCAGTTTGATCTGATACTTGAGCGGATCCTGCTTGGCCTTGTGCGCCAGCTCATCGACAAAGCTCTGGATCGCAAACCCGTGGGGAATGTTCGACACCGAGCGATACCAGCCGACCCGGGTATGAATCGCCGCTTCGGGGTTTTCCAGGCGCACGTTGGGGATGGCGTAGGCCATGTTGGTAAAGCCCATGCCCAGCTCGAAAGCCGCCTCGTGGTTCATGCCCGGGGCGAACAGCGCGGTAATGCTCGGGGCCACGGTGCGGTGCAACCAGCCAGAGGGCAGCCCATCCTTGTCCAGGCTGGCCTTCAGGTACTCGGCGGACACGGTGTGGAAGTAGGAGCAGTGGATGTCGTCTTCACGGGTCCATTGCACCCGCACCGCTTTACCGGGGAATTCCTTGGCGAGGATCGCCGCTTCGATGACGAAGTCCGGCTTGGACTTGCGACCGAAACCGCCGCCGAGCAAGGTGACATTGAACGTGACCTTATCGAACGGAATACCAAGGCGTTCGCCAATCCGTTCCCGGGTGACCTGTGGCGCCTGACTCGGGGCCCAGGCCTCGCACACACCGTCCTTGAAGCGGGCGATGGCGACCATCGGTTCCATCGGCGCCTGCGCCAGGTGCGGCAGGTAATACGAGGCTTCGAGGGTGCTGTTGGCGCCTTTCATGGCGTCGTCGATGTTGCCGGTATTGCGCACCACTTTGCCGGGTTTGAGGGACGCGGCTTCCAGTTCTTTGCGGTAGGCGATCGAGTCGTAACTGGCATTGGGGCCGTCATCCCACTCGATCTTCAGCGCTTCGCGGCCCTTGATCGCGGCCCAGGTGTTGCTGGCCACCACGGCCACGCCACCCAATGGCTGGAACTCGGATGGCAGCGGACGGCCTTCGATCTGAATGACCTTGATCACGCCCGGGACTTTCATCGCCGCGCTGGAGTCGACGGATTTGACCGTGCCGCCATAAACCGCCGGACGCGCAATCACGGCGTAGAGCATGCCGTCGAAATGCACATCGGCCCCGTAAATGGCGCGGCCGTTGACGATGTCGGCACCGTCGATCGCCTTGGTGCCTTCCTTGCCGATGTAGCGAAACTCCGACGGTTGCTTGAGCCGCAGGCTGTCACGGGCCGGCACTGCCAGCGCACCCGCAGCGGCGGCCAGAGCGCCGTAGCCCAGTTCACGACCGCTCGGTTGGTGCACCACTTTATGCAGCTGCGCGTGGCACTCGCTGACCGGCACTTTCCACTGCTCAGCCGCCGCTTGTTCCAGCATGGTTCGCGCGGCGGCACCGCAACGACGCATCGGCTCGTACCAGTGACGCATGCTGCGCGAACCGTCTGTGTCCTGGTTACCGAAGCGAACCTCGTCACCCGGCGCCTGCTGCACTTTCATCATGGCCCAGTCGGCGTCCAGTTCATCGGCCACTACCATGGTCAAGCTGGTGCGCACACCCTGGCCCATTTCCGAACGGTTGCAGACCACGGTCACCATGCCGTCAGCGGCAATGCTGATGTAAACCTTGGGATCATCGATCCAGCCATTGGGCATGCCGTCGGCGCCGAATTTTTTCTCTTTTTCTTCGGCAAAAGCGTCTTGCCAGCCCCAGCTCGCTACCAGAACTAACGCACTGGTCGCACCGACGCCTTTAAGGAAGCCACGGCGGCTGAGGTTGCTCAGCGCAAAATCATTCGGTAACTGGCTCATGCCTTGGCCTCCTTCAGGTGAGTGGATGCCTGGCGGATGGCGGTCTTGATGCGGTTATAGGTGCCGCAACGGCAAATATTGCCGACCATCGCCTCTTCGATCTGTGCGTCGCTGGGGTTCGGGTTGGTCTTGAGCAACGCCGTCGCTGACATGATCTGCCCGCCCTGGCAGAAACCGCACTGAGCCACGGCGCTGTCGAGCCAGGCTTGCTGCACGACTTGCCCGACCGGGTCGACGTGCAGGTTATCGATGGTGGTGACGTTCTGGCCGACCACTGAACCGATCGGCGTGATGCAACTGCGCGCCGGAGCGCCTTCGATATGAATGGTGCAGGCACCACACAGGCCCATGCCGCAGCCAAATTTGGTGCCGTTGTAACCGGCCACGTCGCGGATTGCCCAGAGCAGCGGCATATCCTCGGTGACGTCGAGTTGATGGTCTTGACCATTGAGCTTCAGGGTAATCATGGGCACGCCCGCATATTTCTGGAGGTTATGGGGTCGAGCAATCTGCCGCCGAGACTTGGCGGTTGGCATCATGCAGATCGGCTCAGGCTAAGAGGCTCTCTTACGCGGACGGCAACGTCTGCATCGGGCCTTTGGTGGAGCAAATGCTTGCATCGTTAGGTGGCTAAGTTAACCCAGCATTAACAAAAAAGCCCTGCACAGTTGAAGGTGTGCAGGGCTTTGAGATCAGCCATTAAAGCGTAGCCTCAATACTGATTCGGCTCCATTTCCAGTTCGACGTTGAAACGCTGGGAAATGTCTTTCTGAATGAGCTGCGCCAGGTGCAGCAATTGCAGGCCAGTGGCGCTGCCATAGTTGACCAGCACCAGCGCCTGCAACTTATGCACGCCGGCATCGCCATCGCGAAAGCCTTTCCAGCCGGCCCGCTCGATCAACCAGCCCGCCGCCAGTTTCATCTGCCCATCGGGTTGCGCGTAGGCCACCAGGTCCGGGTATTGGCTTTTCAGCTGCGCTACCAGTGCGGTCGGCACCAGAGGGTTCTTGAAGAAGCTGCCGGCATTGCCGAGTACTGCCGGGTCCGGGAGCTTTTCATTACGAATACTGCAGATCGCCTGGCTGACGTCGGTGGCAGTCGGCTGATCGATGCCTTGCTCGGTCAGGCGCTGGCGAACCGGGCCGTATTCCAGGTGCAGGTGCGCGGCGCGGTTTAGGGTGAAACGCACGCGCAGGATCAACCAACGCCCCGGTTCCTGTTTGAACAGGCTGTCACGGTAGGCGAAGTTGCATTCTTCCAGGGTGAAATCCCGCAGCTCGCCGGTCTGGCGATCCAGCGCCGTCAGGCCGGCGAACACGTCCTTGATCTCGACGCCATAGGCGCCGATGTTCTGCATCGGCGCAGCGCCCACGGTACCGGGGATCAGGCTGAGGTTCTCCAGCCCCGACAACCCCTGCGCCAGGGTGTGCTGCACGAACGGATGCCAAGGCTCGCCCGCCTCGGCTTCGATCACGACCTTGCTGCCGTTATCGCTCAGGATCCGAATCCCGCGCGTAGCCATGCGCAGCACCAGCGCCTGGACATCAGCCGTCAGCAGCAAGTTGCTGCCGCCACCGATCACCAGCAACGGCACGTCATGGGCCGACGCATACGCCAGGGCTTCACGCACATCGGCGTCGCTGTGGGCCTCGGCGAACAACCGGGCCTGAACGTCGACACCAAACGTATTGAACGGCTTGAGCGAAATCCGGGGTTGAACCTGCAAACTCATAACCGTCCCTTCAATTCGATCACCAGTCGATCACTGGCGCACTCGATCAGGTCCAGCACCTGTTCGAAACCCTGATCGCCGTCGTAGTACGGATCCGGCACTTCATCGAGTTCTGACTCGTAGCGACGCAGGAACAGGTCCAGCTCGGCTTTGCCCTTGGCCGGTTGCAGGGCCTTGAGGTGGCGCAGGTTGCTGTTGTCCATCGCCAGTATCAGGTCGTAGGCGGAAAAATCGGCGCGGGTCACTTGCTGTGCGCGTTGGGCGGACAGGTCATAACCGCGCAGTCTGGCGGCGGCCTGGCTGCGTTTGTCCGGCGCCTTGCCGACATGCCAGTCACCGGTGCCGGCGGAGGCGACTTCGATGTGATCGGCCAGCCCCGCCTCGCGCAATTTATGCCGCAGCACGCCTTCGGCCGTCGGGGAGCGACAGATGTTGCCCAGGCACACGAACAGAACGCGCATCAGGCCTCCAGCAGGCGACGAACTCGCTCGAGGTCTTCGACGGTGTCGACACCGGTGGGCGGTGCGATCAGTGCGTCAGCGACGTGAATCCGCACGCCGTGCCACAGGGCACGCAGCTGTTCCAGGGATTCAGTGTTTTCCAGCCAGCACGGGCCCCAGCTGACGAAGTCGTGCAGGAAACCGGCGCGGTAGGCATAGATGCCAATGTGGCGGCGGTACGGCACGCCTTCCGGCAATTGCTCGCGGCTTTTGGCGAACGCGTCGCGGGCCCACGGCAACGTGGCACGACTGAAGGTCAGCGCCAAGCCATTAAGGTCGCTGACAACCTTGACCACGTTGGGATTGAACAGGGTTTCCACGTCTTCGATCGGCTCGGCCAGGGTGGCCATGCGCGCTTCGGCGTGGGCGGCCAGGTTGGCAGCCACCTGATCGATCACACTCGGCGGAATCAACGGTTCGTCACCCTGGACGTTGACCACGATGGCGTCGGCGGCCAGGCCCAGTTTCGCGGCGACTTCGGCCAGGCGATCGGTACCGGAATTGTGATCTTCGCGGGTCAGCACCACTTCGGCGCCAAACGCCTTGCACGCCTCGACAATGCGCACGTCGTCAGTGGCGACCACGACACGCTCGGCACTGCTTTTGCTCGCCTGCTCCCAGACGTGCTGGATCATCGGCTTGCCGGCGATCAGCAGCAGCGGTTTGCCCGGCAGACGGGTGGAGGCATAACGCGATGGAATGACAACGGTAAAGGCTGTGGTCATTTATCCAGGCGCTCGTCGGTGGTCAGGGTGCGGGCTTCGGTTTCGAGCATCACGGGGATGCCATCGCGAATCGGGTAAGCCAGGCCGGCGCCCTTGCTGATCAGCTCGGTCTTGTCGGCGCTGAGTTTGAGGGGGCCTTTGGTGACCGGGCAAGCGAGGATGTCGAGCAATTTGGTGTCCATGAGCATTCCCTGGATAAAAACGGAGTTAAGGCAAAAGACGAGCCGGCAACAGGCGCATCAGCTGCGTATCGAACCAGGCCACGAAAGCCGGCGATGGCGCAGCATCGACCGCCAGGTACCACCAATCGGCGGCGGCGAAGGCACGGCACTTCACCGCGTCCTTTTCGGTCATCACCAACGGCAATGACGGTGTGAAATTCAAGGCCTGCACGCTGTATTCGGCGTGGTCGGCAAACGCATGCGGCACTGGCTGCCAGTGTAGCGTTTCGAGGGTCGTGAAGAAACGCTGCGGATTGCCGATCCCGGCCACGGCGTGCAGTGCCTGACCTGCGGGGAAGTGGTCGAGGGGGCGACGCTCACCACTTTGCAGGTTGACCAGTTCGGTAGGTTGCAGCTGGAAGGCAAAACCGTTTTCGCGATCATTGGCGGCGCCGTTGTACAGCACGGCATCGACGCTCTGAAGGCGTTCGACCGGTTCACGCAAGGGACCGGCCGGCAGGCAGCGTTTGTTGCCCAGGCCGCGGGCGGCGTCGATCAACACCAGTTCCAGGTCCCGGGCCAGCCGGTAATGCTGCATGCCGTCATCGGAGAGGATCAGATCCAGCGGCTCACTCGCCAGCAGCGCTTTGACGGCGCTGCTGCGATCCGGGTCGATCATCAATGGCACGCCCGTGCGCTGGACGATCAACAGCGGTTCGTCGCCGGCGATGTCTGCGCTCTGATCGGCCTCGACGCGCCACGGCAATTGCGGCGGTTTGGCGCCGTAACCGCGACTGACCACGCCGACCCGCAAACCACTGCGCTGGCAATGCTGGATCATCCACAGAATCAGCGGTGTCTTGCCAGTGCCACCGACGGTGATATTGCCGACCACGATCAGCGGCACGGGCGGCTGATAGATCTCGCCCTCGCCCGCCAGAAAGCGCTTGCGCTTGTTCATGACGATGCGCCGGTACAGCCACTCCAGTGGCTGCAACAGTTTCAGGGCCGGATGACCTTGGTACCACGCGGCGAGCAAGCGATCGGACATGGCCATCAGGGCGCGGGCGGTGCCGCTTCGACCGTGGTCATGCGCAAGTGGCTGAAACCCAGCTTGCCGGCGGCGTCCATGGCGGTGATGACCGACTGATGCTGAGTCTTGCCATCCGCGCTGATGGACAGCGGCAGGTTGGTGTCGCCATTGGATTCTTTCTGCAGCGCCTCCATCAGCGTCGCGAGGTCGTTCTTCGGCAATAGCTGATTGTTCACCGAGAACGCGCCTTCGGCACTGATGGCAACGTCCAGGTGCTTGACCTGCTGGTCTTCGGCAGGCGAACCGCTGACCGCTTCCGGCAGATCGACGCGCAACTGGGTTTCACGGGTAAACGTAGTGGTGACCACGAAAAACAGCAGCAGGATAAACACCACGTCGATCAGCGACGCGAGGTTGATGTCGACCGTTTCCCGCGGTTTGCGGCGGAATTTCACGCTTTGCCCTCGGCCAGGTCCACATCACGGTCGCCCTGAACCACTTCGACCAGTTTGATCGCTTCCTGCTCCATGCCCACCACCAGTTCATCGATCCGGCGTTGCAGGAATCGGTGAAAGAATACTGCCGGGATACCGACCATCAGGCCAGCGGCCGTAGTGATCAGCGCCTTGGAGATACCGCCCGCCAGCACCGCGGCATTGGTGCCCATGCCCGTGCCCATGAACGCGCTGAAAATGTCGATCATGCCCAGCACCGTACCCAACAGGCCCAGCAATGGGGCCATGGCGGCGATGGTGCCCAGCGCATTGATATAGCGTTCGAGTTCATGAACCTCCCGTGCGGCGGCCTCTTCGATGCACTCTTTCATGATCTCGCGACCATGTTTGGAGTTGGCAAGGCCCGCCGCCAGGATCTCGCCCAACGGTGAGTTGGCGCGCAGTTCCTTGAGTTTTTCTTTATTGAGCTGTTTGTCCTTGATCCACACCCAGACCTGCCCGAGCAAATGCTCAGGGGTCACACGGCTGGCTCGCAGGGTCCAGAGACGCTCGGCGACGATCGCCATTGCCGCGATGGAACTCAGAATGATCGGCAGCATCATCCAGCCGCCGGATTTGACCAATTCCCACACAGTGACAGCCCCCTCGAAAAAGTGCGCCACTCTAACATAGGGGCCGGATGCACCGAAGACCGTGATGTCGCATCCGGTCGGGCTTTCATAACTGGCGGTTATGGGCCCAACGGTGGCGGATCGCGCCAGAAACGCCGATCCAGACGCATCGTCCATGGCGGCTTGAACCGTCCCAGTTGCAGACGAATGGCGCCGTGGGTGGCGCTGTCGTAGATCGCCATGCCTCGTTTTTGATAGCGCGCCATGACCGTGGGATGCGGGTGGCCAAAGGAATTGCCCTGGCCCCGGGAAATCAGCACAGCCCTGGGTTGCAACGCGGCGAGCAGCGCCATCGAAGAGGAACTGCGACTGCCGTGGTGAGGCGATTGCAGCCAATCGGTCGGCACGGCAAGCGGACTGTCGAGCAATGCCCGCTCGGCTGCCGCATCAATATCACCGGTCAGCAGCAATCGCTCGCCACTGGCTTCGATCTGCAAGACACAGGATTTTTGATTGCTGTCGGCGGCGGATGTCCATTGCCAGAGACGGAAGTCCACACCGTCCCAGGTCCATTGCCGGCCGCTTTCACAGCCTTCGGCGCGCAATTCGGCTGGCAGCGCCTCGGGATCACCGCTCAGGACCCGCGCCACCGGCAATCCGTTGGCAATCGCGCGTGCACCGCCGGCGTGATCGGCGTCGGCGTGACTGAGCAGCATCAGGTCGATCCCGGACACGCCCAGTTTGCGCAATGACGGCAGCACCACTCGCTCGCCGAGGTCGAATTCGCCAAAACGCGGCCCGGCGTCATACAACAAGGTGTGATGGCGGGTGCGCACCAGGATGGCCAGGCCCTGGCCGACGTCCAGTTGCCAGACTTCGGCGACGCCTTCGGCAAGCATCGGGCGAGGTGGAAAAACCAGTAACAGCAGCAGCGGCCAACCCAACGGGCGCAACGGCACCCCCTCAGGCAGTAATAGAAGAAAGGCCCCCAGCGTACCGAGCGCCCAAATCCACACCGGCACCGCGACCGGCACCCAGGCGGGGAATCGCCCTGCCATCAATGCCAGCCCCTTGAACAACAGGTCGACCAGACCGCCCGCCAGCCACAGCAACCCCTCGCCCACATAAGGGACGGGCAGTAACAACGTCCCGAGCAAGGCTGGCGGCAATACCACCAGACTGACCCAGGGCACCGCCAGCAAATTGGCCACTGGTCCGCTGACGCTGATCGGCAAGCCAAGTATCAATAGCAATGGGCACAGTCCGATCGCGATCAGCCATTGCGCACGGGTCCACGTTTGCCACCAACGCCACGGCCCCAGACGCCCACCGAAAGTGAAGATCAACACCGCCACCGCTGCGAAGGACAACCAGAACCCCGGTTGCAGGCTCGCCAGCGGGTCGAGCAGTAAAACGCCATTGAGCGCCAGCAACAGCGGCCACCAGGCGCCAAGGTGCCGAAACCTTAGCCGCCACAACAACACCAGACCGATCATCACGCAGGCCCGGCGCACCGGCACCTCAAAACCGGCCAGCAACCCGTAACCCAGCGCAGCGGCAAACGCCAGTCCGCAGGCCCATGGCAGCCAGGGCAAACGGCTCGGCCACAGACCATAGCGCGCCAGCCCGGCGATCAGCAGATACACCAGCCCCGCCAGCAACCCGATGTGCTGCCCGGAAATCACCAGCAGATGCACGGTGCCGGTGTCTTGCAGCACTTGCCAGTCCTCGCGACTCAGCCCGCCGCCGTCGCCCAACACCAATGCGATCAGCGCCCCCGTCCGGCCTTGGGCATCGACGGCCTGCAATTGCTGCCGAATGCTGTCACGCCAGGCCCATTGGGCGGCGACCAGCCTATGGCCATCCTTGACCGTACCGGTAGCGCCGATGCGTTGTGCCAGCAACCAGGCGTCGTAGTCAAAGGCATGCGGATTGAGCAGCCCGGCAGGACGCTTCAACTTGACCGCCAGCCGCCACCGTTCGCCGCTGTTGACGGGCGGTCCGTCATACCAGGCGAGGCGCAGATGCCGGGGCAGCCGGGTGCTTCGGGACTGACTGTCGGTCAACTCGAAGCGCACCACCCCTTCGGCATTCTGCGGCAGGCCCGTCACCCGACCTTCGACCCAACGAGTCTCGCCATCGAGCTTCAGCGACAGGCGATCATCCAGCGCCCACTGCGCACTCGCGCACGCCCAACTGAAGCCGAACAGAAAAAACGCCAACGGGTGAGTCCGAAACGGCAACAGCATCAAACCCACGACCGGCAGCAACATCCATAACCAGACCGGCGGTAAAACCGGTAAAAAACGCAGGGCCAGCAAACCCAACGCCAGCGCCATCATCCCTGTGCGCATACACCCGTCCTTGAGAGTCCCACCCTAGGCATAGCTGCCCGACTGCACGCACACGGTTATTAATTGTCACAAAGTCTGAATGGGCGGTTCATAGAATCCAGACATACTTGCCGCCTTAACCGACCGAGAAGCCTTATGCCCCGGCGCTTATTCAAACGTTACATGCCAGACCCGACCAGCATCAGGGAACACAAATCCTTACGCTTTCTCGGCACCCTGCTGCATGACCCGAACCTCTGGCACCTCAATCGTCATTCCGTCGCACGGGCCATGGCGGTGGGCCTGTTCGCGGCCTTCCTGCCCATTCCGTTGCAGATGCTGGTCGCTGCCATTCTGGCGATCGTCGTGCGGGGCAACATGGCCATTGCCGTCAGCCTGGTCTGGCTGACCAACCCGATTACGATGCCAGCGGTGTTCTTCTGCACCTATCAGACGGGAGCGTGGTTAATGGACGTGCCGGCCAGGCATTTGCCGGACGAGCTGACCTGGGAATGGATCAGTGGTGAGCTTTCCACCTTGTGGCAGCCGTTTTTGCTGGGTTCAGTGGTGACGGGGCTGGTGCTGGGCGCCCTCGCCTATTGCCTGGTGATGATGTATTGGCGCTGGTGGGTTGGGCGGCAGTGGAAGCGGCGCAAGAGAAACCGGATGCAGTAAATGCAAAACGGCCTCCATTGTTGGAGGCCGTTTTTTTATGACGTCTGGGCTGACGCCTTCGCGGGCAAGCCTCGCTCCTACAGGTCTGATGGTGAACTGTAGGAGCGAGGCTTGCCCGCGAAGCAGGCGACGCGGTCTTTCTCAGGTACGCATCCCGCGCCCACTGACCAGCAGCCGCGCACAACCGATGTATAGAACGACGGTCGCCACCAACATGAAAGTAATCGCCACGCTGATCCTGATGTCCGAAACGCCAAGAATGCCGTAACGGAAGGCGTTGACCATGTGCAGCACCGGGTTGGCCAGAGACACGGTCTGCCAGAACGGCGGCAGCAAACTGATCGAGTAGAACACCCCGCCCAGGTATGTCAGGGGTGTCAGCACGAAGGTCGGGATGATCGAAATATCATCGAAGTTACGTGCAAACACGGCGTTGATGAAGCCCAGCAGCGAGAAGATCGTCGCCGTCAGCACCACCACCAGAATGGTCACGCCCAGGTGATGCACCTGCAATTCGGTGAAGAACAGCGACAACAGCGTCACGATCAACCCGACCATCAAGCCCCGCAGCACGCCGCCCAGGGTGTAGCCAATCAGAATCGTATGCGGCGATACCGGCGACACCATCAATTCTTCGATGGAGCGCTGGAACTTGCTGCCGAAGAAACTCGACACCACGTTGCCGTAGGAGTTGGTGATCACCGACATCATGATCAGGCCCGGCACGATGTATTCCATATAGGTGAAGCCACCCATATCACCAATCTGTCGACCGATCAGGTTACCGAAGATCACGAAGTACAGGACCATGGTGATGGCCGGCGGCAGAAGGGTCTGCGGCCAGATCCGGGTAAAGCGCTTCACCTCGCGGTAAACGATGGTGTTGAGGGCAACGAGGTTGGGTTGCAGCTCGGAACTCATACCGCCACCTTCGACAGATTTTTCTCCACCAGAGACACGAACAACTCCTCGAGGCGATTGGTTTTGTTGCGCAGGCTCAGCACTTCGATGTTCTGCTGCGCCAACTGGGTGAACAGCGCGGTGATGCCCATGGCCTTGTCGACCTGGACTTCGAGTGTGTGGCTGTCGAGCAGCTTGGTCGGATAACCGAGCAACTGCGGCGCGACGTTCAGCGTGTTCTTGAGATCAAGCAGAAAGGTTTCCACATGCAGCTGGCCGAGCAGCTGTTTCATGCTGGTGTTCTCGACAATCGTGCCGTGGTCGATGATGCCGATGTTGCGGCACAACTGCTCAGCCTCTTCCAGGTAATGAGTGGTGAGGATGATGGTGATGCCTTTCTGGTTCAGCTCGGTGAGAAAGGTCCACATCGAGCGACGCAGTTCGATGTCCACACCCGCGGTCGGTTCATCGAGGATCAGCAGGCGCGGTTCGTGAACCAGTGCGCGGGCGATCATCAGGCGACGCTTCATGCCACCGGACAGCGAACGCGACGGCACATCGCGTTTGTCCCACAGCCCGAGCTGGGTCAGATACTGCTCGGCGCGTTCCTTGGCGATCTTCGGCGGGATGCCGTAGTAACCGGCCTGGGTCACGACGATGTCGAAGGTTTTTTCGAACTGGTTGAAGTTGAATTCCTGGGGCACCACGCCGATGCAACGCTTGAGCGCCGCCGGCTCCTTGTCCAGGTCGTGACCGAAGATATTCACCGTGCCGCTGGTCTTGTTCACCAGGGTCGAGAGAATGCCGATGGTCGTGGATTTGCCGGCACCGTTAGGGCCGAGCAAGGCGAAAAAGTCACCTTCGGCGACGTCCAGATCGATACCACTCAGGGCCTGGAAACCGTTGCCGTAGGTTTTGGTTAGCTGCCGGATGGACAGAGCGGAACTCATATCGGATTTACGCACCAAGAAGGGAAGAAAGGGATAACTATGGGCGGGCGGCGAGCAATGCAACCGCGGCGCACGAGCGCAATGGTGCTTGTCGCCGCCAAACAAGTACAGTCAAGTGTGTCGATAGTGAGTATTAAGTCAAAGCGGTCATAACGGCTTTTTTATACGCCGGACGCTGTTTCAGTCGTGCATACCAGGCTTCAAGATGCGGCTGCGGTGCACGCTCGATCGGCATCTCGAACCAGGCATAAATGAAACTGCCAAGGGGAATGTCGCCCATGCCGATTTCGTCGCCGGACAGATACGGCGCGGCCGCCAACGCCTGGTTCGCCATCGCCAACAGATCATCGCACTCCTTGATTGCGGCGTTGATGGCGGTCCAGTCCTGCTTGTCTTCAGGTGTGCGTAACACGCCCCAGAACACCGTGCGGAACGGGCCGGCAAAACTGGAGGTGGTCCAGTCCATCCACTTGTCGGCAGCGGCGCGAACCTTCAGATCCGTCGGGTACCAGGCCGTGGCGTTGGCGTGCTGAGCCATCAGGTAGCGCACGATGGCGTTCGATTCCCAGAGCACAAAGCCGTCGTCTTCGATCACCGGCACACGACCGTTGGGATTCATCGCACGATACTGCGGCGTATCGACTACACCGAAGGCGCCACCCGCATCGATGGCTTCATAGGCCAGGCCCAACTCCTCGGCGGCCCACAATGGCTTTCTGACATTCGACGAATTTTTCCGACCCCAGATCTTCAGCATGACCGCCTCTTTATGGATGAATGCGCAGGCAGCATACGCCGGATCAGGCGCGGCTCAAATCACTCTGCATGTCACCCAGCAACGCCGGCAATGTGTCGCTGAACAGATGTGGGTAGCACTTTTCCAGGTGCTCGAAAAAGAACGTCTCAGGCACGTCGGTGAACTGGCCGTGGTCGACCAGGTACTCCATCAACTGCTCACCATCACGGTTGAAGGGATGGAAAACACTGTCGTTGATGCCGTCGAACTCCAGCGGCGCGATATTGAACAGTTCGCAGAGTTGCTGGTTGAAGGCCGGCGTCGCCTTGACCCAGCGCCCGTTCAGATACAGCTCGGTATAACCGTGCATGGCGAACACATCGCTTCTGAGCAACTCGAGCAACCGCGGGGTCGACAGGTGATTGCGCACGTCCGCCAGACCGATCCGCGCATGGATCCCGCAATGTCGCGCGGCACCGGCCAGAAGCGTGGCCTTGGGCACGCAATAACTTTCCCCGGCCGCCAAGGCATAACTGCCGCGCAACGTATCCGGGTCGCGACTGAACGTGTAGGGGTTGTAGCGCACGGCCTCGCGCACCGCGTAATAGAGATTGATCGCCTGCTCAAGCGGATCGCGACTGGCGCCCCGGTGTTTTTCGGCGAACTCCACCACCGAGGGGTGGTCACTATCGATGAAGCGGCCGGGACTCAGATACTCGTGCATGAGAACAATCTCCTGGGGAAGCCACGAGTCTAACGACACCTTCAGCACAGAGATAACGACGTTTCGGCCAAACATGGGCGTATTGCCGCGTAGGAAACGAACGATTTCCCGGGCGTGTTGCCAACCCAACCTACAAAACTCATCGATGGTTTCCCACGAATTCAATCACCTCGCTCCGACCACCCTGTTTTGCGGATGCCGTCTAAGCTCTGAAGGTTGGTTTTGCCCTGGTTCACGGAGGATTAAATATGCTGCTGTTGTGGATACTGGTTCTGGTTGTCGGGATAGCTTATTTAGCCCACCGTCGCATCGCCCCCCTGCCCGCCCTGTGCATCGTCGCTGCCTATATCGTCGCGATGGGGGCCTTCAGTCGCGCGCCAGGCTGGCTGCTGCTGGTTTTCTGGGTGTTGATTGCAGCCGTCGCGGCGCCGTTGTTGCTGCCCGACCTGCGTCGCAAATTCTTCAGCGCGCCGCTGTTCAGCTGGTTCCAGAAAACCCTGCCGCCAATGTCGCAAACCGAGCGCGATGCGATCGACGCCGGGACCGTGTGGTGGGATGGCGAACTGTTCAGCGGTCGCCCGGACTGGAACAAGTTGCTGTCCTATCCAAAAGTGCAGCTCAGTGAAGAGGAACAGGCCTTTATCGACGGCCCGACCGAAGAGCTCTGCGCCATGGTCAGCGACTGGCAGATCGGGCAAGACATGGACCTGCCGCCCGAAGCCTGGACCCACATCAAGGAGAACGGCTTCTTCGCGCTGATCATCCCCAAAGAGTTTGGCGGCAAGGGCTTCTCGGCCTATGCCCACTCCCAGGTGGCGATGAAACTGGCAACCCGCAGTGGCGACCTCGCGTCGACCGTAATGGTCCCTAACTCGCTGGGCCCGGCCGAACTGCTGCTGCATTACGGCACCGACGAACAACGCAACCATTACCTGCCAAGGCTGGCCCGGGGTGACGATATCCCGTGCTTCGCATTGACCGGCCCACTGGCCGGCTCCGACGCTGGCGCCATGCCCGACACCGGGGTCATCTGCAAAGGTGAATGGGAAGGCAAGGAAACCCTCGGCCTGCGCCTCAACTGGGAAAAGCGCTACATCACGCTGGGCCCGGTCGCCACCCTCCTCGGCCTGGCCTTCAAGGCCTATGACCCGGACCATTTGCTGGGTGACAAGGAAGACCTGGGCATCAGCCTGGCGCTGATCCCGACCGACACCGCCGGTGTCGAGATCGGCCGCCGCCATCTGCCGCTGGGTGCCGCCTTCATGAATGGCCCGAACTCAGGCAAGGACGTCTTCGTGCCGCTGGACTTTCTCATCGGCGGCCAGGAAATGCTCGGCAAGGGCTGGATGATGCTGATGAACTGCCTGTCAGTCGGGCGTTCGATTTCCCTGCCGGCGGTCGGCACCGGTGCGGCCAAGTTCACCAGCCTGGTCACCGGTCAGTACGCACAGGTTCGTGAGCAGTTCAACGTTCCACTGTCGGCGTTCGAAGGTATTCAGGAAGCCATGGCACGCATCGGCGGCAACGCCTGGATGATGGACGCCGCCCGAATGCTGACCGCCAACGCGGTGGACCTGGGCGAGAAACCGTCGGTGCTGTCGGCGATTCTCAAGTACCACCTCACCGAACGCGGCCGCGAGTGCATCAGCCACGCCATGGATGTTCACGGCGGCAAGGCGATCATCATGGGGCCGAACAACTACCTCGGTCGCAGCTGGAATGGCGCGCCCATTTTCATCACGGTGGAAGGCGCGAACATCCTCTCGCGCAACCTGATGATCTTTGGTCAGGGTGCCATTCGCTGCCATCCGTTCGTGCTGAAAGAAATGGCTCTCGCCGGCCGTGAAGACAAGGATCAGGCACTCACCGAATTCGATGGCCTGCTGCTCAAGCACATCGGTTTCGCCGTGAGCAACGCCGCCAGCACGCTGGTGTTGAACCTCGGCTTCGGGCACCTGGAACATTCGCCGGGTGACAAGCTCAGTCAGGGTTACTTCCGTGCGCTTAATCGACAGGCGGCTGCGTTTGCCATGCTTGCCGACCTCAGCATGATGTTGCTGGGCGGTGAACTGAAACGGCGCGAACGCCTGTCGGCGCGTCTTGGGGATGTGCTCAGCAACATGTACCTCGCCTCCGCCGCGCTCAAGCGTTACCACGACCTCGATTCGCCGGAGCACATGGCGCCGCTGTTCAAGTGGGCCATGGAAGAAAGCCTTGGCCAGTCGGAGCGTGCGCTGGATGAATTGCTCAGCAACTTCCCGAACAAGGTGCTGGGTTGCCTGTTGCGGGTGATCGTGTTCCCGTTCGGCCGTCGCCACAAAGGTCCATCGGACAAACTCGGCGCCGAAGTCGCCGCAGTGATCGGACGCGCCAAGGGCGATCCAACCCTCGAAGAATTGCTCGGCGGTTGCTACCGCCCGCAATCGGCAGACGACGCGGTCGGTGCCCTGCAACACGCCTGCAACCTGTTGAACGCAGCGCAGCCGTTACAGAAAAAACTGCACGTGGCGCTCAAGAGCGGTCAGGTCAAACCGGCGGCTGGGGAACATGTCATCGATGCAGCGCTGGAGGCTGGAGTGTTGCAAGCGGGTGAGGCGCAGTCCCTGCGTGATGCCGAAGTAGCGCGGCGCAAGGTCATCGACGTCGATGATTTCGACAAAGACGAACTGGCACTGGCCGACGGAAAGGTCCGCTGATCCTGTAAAAACGGGCGCAGGAGCTTTATACTCCTGCGCCCGTTTTGCTCTTGAGGACTTATCTCGTGTCCAACGTCGTTGCCGATCATCTTGTCTTGCTCGACCACTTGCGCAGCATCCTGGTCGCGGTAGGTGAGGCCGAACAGGTTCCCGAAGAAAGCCATGCCTTGTTCCTGGAGCGCTTCGACGAATTGCGTGCGTTGCTGCCGGTCGACCCGATCGAAAGCCAATACCTGGGCCAGGACATTCTGTGCCAGGTGATCACCCGTTACCCGCAAATCGCCCACCTGGTCCCGCGCGACCTGTTGTGGTATTTCGCCGGTGACTGCCTGCATTACATGCCCGATGATGAAATCGATTTGTACCAGGCACTGGAAGAGCGTCGTTTCGAAGCCGAACAGAACGACGAACCTTTCGACTGGAATCAGGAAAAACAGCTGTTGGCAATGTCGAACGACGAGCCGAAGCACTGATCACCGACTGGAATGCAAAGGGCCCGCATGGTTATTCATGCGGGCCTTTTTTATGGCATTGCCGAATAATGTGATGTCTGGCCGGGCCCTTCGCGAACAGGCTCGCACCTTGGTTTTGTGTCACTGCTACTGACCTGTCTAGACAACTCCATCCGTCGAAACAAATGGATATAAAAGTCTGTTTGTCATTTCTCCTGCTGTATCCTGCCCAAGCTTTTTAAAAGCGCGGATCTACCAGATCTATCAACAGACTTTGCGAGGAGCGCGAACCATGCACGAGATCCCTAATCTCCCCTTCCCAAGCCTGCACGAAACTGAGCAGACAACCACGCAACAAGCCGGTGCCCAACAGCCCGAGCCGAAAGAAGCCACTGAACGCCGCCAGGCCGACAGCGAAGACTGAAACACCTGCAATGCCAGACCGTGTGGAAAGCGCTAACATGCGCTTTCCACACCGCCTGAACCCTTGAGCTGCCCACCATGACCGACGACTTCACAGAGACCCAGGCCAGCGTCCTGATCGGCACCGCCGAGAAGATGATCGAGATCTGGAATCGCCTCTCCCCCGAGAAACAAGCCGCGTTGCTCGCCCGTTTCGGCACCGAAGAAAACGCCCTGGCCGCCCTGGTCACGACGCAACTGGTCGCCCCCGCAAAACCCTGATTAACCCCCCGCACGGCAAATAGTTTTACTTTTTCCACGCCCCACGGACGCTCGCGCCGCTATCATAAGCAGCCTATCTATCCTGCTTTCCCGTGGACCTTTACCCATGTCTGAAAACCAGCGCCCCCTGGCGGTCACGCTGCAAGTCGTTTCCATCGTTCTCTTTACCTTCATCGGCTACCTGAACATCGGCATTCCCCTCGCCGTATTGCCCGGCTACGTCCACAGCGATCTCGGCTTCGGCGCAGTAATCGCGGGGCTGGTGATCAGCGTGCAATACCTGGCCACCCTGCTCAGCCGCCCTTATGCCGGGAAAATCATCGACAATAAGGGCAGCAAACTCGCGGTGATGTACGGTCTCGCCGGTTGCGGTTTGAGCGGCGTGTTCATGCTGATTTCAGCCTGGACCCAAAGCCTGCCGATGCTGAGCCTGATCAGCCTGCTGATCGGCCGCCTGGTGCTCGGCAGCGCGGAAAGCCTGGTGGGCTCCGGCTCGATTGGTTGGGGCATCGGCCGGGTCGGCGCGGCGAACACCGCCAAAGTCATCTCCTGGAACGGTATAGCGAGTTACGGCGCACTGGCAGTCGGCGCGCCGTTGGGTGTGTTGCTGGTCAGTCAACTGGGCTTGTGGAGCATGGGCGTGAGCATCGTGCTGCTGGCCGTCCTCGGCCTGGCACTGGCCTGGCCAAAAACCGCCGCGCCGATTGTGGTCGGTGAACGGTTGCCGTTCATGCATGTGCTGGGACGGGTGCTGCCCCATGGTTGCGGCCTGGCCCTGGGCTCGATCGGTTTCGGCACCATCGCCACCTTCATCACGCTGTATTACGCCACACAGCACTGGGACAACGCGGTGCTGTGCCTGAGCCTGTTCGGCGCCAGTTTCATCGGCGCGCGATTGCTGTTCGGCAACCTGATCAACCGCCTCGGCGGCTTTCGCGTGGCGATTGCCTGCCTGTCGGTGGAAACCCTGGGGCTGCTGCTGCTGTGGCTGGCGCCGGATGCACATTGGGCACTGGCCGGTGCGGCATTGAGCGGTTTCGGCTTCTCGCTGGTGTTCCCGGCGCTGGGCGTGGAAGCGGTCAACCTGGTGCCGGCCTCCAGTCGCGGTGCTGCGGTCGGGGCTTACTCGCTGTTCATCGATTTGTCGCTGGGGATTACCGGGCCGCTGGCCGGTGCGATTGCTGCAGGGTTTGGCTTTGCCTCGATCTTCCTGTTCGCCGCGATTGCTGCATTGAGCGGTTTGGCGCTGAGCGTTTATTTGTACCGGCAGGCACCGAAGCACTTGAGTGAAAAGTACCGCGAAGGGCGCGACGCTCGCTAGAAATCGATCTTGCCGCGCCCGGCCTTGATGCTGCCGCGCTTGGTCTTGGATTCCAGCCGACGCTTCTTCGAACCGAGGGTCGGCTTGGTCGGGCGGCGTTTCTTCTCGACTTTGGTGGCGCTGAGAATCAACTCGACCAGCCGCTCCAGCGCATCGGCGCGATTGGCTTCCTGCGTGCGGTATTGCTGGGCCTTGATAATCAACACGCCATCGCTGGTGATGCGACTGTCACGCAGCGCCAGCAGCCGTTCCTTGTAGAACTCGGGCAAGGACGAGGCCGGAATGTCGAAGCGCAGGTGCATGGCGCTGGAGACCTTATTGACGTTCTGCCCACCGGCGCCTTGCGCGCGGATGGCGGTCAACTCGATCTCGGCATCCGGCAGATGCACATTGTTGGAAATCACCAGCATGGAAAAGCGTCCGTATTCAGAACGCGCAGGATACCGCGAATGAACTGAAAGCATGCGGTCCCTGTAGGAGCGAGGCTTGCCCGCGATAGCAGTGTTGTCAGTCGACATCTTTGTTGCCTGACACGACCCCATCGCGAGCAGGCTCACTCCTACAGGGGGTTGTGTGAGGCCTGAAAACAACAAACCCGGCACATTGGCCGGGTTTGTTGTTTCTGCGAGCTGCGCTTACTTCGTGTTTGCAGCCTGCAACGCATGCTGAGCGCTGCGCTTGTTCTTGATGCCGTAGCACACCCACATGAACGCGACCCAAACCGGAATCGCATACACCGAGATCTGGATGCCCGGGATCAACAGCATTACGCCGAGAATGAACACCACGAACGCCAGGCAGACGTAGTTCCCGTATGGGTACCACAGGGCTTTGAATAGCGGCGTCTGCTTGGTCTTGTCCATGTGCTGGCGGAACTTGAAATGCGAGAAGCTGATCATCGCCCAGTTGATCACCAGGGTGGCAACCACCAGCGACATCAGCAGTTCCAGCGCGTTTTGCGGGATCAGGTAGTTCAGCAACACCGCAATCAACGTCACCGCCGCCGAAGCGAGGATCGAACGCACCGGCACGCCGCGCTTGTCGATTTTCGCCAAGGCTTTCGGCGCATCGCCCTGCTCGGCCATGCCCAGCAGCATCCGGCTGTTGCAGTAAGTGCCGCTGTTGTACACCGACAGCGCCGCCGTCAGGACCACGAAGTTGAGGATGTGTGCGGCGGTGTCGCTGCCAAGCATCGAGAACACTTGCACGAACGGGCTGCCGCTGTAGGAATCACCCGACGCGTTCAGGGTCGCCAACAGGCTGTCCCATGGCGTCAGCGACAGCAGGATGACCAGCGCACCGATGTAGAAAATCAGGATCCGGTAGATCACCTGGTTGATGGCTTTCGGGATCACGGTTTTCGGCTTGTCGGCTTCTGCTGCGGTGAAACCGAGCATTTCCAGGCCGCCGAAGGAGAACATGATGATCGCCATGGCCATCACCAGGCCGCTAACCCCGTTCGGGAAGAAACCGCCGTGGGCCCACAGGTTGGTCACCGAGGCTTGCGGGCCGCCGTGGCCGCTGACCAGCAGGTAGCTGCCGAGCGCGATCATGCCGACAATCGCCACGACCTTGATGATCGCGAACCAGAACTCGGCCTCGCCAAAGACTTTGACGTTGGCCAGGTTGATCAGGTTGATCAGGACGAAGAAGCCGGCGGCCGAGACCCAGGTCGGAATGTGTGGCGCCCAGTAGTGGATGTATTTGCCGACCGCAGTCAGCTCCGACATGCCCACCAGGATGTACAGGATCCAGCAGTTCCAGCCCGACAGGAAGCCGGCGAACCCGCCCCAGTATTTATGGGCGAAGTGGCTGAAGGAACCCGCCACAGGCTCTTCGACAATCATTTCGCCGAGCTGGCGCATGATCATGAAGGCAATGAAGCCGCAGATGGCGTAGCCGAGGATCATCGACGGGCCGGCAGATTTCAGTACACCGGCCGAGCCCAGGAACAGCCCGGTACCGATCGCGCCACCGAGGGCGATCAGTTGAATATGGCGATTTTTCAGGCCGCGTTTCAGCTCGCCTGAATGCGAGTTTTGTCCACTCATGAAAAGGGTCTCACGCAAGGTTTGATGATGTTCGTTAGACGTTGCTGCTCGGTTGCGATTTCAAGCAGCGCCGATCAAACCCCAGCGAAGGCAAAAGGAGTTCAGCGTTTTTACAACGGTCATGCGTCACCTGTTTGTTTTTATCTGTGACGAAATCGAACCCGACACGCTTGTGGCGCGGCGGAGTGAACAAGGCGGATAGCCTTGAGGTTTGCGCAGATGCGCAGGAGGTCACAGTTAAAACGCGGCGCATTGTACACCTGTAACCCCCTGCTGCCAGACACCGCTGGATCAGCGCGTCGTTTGCCGGGATTGCCTGTGTCCGCCCCGAGGGTCTCGGGCGGCTGCAAAAACTGGGTCAGACCTTTGCGGGTCTTCGACGGGGACGACGAACAAATCGCCCTCGGGGGAGAAGTGGAGATGAGTCACGGCGTTCATTGCGCCTCCTTCTTGTTATGCACCTGCACGACAGGCATGGAGCGCATCTCACCCTGCCAGCGCCGTTGAAACAAGCGAGCCAGAGCCTTGCAGGGTGGTTGAGCGACGTGTTTGCGGAAGGATTTCCTTACACACCTTCCGTGGACGTCAATCCAAGGGCTCAGAGGCGATAATCCGTCAGCTTTTCTTTACAAGCCGTAACGCAGACTTTCCAAATCAGATCAATCCGTAGGACGACTGCAAATTGACGTTAGGAAGCTTCCTAAGGAAAAGGTCGAGTTAGTTTTTTGTTTTTAATCGATAAACAGGCCCTGATAAAACAGAATAAAAAGTTCAAATAAATCTAATTTGATTATTTTTTTGCAATTTAAAAAGCTCTGGACTAGGTTTTCAGCGACTTGCCGAGACGCATCGACCGGCAAGTTGGCACGTTATTCAATGACTGAAAAACGCGCCGCTGCACTTACCGAAAAAGTCATCTAGGAGATTCACAATGCAAGCACTTGAAAAAGACTTGGAAACTGAACTGCAACTGGACGATTGGTTTGAAGCACCGACCCATGAAGCCGCCGTTGAAATGATGCAAGCCGATGCGGTTGTTCCGTTCGGCACGGCGATGTGGCCTCTGTAAGGCCCACCCGGCAGGCACGATCCGGCCGGTTGTGCCTGCCACTTTTTCTCGGTTTGTCAGGGAGGACTACATGGATAAGCAACGCGCCATTTCGCATTTCCTTTACTACCTCGAACACCACCCTGCCGTTGCCGGCATCAACCCGGCAAAGGTCTTGCTCGGCCACACCGCTGATTACGAGGCACTGACCGGCGCCATCGCCGAACAGGCCAGTGACAGCCAGCCCTTCCGTTTCAGCACCATGCGCCTGGACATCGAGCCGACAGAAAAGCTGGCCCAGGCGATTGCCGAAAGCGATCTGTACATTTTCTTCTACGACTCTTCCACCCTGCCCAATCCTCGCCCCGACGGCCCGGAGTTTGTCCGTGCGCTGCAAGGTGTAATGGCCGAGAACTGGAAGAAGTCGCTGCTGTTCAAGGATTACGGCGATTACTTCTACGACACTTTCAGCGTCACTCCGCAGCGCATAGCGGGTTTGAACAGCCACTTGATCCAGCGCATGTCTCACGCGACAACGTTGAGTTTCAAAGATGATCACGGCTCGTGGTTTGAAACACCGCTGAACAGCATCAAGAAGTGGACCGACATCAACGGCATCGGCAACTTTGATTTGGCCCCCGGTGAAATTGCCACGCACAGCGAAGCGATCAACGGCCGGGTGAAGTTCATGGGGACCTTCCTCAGCACCATTCCGTTTGCCCGCAAGTACGGGGTGCTGGATTCGCCGCTGGAGTTGTGGATCGAGAACTCGACCATCCACAAGATCGCCACGGAAGTGCCGGGACTGGAACATGATTTCAACAAGTACCTGGAGGCCAATCCGTCGAACCGGCGCATTGAGGAATTGGGAATCGGCACCAATGAAGGCGTGAAGGCGCTGTATGCCCGAAATGCCGGGTTCGAGGAGCGCCATTGCGGGCTGCATCTGGGGTTGGGTGGTGGGGCCAAGGGCAGCCATCATCTGGACCTGATCTTCTCCAGCGGCGTGTTGGCGCTGGATGATGAGCCGGTGTTTGATGGGCGGTTTGTTTTCTAAGCAACATGAACCCTGTGGCGAGGGAGCTTGCTCCCGTTCGACTGCGCAGCAGTCGCAAAACCTGCCGCCACGATTTGCCTGACACACCGGGGTAGAGGGTTTGGGGCCGCTTCGCGACCCAACGGGAGCAAGCTTCCTCGCCACAGGTTTATCTGCATTCTGAAGACCGGCTTTTGCCAGACCAAAAAAAACGCCAACCCGAGGGTTGGCGTTTTTTATTCGGTGCTTACCGATTACTCAGGCTTGCGACGACCAAAGCCCGGACGCTGGCCCGAACCGGCTGGCGCACCACGGCGTTTGCCTGATGGCGCATCCTTGTCGACCAGAACGATGCCTGGGCGCTTCTTCGCCGGTGCCTTGGCCGGGCGCTTGATGTCGGAAGGACGGTCTGCCACTGGCGTACCGCGACCCGACTCACCACGAGACTCGCCACGACCGGCTGGAGCACCGCGATCACTGCGACCACCACTTGGAGCACCACGGCCTTCGCCACGTTCAGTGCGACCGTTGGCCGGACGCGGCGTGCGTGGACCGCGCTCGCCATCAGCGCGTGGCGCTGCTGGTTTGCGGGCTGGACGCTCGCCTTCGATTTGCGGTTCACGGGAGTCACGCGGCGTAGCAGCGGTCTGGTTGCCGATGGCTGGACGCAACGAACGCACGCGCTCGGTCTTGCCCATTGGACGCGACGATTTACGCTGCATGCGGTCGAGCTTGTCTTTGCTCTTGGCGTTCATTTGCGGCATGGCCACTGGGGTCAGGCCGACTTCAGCACTCAGAATGTCGACTTCGTACTGGCTCATTTCGCGCCAGCGGCCCATCGGCAGGTCGGAGTTGAGGAACACCGGACCGAAACGCACGCGCTTCAGACGGCTGACCACCAGGCCCTGGGATTCCCACAGACGACGAACTTCGCGGTTGCGACCTTCCATCACCACGCAGTGGTACCAATGGTTGAAACCTTCGCCACCAGGTGCTTGCTTGATGTCGGTGAACTTGGCCGGGCCGTCTTCGAGGACGACGCCTGCCTTTAGACGCTCGATCATTTCGTCATCGACTTCACCACGGACACGTACCGCGTATTCACGGTCCATTTCGTAGGACGGGTGCATCAGGCGGTTGGCCAGCTCACCGTCGGTGGTGAACATCAGCAGGCCGGTGGTGTTGATGTCCAGGCGACCGATGTTGATCCAGCGACCTTCTTTCGGGCGCGGCATCTTGTCGAAAACGGTCGGACGGCCTTCCGGATCAAGGCGAGTGCAGATTTCACCGTCGGGCTTGTTGTACATGATCACGCGGCGTACCGACTCGGCGGCTTCTTCGCGCTTGATCACCTTGCCATCAATGGTGATGGCGTCGTGCATGTCGACGCGCTGCCCAAGGGTGGCGTCTTTGCCATTGACCTTGATGCGGCCGTGGCTGATCCAGGCTTCCACGTCACGGCGCGAGCCGACGCCGATACGGGCGAGGACTTTCTGCAGTTTTTCGCCTGCTGGGCCGATTTCCTGGTCGTCTTTCTGGTCGTTGATACTCATCTGGGCACCTCCCGGTGTGGTCTGTTCAGGCGGCCCTGAATTGAGCGTCCTGAAGCGATGTAAAACTGGGTACTTTGGCAAAGGGATCGCCAAAGGGTCGCGAATCATACGCTCATGGAAGCGTTCGCGCATCAGAGACTAGCTGATGAATGGAGACTTACTTGCCTTTCCGCCGACCGGCGGCGCCAAGTTTGATCAACCGCAGCGACGCTTCGGCCAGCACCGTGCGCTTGTCGGACTTGTCGAGTTTCTTCCAGGCCCTGATCTCGCGCTTGCTGCGGCCGCAGCCGAGGCAGATGTCATCGGCGAATTTGCAGACGCTGATGCAGGGGTCTTTGGTTGAGCTCATCAAATTCTCCAGGCAACACAGAACCCCTGTAGGAGCGAGCCTGCTCGCGATGAGGGAGTGTCAATCGACATCGTTTTGCCTGACCCACCGCTATCGCGAACAGGCTCACTCCCAAAGGGGAATCGGCGTCCACATGATCCGGGTCAGTCGTCGAATTCGCGGCGTTCGGCTTCGATGGCTTCGGCCAGAGCCCGGGCTTCGGCCTCTTCGTCGCTCAATTCGGGTTCGGGTTTGTGCTGTTCGAGGGCAGCCACAGCAGCCAGAAGTTTCTCCCGCGCTTCGGCGACACCCAGCACGTCATCTTCCAACTCTTCTTCCGGTTCTTCTTCGACTGTGGCTTCAGGCTCGACTTGAAGTTCAACTTCGATTTCAGGCTCAGGCTGATCCAGCACCTCTTCGGAATCCGTTACCGCACTATCACGCAGGATGTCATCGAAGTCGGTCTTGAGCCCCTCTTCCATGGTGTCCAGTTCCAGCAACAGCGTATGGAAACTGGTCTCCTCCTTGGGTTCTTCCGGTTCGGCACTGGCATCCGCCAGTTCCTGCAAGCCTGCCGGTACCGGCGCGTCGTCAAAATCGAGCACCGGATCAGGCTCCAGCTCTCGCAACTCAGCCAGTGGCGGCAAATCGTCGAGGTTCTTCAGGTTGAAGTGGTCGAGAAACGCCTTGGTGGTGGCAAACATCGCCGGTTTGCCAGGCACGTCGCGGTACCCGACGATACGAATCCACTCGCGTTCCAGCAGGGTCTTGACGATGTGACTGTTGACCGCCACGCCCCGCACGTCCTCGATCTCGCCCCGGGTGATCGGCTGGCGATAGGCGATCAAGGCGATGGTTTCGAGCATGGCGCGGGAATAACGCTGCGGGCGTTCTTCCCACAAACGGCCTACCCATGGCGAGAACTTTTCGCGGATCTGCAGGCGATACCCGGAGGCCACTTCCTTCAGCTCGAAGGCGCGTCCGTCGCAGGACTTGGCCAGAATCGTCAGGGCTTTCTTGAAGACTGGCGGCTCAGGGCGCTCGCCCTCTTCGAAGAGTTCGAACAGGCGTTCAAGCGATTGCGGTTTTCCCGAGGCCAACAGAAAGGCTTCAAGCAATGGCGCCAGCTCGCGGGGTTCAGTCAGGTTCATGATTCAACTCGTTATTCGGCTCGGGCTCGCACGTGGATCGCCGCGAACGGCTCATTCTGCACCAGCTCGACCAAAGATTCCTTGACCAGTTCGAGGATCGCCATAAAGGTCACCACCACCCCCAGGCGTCCTTCTTCAGCGGTGAACAGCTCGACAAAGGGCACGAAACCGCCGCCCTTGAGCCGGTCCAGCACATCGCTCATGCGTTCGCGGGTGGACAATGCCTCGCGACTGACCTGGTGACTTTCGAACATGTCGCCACGGCGCAGGACCTCGGCCATGGACAGCAGCAGCTCTGACAAACGCACGTCCGGCAACAGCTTGCGCGCCCGCGCTTCCGGGGCATCCAGTTTGGGCACCACCACGTCACGCCCGACGCGAGTCAGGCCATCGATGCCTTCGGCCGCCGCCTTGAAGCGTTCGTATTCCTGCAAGCGACGGATCAGTTCGGCGCGCGGGTCATCTTCTTCGTCTTCGATGGTTTCGGCCCGCGGCAACAGCATCCGCGACTTGATCTCGGCCAGCATCGCGGCCATCACCAGGTACTCGGCGGCCAGTTCCAGGCGCACCGACTGCATCAGCTCGACATAGCCCATGTACTGGCGAGTGATTTCCGCCACGGGAATGTCGAGGATGTTGATGTTCTGCTTGCGGATCAGGTACAGCAGCAGGTCGAGGGGCCCCTCGAAGGCTTCGAGAAACACTTCGAGCGCATCCGGCGGGATGTACAGGTCCAGCGGCATTTCCATGACCGCCTGGCCATAGACCATGGCGAAGGGCAGCTCTTGCTGGGCGCCGGCCTGACTGTCGACAACGGGTTCTACTGCAGACATCTACGCCTCGGCCATGAACGGCGTAGGGTCGCCGCAACCGACGCGGATCACTTCCGGCTCGCCGTCGGCGAGGTTGATCACGGTGGACGCCTTGATCCCGCCGAAACCGCCATCGATGATCAGGTCGACCTGATGCTCAAGCAATTGGCGCATTTCGTAAGGATCGCTCATCGGATCGGTGTCGCCGGGCATGATCAGGGTCACGCTCATCAAGGGCTCGCCGAGTTCTTCCAGCAGCGCCAGGGCAATCGGATGGCTCGGCACCCGCAGGCCGATGGTGCGTTTTTTCGGGTGCAACAACAGCCGCGGGACTTCGCGGGTGGCGTTGAGAATGAAGGTGTAAGGCCCCGGTAGGTGCGCCTTGAGCAAGCGGAAGGTGCCCGTGTCGATCTTGGCGAACACCCCCAGTTGCGACAGGTCGCTGCAAATCAGCGCGAAGTTGTGCTTTTCATCCAGCCCACGCAAACGGCGCACGCGATCCACGGCATTCTTGTCGCCGATCTGGCAACCAATGGCGTAGGACGAGTCTGTGGGATAAATCACCACCCCGCCGCCACGGATGATTTCGACAGCCTGTTTGATCAGGCGCGCTTGCGGGTTTTCCGGATGAATCTGGAAAAATTGACTCACATTCTCTACCTGTTCAGACGGCGGCAATAATTGGGTCATGTTTGAATCGACACCACAGTGGTGGCAGATCCTCCGGGAGCGGGCGGTACTCGCCGATCTCGGACCAGCCTCCAGGGCCATGAAAATCACTGCCGGCGCTGACCAGCAGACCGAACTCGCGGGCAAGAATCGCCAGGCTGCCCACTTGCTCGGCGGGCTGATGGCCATTGACCACTTCAATTGCGTGGCCCCCGGCTTGAATATAGTCAGAAATCAGGCGGCGACGCTTGCTGCGAGTGAAATCGTAGTGCCACGGATGCGCCAGGCTGACCCAGGCTTTCGCGGCTCGCAGCGTTTCGACCGTGTCTTCCAGGGTCGGCCAATGCTGCTTGACGTCGCCCAGCTTGCCGGCGCCCAGCCATTTACGGAACGCTTCAGCGCGATCCTTGACGAAACCTTCACGCACCATCCAGTCGGCGAAGTGCGGACGGGCCGGCGCATTGCCGCTGTCGCCCAGTTCCTGCTGGATCGCCCGGGCACCTTCCAGCGCGCCGGGCATGCCTTTCAATGCCAGCTTGCGGCTTATTTCTTCGGACCGTAGCCAGCGGCCATCGTGCAATTTGGCGATCGCCTCGACCAACGGTTCGGCATTGACATCAAATCCGTAGCCGAGCACATGAATGGTCGCGCCGCCCCAGGTGCAGGACAATTCGACGCCGTTGACCAGTTGCATTCCCAGCGAGGTCGCCGCACTGCGGGCCTCATCGAGGCCCTCGAGGGTGTCGTGATCGGTCAAGGCCAAGACTCGCACGCCTTTCTCGAACGCACGCGCCACCAGGACAGCAGGCGCGAGAGCGCCATCGGAGGCGGTGCTATGGCAGTGCAAATCAACATTCACGGGGATGTGTTACCTCAAATCAGCTGGCGCTATCGCGCGCCCATATGTTTGTTATTATGCCGCCACATCCTGCTTCTGGCTGCCACTGTGAAACAATTCATCGATTTCATCCCGCTCCTGCTGTTTTTCATCGTTTTCAAAATTGATCCACGGGTCGTCGACATCGGCGGTCATCAACTGACTGTAGGCGGTATTTACAGCGCCACCGCGATGCTGATCATCAGCTCCCTGGTGGTTTACGGTGCGCTGTTCATCAAGCAGCGCAAGCTGGAAAAGAGCCAATGGCTGACCCTCATCGCCTGCCTGGTCTTCGGTAGCCTGACCCTGGCGTTCCACAGCGAGACCTTCCTGAAGTGGAAAGCGCCGGTGGTCAACTGGCTGTTCGCCCTGGCGTTCATTGGCAGCCACTTCATCGGCGAGCAACTGCTGATCAAGCGCATCATGGGCCACGCACTGACCCTGCCGGACCAGGTCTGGACGCGACTGAACATCGCCTGGATCGGCTTTTTCCTGTTTTGCGGTGCTGCCAACCTGTTCGTCGCGTTCACGTTCCAGAGCTACTGGGTCGACTTCAAAGTCTTCGGCAGCCTGGGCATGACGTTGCTGTTCCTGGTCGCACAGGGCATTTACCTGTCCCGCCACCTGCACGACGCCGATACCACCACGCCAAAAACCGAGGACTGACATGCTTTACGCAATCATTGCCACAGACGTCGCCAACTCCCTGGAAGCCCGCCTGGCCGCTCGGCCTGCCCACCTTGAGCGCCTGCAAGTGCTCAAGGGCGAAGGTCGTATCGTATTAGCCGGCCCGCACCCGGCGGTCGACAGCAATGATCCGGGCGCGGCGGGTTTCACCGGCAGCCTGATCGTCGCCGAGTTCGATTCCCTGAGCGCCGCCCAGGCCTGGGCAGATGCGGATCCGTACATCGCTGCGGGCGTCTACGCCAACGTTTCGGTCAAGCCGTTCAAGCAAGTCCTGCCGTAAATCGCGCCCGCGCGATGAACCTTGCCGGTTCATCGCGCGCTCAACGCTCATTATTCTCGTTCGCCGGCCGACAACCTGCCCAATACTCGTATTGGAATCAGGAGTGGCGATGCGCAAAGGTCCGTTGTGTCTGATGTTGGTGACGTTGTCGATGGTAGCGCCGGCCCATGGTGAAGAAAGCGCCGAGGGCGGCAGTACGACGCCGCTGTCGCTGAGCGCCGGCAGCCAGATCACCGAGTTGCAGCAGCGCTTGAAGGTAAGCGAGCAGCAACGGGAAGAACTGAGCAAACAACTGCAAAATACCGACAGTGAACGCGAAAGCGCTCAGCTGGGCCGGTTGCGCCAAGAGAACCAGCGCCTCAAGCTGCAACTCAAGGAAGCCCAGGCGAGCAATCCGCTGCCACGTCTGCTGACTGATCAGCAGCAATGGTTCGTTATCGGTGGTGGAGTTGCGCTATTGGCCCTGCTCTGCGGTATCTTCGCCAGTGGTGCCACCAGAAAACGTCGGCAATGGCTAAATTGAGTGAGTAATGAGCGAGCTGTTATTAATTGATGATGACCAGGAGCTGTGCGAGCTCCTGAGCAGTTGGCTGAGCCAGGAAGGCTTTCAGGTCCGTGCCTGCCACGACGGCCAGAGTGCTCGCCGTGCGCTGGCCGAAACCTCCCCCGCCGCCGTGGTGCTGGACGTGATGCTGCCGGACGGCAGCGGTCTGGAATTGCTCAAGCAATTGCGCAGCGACCATCCGGACCTGCCGGTGCTGATGCTGTCTGCGCGTGGCGAACCACTGGATCGCATCCTCGGCCTGGAACTCGGCGCCGACGATTACCTGGCCAAGCCGTGCGACCCGCGGGAACTGACAGCCCGTCTGCGCGCCGTACTGCGCCGCAGTCATCCGACGGCGGTGTCCAGCCAGCTCGAACTGGGCGACCTGTGCTTCAGCCCAGTGCGTGGCGTGGTCAGCATCGACGAACAGGAATTCACCCTCACCGTCTCCGAAAGCCGTCTGCTCGAAGCCCTGCTCAAGCAACCCGGCGAGCCGCTGGACAAACAGGACCTGGCGCAAATCGCCCTCGGCCGCAAGCTGACCCTGTACGACCGCAGCCTGGACATGCACGTCAGCAACCTGCGCAAAAAAATCGGCCCACACCCCGACGGCCGCCCACGCATCGTTGCCCTGCGTAGCCGCGGTTACTACTACAGCCTCTGAACACCTGGAAGAACCGGATGGGAGCAAACCTGTGGCGAGGGAGCTTGCTCCCGCTGGACTGCGCAGCAGGCCTTCTTTTGGGGCCGCTTCGCAGCCCGACGGGAGCAAGCCCCCTCGCCACAGGACACTGCCAGCAAAGTTTGTAAGGACGCCACGAAATCGTCTTTACCCAAGCTTTACGCTCCGCTGACCGCCGCTGACCTTGATCTGCGTATTCTGAACTCATCCGGAACGTACCGGGAACGAGACAAGGAGATTCACCATGCGCAAGACTCTTATCGCTCTGATGTTCGCTGCCGCCCTGCCGACCGTTGCCATGGCCATGCCTGAAGGTTCCGGCCCGATGGATGGCCCGATGGACGGCCCGCGCCACGGCGGTCAGATGCACGGCATGCACGGTAAAGGCCCGTACAGCCAGCTGGACCTGAGCCGCGAACAGCGTGAGCAGATCCGCAAAATCATGGGCGAGCAGATGCACGAGCGTAAGCAAGTGGTCGAGAAGTACCTGGAGAAACTCTCGCCGGCCGACCAGAAAGCCATGAAAGATGAAATGGCCGCCAACCACAAAAAAGCCGAAGCCGATGTCCGTGGCCTGCTGAAACCGGATCAACAGAAGAAATTCGACGAGATCCAGAAGAAGAAGGCTGAGCGCCGCGCCGAATGGGCCGAATTCAAGGCGTGGAAAGCGCAACAACCGCAAAAAGCGCAATAATGCACTGACCCCGGACCCGACGGCTAACCCCGTCGGGTCTTTTGCCATTGTAGGACCTGGCGGTGCGGGCAAGTTGGATCGCCGTACCGCTCGCCCCTACAGGTCGGCCCGCTCCCACATGGGATTTGTGATCGTTTGAGGATTTTCTGTGCGCTCATTGTTCTGGCGTATCCTGGCCAGCTTCTGGCTGGCCATCACTCTGGTTGCAGGGCTTTCCATTCTGTTGGGGCACATGCTCAACCAGGACGCGTGGATTCTCAGCCGCCACCCGGGCCTCAACACCCTGGCCGAACAGTGGACGCAAACCTACGAAGCCCAAGGTGAGGAAGCGGCCCAGGACATTCTGGAACAGCGCAAGCGCCAGTATCACATTGACGTTCAGGTGCTCAACGAGAGCGGCGACCCGGTGGTGCGCGGTACCTTTCCCCGGCGTGCGGCGGCTTTCGAAGCACGGCAGAACAACGACGATCGCCGCCTGCCGTGGCGACGTCTGACCGA
Organism: Pseudomonas sp. FSL W5-0299; assembly: GCF_005930655.1. Lineage (NCBI taxonomy): Bacteria > Pseudomonadati > Pseudomonadota > Gammaproteobacteria > Pseudomonadales > Pseudomonadaceae > Pseudomonas > Pseudomonas sp. FSL W5-0299. The sequence goes on from NZ_RXHX01000004.1 coordinate 302,532, forward strand.
CGAATACACCAGCGCCAAGACCGGCGACACCTACCTGCTTATCTACCGCATCCCGCACCCGGAACTGGACGCCTGGCACCGCGAAAGCCTGCTCTGGCCGCTAAGTGCGCTGGGCATTGCGCTGGTGGTGCTGACCCTCTTCAGCCTATTCGTGACCTTGTCCATCACTCGCCCGCTGAACCGCTTGCGCGGCGCGGTGCATGACCTTGGGCAAACCACCTATCAGCAGAACAGCCTGGTGAAACTGGCCAACCGGCGCGACGAATTTGGTGTATTGGCCAACGACTTCAACCGCATGGGTGCGCGCCTGCAAAGTCTGATCGGCAGCCAGCGACAGTTACTGCGCGACGTGTCCCATGAACTGCGTTCACCGCTGGCGCGACTGCGCATTGCCTTGGCACTGGCCGAACGGGCCACCCCCGAAGAACGGGAGAAGCTCGCGCCACGCTTGACCCGTGAGTGCGATCGACTAGAGGCCTTGATCAGTGAAATCCTGGTACTGGCACGGGTCGATGCCGACAACGCCAGCGCTGAAGAAGTGGATCTGAACGTGCTGCTCAATACGCTGCAAAAAGATGCGCAATTGGCTTCACCGGAGCAGACCGTTCACCTCGACGCCGAACCGCAGCTGAACCTCAAAGGCTGGCCGACGATGATCGAGCGTGCCGTCGATAACCTGCTGCGCAATGCCCAGCGCTTCAATCCCGCAGGGCAGCCGATTGAAATGCAGGCGGTGCGCCAGGGCGAACGGATTGTGGTCAGCGTCAGGGACCATGGGCCCGGTGTCGATGCCGAGCATTTGAACCTGCTGGGTGAGCCGTTCTATCGGGCGCCGGGGCAGACGGCGGCCGGACATGGCTTGGGATTGGCGATTGCGCGACGCGCGGCAGAACGGCATGGCGGGAGCCTGGTGCTGGCCAATCACCCGCAAGGCGGGTTCATCGCCAGCCTGGAATTACCGTTGGTGCCCGGTGCAGTCGTCCAGCCTTGAAAGCTTCGCGGGCAAGCCTCGCTCCTACAGGTCCTATGCTGAACACACTATCGAGGCACTGATCGTTCCCACGCGCGTGGGAACGATCCTTACTGACCGGGCCAGGCGCTGACGAACTCGGCCAGGTCAACCTTCTCGGCCACGCGCGGTTCTTTCTGCGGTGTGCCCAGGTACAGGAAGGCGATCACCTGTTCTCCTTCCGCCAACCCCAGCCCCTTGGCCACATGCGCCGAATAGGCCAGATCCCCTGTGCGCCACACCGCGCCAATGCCTTGCGCGTAAGCGGCCAGCAGAATCCCGTGAGCGGCACATCCTGCCGCCAGCAATTGCTCGGATTTCGGGTATTTGACGTGGTCCTGCAACCGCGCGATCACCACAACCACCAGCGGTGCGCGCAACGGACCGTTACGCGCCTTGTCCAGCGCCGCCTCGGACACTTCGCTGTCTTGCAGCTTCGCCGCTTCGGCCAGCAACTCGCCCATTTGCTCGCGCGCCGCACCTTCGACTGTCAGGAAGCGCCAAGGCTGCAAGTGGCCGTGGTCCGGCGCACGCATCGCGGCAGAAAACAGCACTTCGCGCTGTTCTGCGGTGGGTGCCGGTTCGAGCAGTCGTGGAACGGAAACACGGTTGAGCAAAGCGTCGAGAGCCTGCATCGGCCACCTCCTGAAAAATATGTGCGGCTATTCTAGCGGTATCTGGCGCGGGGATGCCGGTTTACATGCCCTGCCTCGCAGGTAGAATAGCGGCCTTCCCTTCTTCAGCCCGAGCGGACTTCATGGCGTTGCCGACCTTACGGATTATTGGTTTCATCATCGGCATCTTCCTGATCACGCTGGCCATCGCCATGGTCGTGCCCATGGCCACCCTGGTGATTTTCGAGCGCACGAGCGATCTGCCGTCGTTCCTCTGGGCGAGCATGATTACCTTCGTCGCGGGTTTGGCCCTGGTCATCCCCGGCCGGCCCGAACACATACACTTGCGCCCGCGAGACATGTACTTGCTGACCGTCAGCAGCTGGCTGGTGGTCTGCGTCTTTGCCGCGCTGCCGTTCTTGCTGACCCAGCACATCAGCTACACCGACTCGTTCTTCGAAAGCATGTCCGGCATCACGGCCACCGGCTCAACCGTACTCAACCACCTCGACGACATGTCCCCCGGCATCCTGATGTGGCGCTCGTTGTTGCACTGGATCGGCGGGATCGGCTTTATCGGCATGGCAGTGGCCATTCTGCCGCTGCTGCGCATCGGTGGCATGCGGCTGTTCCAGACCGAGTCGTCGGACCGTTCCGAAAAGGTCATGCCCCGTTCGCACATGGTGGCGCGTTTGATCGTCGCGGCTTATGTGGGCATCACTATTCTCGGCAGCCTGGCGTTCTGGTGGGCCGGAATGAGCCCGTTCGATGCGATCAACCACGCGATGTCAGCGATTTCCACCGGAGGTTTCTCAACGTCCGACCAGTCCCTGGCCAAGTGGACACAACCGGCGGTGCACTGGGTGGCGATTGTCATCATGATTCTCGGCAGCCTGCCATTCACCCTGTACGTGGCGACCTTGCGCGGTAACCGTCGAGCGTTGATCAAGGATCAGCAGGTGCAAGGCTTGCTCGGCATGTTGCTGGTGACCTGGCTGGTGCTCGGCACCTGGTACTGGTGGACCACCCAGCTGCATTGGCTTGAAGCGTTGCGACATGTAGCGCTGAACGTGACTTCGATCGTCACCACGACAGGATTTGCACTGGGGGACTACAGCCTCTGGGGCAACTTCTCGCTGATGCTGTTCTTCTATCTGGGGTTTGTCGGCGGTTGCTCAGGCTCGACGGCTGGCGGGATCAAGATTTTCCGTTTCCAGGTCGCCTACATCCTGCTCAAGGCCAACCTTAACCAATTGATTCATCCGCGCGCGGTGATCAAGCAGAAGTACAACGGCCATCGTCTCGACGAAGAGATCGTGCGTTCGATCCTGACCTTCTCGTTCTTCTTCGCCATCACCATCTGCGTGATTGCCTTGCTGCTGTCGCTGCTCGGCGTCGACTGGATGACCGCCCTGACCGGCGCCGCCAGCACCGTGTCCGGTGTCGGTCCTGGCCTGGGCGAGACCATTGGCCCGGCGGGCAACTTCGCCACCTTGCCGGACGCTGCCAAGTGGATTCTCTCGTTCGGCATGTTGCTGGGCCGACTGGAGATCATTACGGTGTTTGTTCTGTGTATTCCTGCGTTCTGGCGGCACTGACCAGCGCCGGCGTTTCCATCAGCCGCGCCCGGTACTCGCCGGGCGTGGCGTCGAACCAGCGTCGAAAGGCGCGGAAGAAGTTGCTCGGATCGGCAAACCCCAACAGGTAGGCAATTTCCAGCAGGGTCATGGTGGGTTGCGCCAGGTACTGCTCGGCCAGTTCACGTCGCGTGTCGTCGAGCAAGGTTTGAAAACTCGTGCCTTCTTCCTGCAAACGGCGTTGCAAGGTGCGTTGCGACAGGTGCAGCGTCTGCGCCACCGTATCGCGCTTGGGTTCGCCCTGGGGCAGCAAACGGCACAGCACCTGGCGCGCCTTGTGGGTCACGCGGCTCTCGGAAAACCGCGCCAGGTACTCGCCGGCAAACCGGTCGTGCAACAGCGCCATCGCCTCGTTGGCCGTCGGCAGCGGCGCCTCCATGTCGGCGCATTCGAAGATCAAGGCGTCATAGGGCGCGTTGAACACCAACGGCGCATGGAACGCTTGTTTATAGGGTTCGAGATCGACAGGCTGATCGCCCTGGATCAACACCTTGCGCGGTTGCAACGTGCGCCCGGTCAACCAGCCACACAGCGCCAGCGCGCAGGCCAGCGACGCTTCGGCGCTCTGTCGGGTCGGCGGCAAGTGATCGCCATGCACCGTCAGAATCAGCGCATAACCTTCATCCAGCAGTCGGAAACTCAGGTCGGCACTTTCGGCGATGATCCGCTGATAACGCACCAGCCGCTGAAAGCCTTCGGCCAGGGTCTGACTGGACATCAGTGCGTAACCAGCCACATGGAAGGACGCCGGTCGCACCACCTTGCCCATGTTCAGGCCAATCGCCGGGTTGCCGGACAGCTCGACCGCGCGCTGCCACAGGCGTGTCATGGAGTCTTGCGGGAAGCGCGCATCCGGATCATCCAGAGACGCGTAGTCGAGCCCCAGCTGCTTGAACAGAACCCGGCAATCCAGGCCGTCCATCTCCAGTGCTTTGACAATCCCCATCGCCCAGCTTGCAGAAGTCGTTCGTTCGCTCATGGCGTTTTCTTACTGTTTTGTGAGCCGTCTACCGCGGCAAGTTTTCGAAGGATACTAAAGTGGCGCCCATTGTCACTGGCTGATGCCAATGATCACTCTAGACTCAAATAAGCTACCCGCAGAACAACTTGCAATCAGAACAACAACCACAGAGATCGCAGTCGTGGAAAACGTCAAACGTTTCAACAGTTTCGCTGAGTTTTACCCGTACTACCTCAGTGAACACAGCAACAGCACCTGTCGACGATTGCATTTTATCGGCACCAGCCTGGTCATCTTCATTCTGGCGCTGACCATCGGCAAAGGTGCCTGGTTGATGTTGCTCGCCTTGCCGCTGGCGGGTTACAGCTTCGCCTGGGTCGGGCATTTCTTTTTCGAGAAGAACCGTCCCGCCACGTTTCAGCATCCTCTTTATAGCCTGCTCGGCGACTTTGTCATGTACCGCGACATGATTCTGGGTCGCGTGCCCTTCTAGGCTCCACTGGCCATCAAAGCGTCCTGCGCAGCCAGTGCGATGTTGGATCCAAGTCCTACACTCAAGACATCCCTTTCGATTAGAACAAGAGGATAGCTGATGAACGCCAATGCACGATTCACCCACATGCAGGATGGCACGCAGGAAGACTGGGCGATCATCGCCGCCGACTTCAGTGCCTACGCCAGGCAGTTGCCGTCACGGATCGTGGCGCACCTGAAATTGCTGGAGGGTGATTTTGGCGGCTTCCCGGTGGATCGGCTGACCCATTCCCTGCAGACCGCCAGCCGTGCCTGGCGCGATGGCCGGGATGAAGAATACGTGGTCTGCGCGCTGCTTCACGACATCGGCGACACGCTCGGTTCCTACAACCATCCGGACATCGCCGCGGCGATCCTCAAGCCGTTCGTCAGTGCCGAAAACCTGTGGATGGTGGAAAAGCACGGGATATTTCAGGGGTATTACTTCTTCCATCACCTGGGAATGGATCGGCATCTGCGCGAACAATTCAGCGGGCATCCGCAGTATCAGGCGACCATCGAGTTCTGCGCCAAATATGACGCGGCGGCGTTTGATCCGGCTTACGAGACGTTACCGCTGAGCTTCTTTGAGCCAATGATGGAGCGCTTGTTTGCGCAACCGAAGCATTCGATCTACAAGGCGGCGATGGAAGCATATTCGCCAGCCTGACAGGTCCGGGGGGACCGCTGCGCGGTCCATCGCGAGCAGGCTCGCTCCCACAGGTGTCAGAGTCCGTTCAGGTCAATATGGTCAAAATTGTGGGCGCGTGCCTGTTCGCGATGAGGCCAGACCAGGCACGCTGACTTTTATGCCGGCTCTGCGATCTTCAAGGCTTTCAATTCGGCCTCCCGCGCCTGGGCATCCGCCAACCGGTACAACTCGATCGACCCGTCCCAATGCTCGATCAACGCCGTGCACGACTCCACCCAATCCCCGCAATTGAGGTAATCCACCCCGCCGACCTTGCGAATCTCGGCATGGTGAATGTGCCCGCACACCACCCCATGCAACTCGCGTTTGACGCACTCGTGGGCGATGGCTTCTTCAAAGTCGCTGATAAAACTGACTGCCGTTTTCACCTTGTGCTTGAGGTAGGCCGACAGCGACCAGTAGCCGTAGCCATAACGCGCGCGCCAGTGATTCAGCCAACGGTTGAGGGTCAGGGTGAATTCGTAGGCCGAGTCGCCGAGAAAGGCCAGCCAGCGGTGATACCGGGTAATCACGTCAAACTGGTCGCCGTGGATCACCAGCAGATGGCGGCCATCGGCGGTCACATGCACCGCTTCGTCCACCAGTTGGATGTTGCCCAGGATCAGCTTCGAATAGCGGCGCAGGAATTCGTCGTGATTGCCGGTGACATAGATCACCTCGGTGCCGCGCTTACTCATGGTCAGCAGGCGGCGAATCACGTTGGTGTGCGCCTGAGGCCAGTACATGCCGCCGCGCAGTTTCCAGCCATCGATGATGTCGCCGACCAGGTAGATCTTGTCCGCGTGGTAGCCCTTGAGAAACTGCGACAGGTGTTCGGCCTGGCAGTCCCGGGTGCCCAGATGCACGTCGGAAATCCACAAGGTCCGCACACGTTGCTTACGGCTGGGTTTGGCGAGCTCGGCGCTGGTCATTGGCAACCCTCAGGACAAGTTTTGGCAAGCTTGCGCGGTTCGGGTTAATGGCCCATGACAGCCGCGAGTCAATCCTGTGACAACGCCCGGCCGGTGTAGACTGGTCGCATCTTGACCGGGAGACCTGCGATGAGACCGATCCTCACGCTGCGCCAATACACCAAGGACCTGATCGTCCACAGCCACGACCACGCACAACTGGTGTTCGGGTTGTCGGGTGCGCTGGACTTCGAGGTCGACGGGCATGGTAGCCAGGTGGTTCAGCAGAGTTTCGTGGTGGTGCCGTCGGGGTTTCATCACGCCTGCGGCAGCAGCAATGGCAGCCGCTGCCTGGTGCTGGATATACCGAGTGACCAATGGGTTTCGCAGTCCCTTGGCGATCACGCCGACGCCAGCCGCCGTTTGCTCGACAACGCTGGGCGCCTGCCGCTGGATGCCGGGCAAAGCCAATTGGTGAGTTGGCTGGCGGGCAGCCAGGTCAGTGACCCGTTGATTGCCCAGCAAGGCGCGGTGCTGTTATTGGCCAGCCTCAATAACGCCAAGCCTGAAATCGTGGGCGGTCGCCGTCTGCCATATGCGGCGTTGAATGCGCATATCGATCAGTACGCGGCGTATCCATTGCAGGTCGCCGACCTGGCGCGCGTTGCCGGGCTGTCCAGTGCCCGATTGCATGCGCGGTTTGTCGCTGAGTGCGGGCAGACGCCGATGGATTACATCCGCAGCCGGCGGCTGCATAGTGCGGTAAGACTGCTGCGCGATTCGCCATTGCCCATCGGCGAGATTGCCAGTCGGGTCGGTTACAGTTCGCAGAGTGCCTTTGCCGCAGCGGTGTTGCGCGAGTTTAGTAAGACTCCGGGCGAACTGCGGCGCGAGGCTGGCGACAAAAGTCGATAGTCTGCCGACAGACTCAGCGAGTATGGCGCGGTTCAATGTCCCCCTCTGTTTGTCTTGTTGTTAAGGATCGCAATGACTCCCCGTACCGCCCTTGGCGCCCTGCATATCGGCGCATTGATGTTCGGCCTGACCGGTGTGTTCGGCAAACTCGCTGCTGCCTCGCCCGCGGTCATCGTGTTTGGTCGCGCGGCATTTGCGGTACTCGCCCTGGCGGTGTTCGCGCGGTTTGCCAGCAGGACGCGCTGGTACACACTCGAAGCGCAGGACTGGCGCCGTCTGCTTCTCAGTGGCTTGCTGCTGGCCGGGCATTGGGTGAGTTTTTTCATTGCGGTTAAAGTCGCCGGAGTGGCGATAGCGACCCTGGGTTTCGCCAGCTTCCCGGCGTTTACCGTGATCCTCGAAGGGGTCATATTCCGGGAGCGGATCCGCGCCAATGAAATTCTGTTGGTGGTGCTGGTAAGTGTCGGGCTGGTGCTGGTCACGCCGGACTTCGATCTGGCAAGTGGCGCCACCACGGGCCTGCTCTGGGCGATCGGTTCAGGCTTGCTGTTCGCCCTGCTGTCGCTGACCAACCGCGCCAGCTCCGGCAGAATCCCGCCGGTGCAGGCCGCGCTGTGTCAGAACGTCGTGGTCGCGCTGTGCCTTCTGCCGGTAGCGGCGCCGCAGTTGAGCGACGTCCGCGCCATCGACTGGCTGTGGATCGGTTTGCTCGGGGTGTTCTGCACCGGCGTCGCTCACAGTCTGTTCGTCGCCAGCCTGGCGGTGATCAAGGCGCGCACCGCCGCCGTGGTGTTCGCCCTGGAACCGGTGTACGGCATCACCGTGGCCTGGTTGTTGTTCGATGAAAACCCGACGTTGCGCATGCTGCTTGGTGGCGCTTTGATCATCGTCGCGATTGTGGTCTCCAGCAGACTGTCCGGTTCAAGCAAAAAGACCGTGGCAGCCGAAGCCGCATCTCACTGAGTGCGGTCGTTGTGACCGAGGTCGCGGTCCGGGTCGATCTGATCGCGGACCCGCTGCTTTAGCACCTTGGCTTCCGGGAAACCGCCGTCGGCCTTGCGCTCCCAGAGCTGCACCTCGTCACAAAAAATATGGAAAACCCCACCAGTGCCGGGCACCAGCGACACTTTGCCCAAGTCGTCGCCGAAGGTGCTCAGCAGCTCCTGGGCCAGCCAGGCCGCACGCAACAACCATTGGCATTGCGTGCAGTAGGTGATGATGATTTCCGGTTTATGCGTGGTCATGACGGACAAGACTCCTGAGCCAGAGGGCACCGCTATAGTAGTGGCTCAGCGGATCCCGGCCAACAGGCTCCGGGCGGTTTGCTTGAGCGGCTCATCGCCCTCCTTGAGCAGCTCGTTGAGCAGTTCGATGGCGCTGTCCAGGTCGCCATCATCGATGCAGGTCTGGGCTTGTTCCAGTTTACCGGCATTGCTCGGCTCGACAGGCTCCAAGGTCAGGGAGTCAAGCTCCAAGGACTGACCGGGATCGCTGAACTCATCGAGAAAGTCGTCGCTCAGCGCCTGTGAGTCCGGTTCGGCGACCCACTCAAGCTCTGGCTCATCCAGCGTGGGCTCTTCAGGCATCTCGAATACCTCGGGCAACACGTGCAGATTCGAGGTGAACGCCGGCTCTACGGCCTTGGGTGATTCGTCTGAAGGTTTAGCGTTGTCGAAAGGGCTGATCAGGTCCCAGCTGGAATCCATGGACAGGTCATCCAGATTCAACTGGAACTCGTCGGCAGGTGCCGCTTGCGTGGAAGCGATGACTGCGACGGCTGCCGCTGGTGCCGCTGGTGCCGCTGGTGCCGCTGGTGCCGCATTGCTCAGTTTCGGGTGGCGGGCGCGGATGTCCTCAAGCTTTTTTTCGTCGAGCCCGCCGTCACGCAGGTTTTTTTCCTGTGCGTCATAGGCGGGAACATCCCCCTGTTTGCCGAGGATTTCCAGCAGTTGCACGCCCAGATCCGTGCGCTGCGGTTCCTTGACCAATGCTTCTCGCAACAACCCTGCGGCTTCGGAAAAACGGCCATACGCCAGGTAGATGCCGACCCCTTCGAGCACATCGCCTGTCGGCGCCTCTTCACGATGATCCGGAGCGGGTTTCAGCATGGGCTGTTGCACCGACGGGTGCGCCGCACGCTCAAGCCCCGGCTCCTGTTTCAAGGGTGAAACGGGCAAAACGGGCGAAGGCTCGGGTAACGCCTGAACCTGCTGGCGTTGACGTCGAACAAACAGCCCCAGCAATACCAGCGCGATCAGCGCCAGCAAGCCGATAATCAGCGGCCAATGGCTGGCCTCGGGCTCTTCAACAACGACGGGGGCAGGTGCCACCGCTACCGGAGTCACCGGCGGCGCCTGATTGACCTCCGACAGCCGGGTTTGCAGTTCGCTCACCTGTTTCTTCTGACCGGCGATCTGTTCATCCTGAGCCTGAAGCTTTGCATTCAACTCATCGATGGTTTTTTGCAGCTGCTGGTTTTGCAACACGCTGGCGGCCAGTTGTTCGGCGGCAGGATCGGTGGCAGGTTGCACGACGGCCGGCGCCGGTGCGGACTTCTTCGCCGCCGGTGCCGGCGCAGTGGCCGGTTTGACGCTCGGGAATGGAGAGTTCTGTGGGCTGGCGGCAGGTTCGTCTTCTGCCGGCACGATCCCCGGTGAACCCGGCGGATCGATCAGCACCGTGTACTCGCGCAGCAAGCGCCCATTGGGCTGATTGAGCTGCACCAGGAAATTCAGGAAAGGTTCATTGACCGGTTTGTTGGAGGTCACCCGGATCAGGCTGCGATTGCCCCGCAGGACCGGCGTGAACTTCAGGTCGTTGAGGAAGAACACCCGATCGACGCCGGCGCGGGTGAATTCCTCCGCTGTCGCCAGGCTGATCGAGAGTTCGCCCTCCTCCAGCCCGCCGACATCGACCAGGGCAATGTCAGCGCGCAACGGCTGATTCAACGCGGAATGAAGGGTAATGTCGCCCAATCCCAGCGCAGGGGCCAATGCCGAGTAAGTGACAGCACCACCGACCAGAAGCAGCCTGGCGCAACACTTCAATACAACGTGCCAACTCTCGAGCATGAGCATCCCTTAGATAACCAGAACCAACCTGTACGCGTTCGCACATCCGGTACGAACACGATATTGCCTAGTAGTTCTTTATAGTCTGCCCAACGGGGTATCTCAAAAAGCTGGCGCGTGGTTATGCCTCAAGATTTTTCCAGGTTGGCCAGAATGTGCCCGTGGACCCGCATGCACACCTTCAAATCCGCCTCATCGACGCCGTCGAACAGTTCGCGGCGCAGTTGAGTGGCAATGGTTTCAATTTGTTCGATCAGAGGACGGGCCGGAGCACAGAGGACGATTTTTTTCGCCCGGCGGTCTTCCAGCACGGATTGGCGCTGGACCAGACCCTGGGTTTCCAGGCTGTCGAGCAACCGGGCCAGGGTCGGCCCTTCGACGCCGACGCTTTGCGCCAGTTCACGCTGGGTCGGTGCTTCTTCGAAGCGCGCCAGGTGCAGCAGCACCAGCCAGCGCGCCTGGGACAGACCCAGGCCAGCCAGACGGCGATCCAGTTCGGCACGCCAGCCGCGCGACATCTGGGCCAGTTGCATGCCAAAACGGTGTTGATCGGTTAACGGCATAAAAAACTCATGATTAGACTGAAAATAGAGAAAAACTAATTATTAGTCAGCTAAGCATGACCGTTGGCTTGAGGCAAGGTCTGGTCTGTAGTGAATCGTTACATCACTGTAACAGGTCATTTAAACCTCGAATTCGGATTGCAGCGCCGCCCGAACGCAGTACAAGACACCTTCCGGCACTCGCCCGGCGAACAGCGCGGCAATCTCCGACACTGGCGGCAACTCGCCCTCGCCATCGAGGAAGGCATCCTGAACTTCGCCCATCAATTCTTCGGGCAGGTCCAGCGCTTGTTCCAGCGACAACTGCTGCTTGCCGATGGCCTCGGCAAGCATGGTGTAGACATTCTTTTCCGAGCATTGCAGCTGACCGGCGATCTGCAGCGGCGTCATGCCTGCGCGAGCGAGGGTGATCAACTCGTGGCGCACGTCGGCAACGACTTTCGGTGCCTCGACCTGACCGCCCAGCACTTCGAGGAAGGCTTCGCCGTAACGTTCTAGCTTGCGTGCGCCGACGCCGCTGACCGTGGCCATTTCCGCCAGAGAGGTTGGCTGGCTGCGGAGCATTTCCAACAGTGTCGAGTCGGGGAAGATGACATAAGGCGGCACGCCATGTTCCTCGGCGAGCTTGCGACGCAAGGCACGCAAGGCTTCCCACTGTTCGCGTTCTTCGCCACGAACCAGCTGACTCGCCTGGCTCTTGCTGCTTTTGGCGGTGGTCTGCGGCTTGAGGTCGCGGCGCAGTTCCAGGGTCACTTCGCCCTTGAGCAGCGGCCGGCACGTATCGCTCAGGCGCAGGCCGCCGTAGCCTTCGAGGTCAATGTCTGCCAGGCCACGGGCCACCAGCTGGCGGAACAGGGAGCGCCATTCGCTCTCGCCCATGGCCTTGCCAACGCCATACACCGACAGGTGTTGATGGCCGAAGCTGCGGATCTTTTCGTTGTCCTTGCCCAGCAGCACGTCCACCAGATGCCCGACGCCATAACGCTGGCCGGTGCGGTAGATTGCCGAGAGCGCCTGACGGGCCGGCTCGGTGGCGTCCCAAGTCTGCACGCCATCGACGCAGTTGTCGCAATGGCCGCACGGCTCGGGCATGTCTTCGTCGAAGTAGGCCAGCAAGGTTTGCCGACGGCAGCGGGTTTCTTCGCAGAGCGAGAGCATGGCATCGAGCTTGTGTTGCTCCAGACGCTTGTGGCGCTCATCGCCTTCGGAGTTTTGCAGCATCTGCTTGAGCATCACCACATCTTGCAGGCCGTAAGCCATCCAGGCATCCGCCGGCAGACCATCACGGCCGCCGCGACCGGTTTCCTGGTAGTACGCCTCAAGGGATTTCGGCAAATCGAGGTGGGCGACAAAGCGCACGTTGGGCTTGTCGATGCCCATGCCGAACGCCACGGTGGCGACCATGATCAGCCCTTCTTCGTTGAGGAAGCGCTTCTGGTGATGGGCCCGGGTGTCGTTGGGCAAACCGGCGTGGTACGGCAGCGCCGGAAAACCTTGCTCACTGAGGAACACTGCAACTTCGTCGACTTTCTTGCGCGACAGGCAATAGACGATACCGGCATCGCTGCGGCGCTCGGCAAGGAACGCCAGCAACTGCTTGCGCGGCTGCTCCTTGGGTACGATGCGGTAGAAAATGTTCGGACGGTCGAAGCTCGAGAGAAAGCGCTCAGCGTTCTGCAGATGCAAACGGTCGACGATTTCTTCGCGGGTGCGCTTGTCGGCCGTGGCCGTCAGGGCAATACGCGGGACGTTGGGGAACAGCTCCGCCAACTGGCCCAGTTGCAGGTATTCGCGACGGAAGTCATGGCCCCATTGGGACACGCAGTGTGCTTCGTCGATGGCGAACAGGGCGATTTCAAGGCTTTGCAGGAAAGCCAGCATGCGTGGCTGGACCAGACGCTCGGGCGCCAGATACAGCATCTTCACTTCGCCGCGCTTGATCCGCGCGGCGAGATCACGCTGCTGCTCGGCGCTCAGGGTGGAGTTCAATGCGGCGGCGGCGACGCCGAGCTCTTCGAGGGTCGCGACCTGATCGTCCATCAGTGCGATCAACGGCGATACCACCACGGCCAGGCCTTCGCGCAGCAGCGCCGGCACCTGGAAGCACAAGGATTTGCCGCCGCCGGTAGGCATCAGCACCAAGGCGTCACCGCCACTGGCCACGCGCTCAATGATTGCACCCTGGCGGCCACGGAAACTGTCGTAGCCGAAGATGTCCTTGAGGACGCGTTGAGCCTGTTCGAGCATAAAAACTCCAAAAATCACCGAAACATCCCTGCAAGGCTGGTTCAGAACCACGCAGGCTGCACTGACAAATCGTAAGTGCGCATTGCATGACGCTTCACATTTCAGCCGCGACGCCAGCAGGGCATCACAAAACGCGCGAGTATACCCGAGGCCTCCCTTGCAAAGGGCACCGCTGAGAAGACACATAAGGACAAACACCGCACAACCTGTGGGAGCGAGCCTGCTCGCGATGGCGGCATGTCAGGCGATAAATGTATTGGATGTACCGACCTCATCGCGAGCAGGCTCGCTCCCACAGGGATTGCGGTGTTTGTGAGGTCCCAGCGTTGCAAATATCCCGCGCGGCTGGCCTGAGCGCTCAAGAAGGCCTAGAATTCCCGCATCTGTTAATTCCCCAAGGTAGCCCTTTAATGTCCTTCGCTGAGCAACTAACCCGTTTGCAAGTCTTCCTCGACGCCGACGAACTGCACGACGAGGCGCTGGACTACGTGGCCGCCCACGGCTACCTCACTGCGCTGTCGATCTGTTCCGAAGAGGTTCCGGATCGTGAATGGATCGACGCCCTCTTCGCCGAAGAGCCGCATTACTCCGACGACACCGAGCGTGAAGCGATCGAATCCACCCTGCTGGCCCTCAAGGCTCACATCGCGCGCCAACTGGCCTCCGATGAAGAGTTCGAGCTGCCTTGCGACCTGGACCTGGGCGAAGAGCCGGACGATTCCGACCTGCGCGGCTGGTGCATCGGTTTCATGGAAGGCGTGTTCCTGCGCGAAGCGGCCTGGTTCGAAACCGCCGAAGACGAAGTCAGCGAAATGCTGCTTCCGATCATGGTCGGTTCGGGTCTGTTCGACGAACAGCCTGAGTTCGAAGACATCGCCAAAGACGCCAATCTGATGGACGACATGATCGTGCAGATCCCGGAAGCCCTGACCGCGCTGTACCTGCTGTGCCAGGCGCCAGACGAAAAACCGGCGATCCTCAAGCCACGTCACCACTAAGGTTTTGCCTATGGACAACCCCATAGGCAACCGCTCCCTGATGTTGCGTTACGTGCTGCTAGCCATCGGCTGGCTGAGCGTAGCGCTGGGGGTGATCGGGATTTTCCTGCCGGTGTTGCCCACCACGCCCTTCCTGCTGCTGGCGGCCGCCTGTTTCGCCCGCAGTTCGCCACGTTTCTATCAATGGCTGGTGGGGCATCCACGGCTTGGCCCGTGGATTCGCGACTACCTTGACGGCAACGGCATCCCGCTCAAGGGCAAGGTCTACGCCATCGGCCTGATGTGGGTGAGCATCCTGTTCTCCTGCTACCTGGTGCCCCTGCCGTGGGCGCGAGGGGCCATGCTGACCAGCGCGGTGCTGGTGACGATCTACATCCTCAAACAGAAAACCCTGCAAAAGCCCTGAGCTTCTGTGGCAAGGGAGCTTGCTCCCGCTGGGTTGCGAAGCATCCCCAGAACCTCCCCCCAATTCTCCTGACAGACCTCATTGATTGGTTTGGCGACTGCTTCGCAGCCGAACGGGAGCAAGCGCCCTCGCCACAGGGTCCATCTGCCGACCCGACGATTAGTCCTGTCTTTTAAAGAACACCGCCTAGACTTCAGTCATCTGCACCCGAGCAGCCAGACATGTCCCGTCGATGGCGTAGTCCAGGAAGGTCAACGCTCCGACTTCGGCTCGGCGGATGGCTGCTGCTGGCCAGTTTTCTGCTGACCGGGCTCGGCAGCGTGTGGGCCAACTGGAACTTTACGCAGATCCTGCAAATCGCCGAAAAGCGCTACGGTCCGCTCGGCCCCGCCCAAGGAAGAATCGAGGCCTGGAGTCAAATGCTCAAAAGCGAACTCAACCAACCCGAGCGCGAACAACTGGACGCGGTCAATCGCTTCTTCAATCAACAGCTGAATTTTCAGGACGACACGCGCATCTGGCGCCAGACCGATTACTGGGCCACGCCGGAAGAATCCTTGATCAAGGGCGCCGCCGACTGCGAAGACTACGCCCTGGCGAAATATTTCAGCCTGCGCCAACTCGGGATTCCCAGCGAGAAACTGCGCATTACTTACGTCAAGGCACTGTCCCAAAACCAGGCGCACATGGTGCTGACCTTCTACAGCAGCCCCACGGCCGAGCCGCTGGTGCTCGACAACCTGATCGGCGAGATCCGCCCCGCCTCCCAACGCAAAGACCTGTTGCCGGTGTACGCCTTCAATGCCGAAGGCCTGTACTTGCCGGGGGCCAATGGCGGCAAACGCAGCAGCGACTCGAAGAAGTTGTCGCGTTGGCAAGACGTGTTGAAAAAGATGCAAGCCGAAGGGTTCGCCGTGGGCGAAGGCTAGCCGCCATCGCAAGGAGCGTTTTATGTCACTGCGCAA
Organism: Pseudomonas sp. FSL W5-0299; assembly: GCF_005930655.1. Lineage (NCBI taxonomy): Bacteria > Pseudomonadati > Pseudomonadota > Gammaproteobacteria > Pseudomonadales > Pseudomonadaceae > Pseudomonas > Pseudomonas sp. FSL W5-0299. The sequence continues at coordinate 318,033 of NZ_RXHX01000004.1, forward strand.
ACAGTTGTTTCTCGCCATTTGCCTGTTCTTGCTGGTGGCCTTCAGCGGCAGTTTTTTTGTCAGCCTGGAAAGCTCCCGTGAACAGATGCTCGGCCAGTTGCGCTCCCACGCCCAGGACGCTGCCACCGCCTTGGGTTTATCGTTGACCGCGCAGATCGACGACCCGGCGATGACCGAATTGATGGTCAGCTCGATTTTCGACAGCGGCTATTTCCGCAGCATCCGCGTCGTCAATATCGTCGATGGACAAGTGCTGGTGGAGCGCAGCGCGCCGGCACAGATCGATGGCGTGCCCGGCTGGTTTGTGAGCCTGGTCAACCTGCGCCCGGAAGGTGGCGATGCCCTGGTCATGCGCGGTTGGGAACAGGTGGCGCGGGTCGAAGTGCTGAGCAATCCGCAGTTCGCCCTGGCCAAACTCTGGGACAGCACCCTCGGCAGCCTGATCTGGCTGTTGGTCTGCGGATTGCTCAGCGCCGTATTCGGTGGATGGTTGTTACGCCGGCAATTGCGCCCGCTCGACAAAATGGTCAGGCAGGCCGAAGCCATCAGCAAACGCGAGTTCCTCAGCCTGCCCAAATTGCCACGCACACCTGAACTGAGGCGTGTGGTGCTGGCCATGAATCAGATGGTCGAAAAGCTCAAGGCGCTGTTTTCCGAAGAAGCCACGCGCAGCGAAAAACTGCGCGCCGAGTCTTATCAGGACAGCCTCACCGGCCTGGCCAATCGACGCTTGCTGGATGAACAACTGGCCGACCATTTATTGGTTTCCGAGCAAAGCAGTGACGGCCATTTACTGATGCTGCGGATCAACGACCTGATCGGCCTCAACCAGCGCCTGGGCGGACTGCGCACCGACGGGCTGATCAGCGCCGTCGGCGAATTGCTCAAGCGTCTGACGCAGCTGCCTGAACGCCGTACCTGGCTGGCGGCGCGCAATCGTGGTGGTGAGTTCAGCCTGCTGACCCCCGGCCTGGACAGTACCGAAGCCGCCCGACTCGCCTCGGAAATCAGCGCCACCCTGGAAAATCTGCGCCTGACCGGTGCCAGCGATTGCATGCCCGTGGCGCATTTGGGCGTGGTCGCTTATCAGCCCGGCGAACCGGCCAGCGACGTCCTGCTGCGCCTCGATCAAGCACTGGCTCAGGCCCAGCAACATCCCGAACGGCCGTGGGTGCATCTGGCCCGCTCCGATACCGCGACGAACCACACCCAACACGACTGGCGCACCTGGATCGACGACGCCCTCACCGAGGGCAAAATGCAGCTGTATTTCCAACCCGTGGTGCAATGCGCCGACACCAGCCAGGTGCTGCACCACAAAGTCCTCGCGCGCCTGCTCGACCCGCAAGGCGAGGCCATCGCCGCCGGGCATTTCCTGCCGTGGATCGAGCGTCTCGGCTGGACCGCGCGGTTCGACCTGGCGATGCTCGAAGCCACCCTCGACTACCTCATCGTCAACCGCTGGCCCTTGGCGTTGAGCCTCTCCGGCAGCACCTTGCGCGACCCGGCGCAACTGCGACAAATCGTCGACATGCTCGAGTCACTGCCCGATCTGGCACCTCTGCTGACCCTGGAAATCGACGAACGCCAACTGCCGCCCCCCGATGAACTGCAACGCCTGAGCCACAGCCTGCTCGACACCGGTTATCGCATCGGCTTGCAGCACTTTGGCGGCAGCTTCAGCCAGATCGGCAACCTGACGCAGCTTGGATTGGCGTACTTGAAAATCGATGGGGCGTACATCCGCCACATTGATGAGCAGAGTGACAAGCGGGTGTTTATTGATGCGATCTACCGGGCGACCAACAGCATTGATTTGCCGTTGATTGCGGAGATGGTCGAGACCAAAGGCGAGCTCGAGGTGATTCGGGCGTTGGGGTTGTTCGGGGTCATGGGACGGTTGATCGGGCCGCCGGAGCCGATGTAGGCCGGTTAACGCCAATCCTGCTAATGCATTACCGCTTATCGGAAACAGGGACTTACCTGTTATTTCTGACAGTAGCCAACCGCACGGTCTAACACCTTAAATGACTCCGTCGCACATCCCCCCTCGACAGGAGTCTCCCCATGCTCGTGCAACCCGTCCGTCACCTTGTTTCCATGCTGCTGCGTGAACCAGAAATCCCCGGTGCCCGTCTACTGGACTCTTCCACTGACGTCTGGGCAATCAACCGCGCCGCCGCCCTGGACAACTTCCCCATCAACGGGCTCAAGGTCTACGTCCCGGCCTGGTCAAGCATGGGCAAAGGCGACAAGGTCGAGCTGCAGTTCGACGACCAGGTGGTCAATCAGCACATTATCACCGACGACGCCGAAGTCGGTCAGCGGGTGACCTTGTGGGTCGAACCCAGGCATTGGCTGACCGGGACGCACACGCTGGCTTACCGGGTGACCCGTTTCAATCAGGGT